>CBJLAJ010000127.1:0-15528 GCA_966421005.1 uncultured Paraburkholderia sp.
GTTTTGACACAATCTGGGCCGATCGCCGACAAAGGCGGATGTCGCTGTTCGACCCGTTGTCGTCGTTCGATATTCCGGCGAGGACGTCCGGTGACAGTCGCATGGCGGCCGTTGAAATCGTTACGCTGGCGGCCACTCTCTTCCGTCAATTTTCTACCAAGATTCCACGAGCCAATCGAGGGACCACAATCGATCCCTCGTGTGCAACGTTTTGTCTGTCATCAGTGTCGCTTTAAGGCGTCCAACGTAGAGATGGTGTTGTCGATGAGGAACCGGCCTCTGTCGTTCGCCAGGCGATGGATGAAAACATAGATTTAGTTCGTTTGACATCGGGCAGCGCCGACGATTAATTGCAGGTGGTGGCTTGGGATCTGGAGGATTACGGCGCGTTTGGGCGCGACGTTCTGCGCGCGTTGCCCGAGGTCACGTCCGTCGAATCGGTGTTGTCGTTGCGCGAGGTTAAACGCGATGCGGGGCTGCCGTTGTTTTGAGTGAGCTTACGTTCTTCGTTCTTTTACCCGCATGTTCGTTCGATCGCGAAAAAAAAGGATGACTCACGCGATATAGTCACAGGCAATTATTGCGGCGTGACGAGCCTGTTTTATTTGGCCTATACGCGATGTTTGCATAGAAAAAATAGCTGATTATCCCGCTTCTCGCGCTGAGGTCAGACCATTGAATTAAGCCTCAAGACATCATGAGTTTCTTCGAATTTGATCCTAATGCGTACTATGCGCAACTCCATGGTACGTACGGCGAGGAAGCGCCGGTGGCGCACCCCGATACGGAAACCGAGCACCAAACGGGCTCATCCTCTGCAGATGGCAGACACACGTCAGCAGTGCTTCAGGGCCTGCGTAACCTGGGAATCGAGCACGGGCATCGCCCTGCCCATGCGCTTACGAGCGACAGCGCAGTGTGGCATTTCGACGCTCAGGCGACCCAGGCTGAAGCGGGCAGTTCCAGTGCTGCCGCGCCAAGTCGCCGGCGCACCGTGCTTGGGCGGGCCGGGCGCGCATTAGGGCGCGTGCTCGGGGCCAGCAGTTCAGGAGACGGGGCGAACCCGGCGCCTGGCCGTCGCCGCGCTCGCGATGAGGCCGATCCGGAAGTCCAGCCCCGCCCTCGATACCTCGCTGGATCCATTATGCAAGCGGAAGAAACGACGCTTCCGCGCCCTGACCTGGCGCTGTACCCCCATCCCTGCGACGATGACCTTGATCTCATCGGACGCGCGCATGACGGGTTGAAGGCGGGCGGGGCTAAGTTTAGGACCAAGCAGACCGCGGTGCGGGCGCTCAGCGAGTTCAGCGCCTGGCTGGGGCAGATCGACAGGCCTGGCATGCGGGACCGGCTGTTCACGCGGGACTTGGAATTGGATGCGGAGAAGTTTGTTCGGCTCGGGGGAAATTACAATGCCCCCTCCGCACTGCAACATCTTCGCGACATTGAATCCAGTACGCATGGAACGACCCAGATCACCCCGCGCGAGGTCCGGAGAGACGACAAGATCGTACCGGACGAGGATCGGCTGCTTCTGGACTTGGCCTTTGGTGGTGACGCGCCCCATAGTCACGCCATGCCCGTAACGAAAGTCAACACCGAGAGTGGCTATCGACAAGCCTTGCTGAACTTCAGTGAGCAGCTTGCAGCATGGGGGCAGTCCGGGTTGGCCGATTCGGATGCGCTGTACTCCGACCAGATGACGCACCTCGCGCAGCAGTACACGAACATGGGGCTGCCATACGGCGGTCAGTTGAACGCTGCGCTCGCCAAGTTACGTGAGTTTGACCGGACAGGGGCGGTGACCATCAAGAGGAAGCGCAATACCTTGGGCATTCCGGAGGCGGACCAGCGCCTGATCGAGCGATATCAGACGCAGGGCAACAGGGCATTGGAAGCTGAGGCCGAGGCGACAGGCCAGCGCATACGGAGCAGGGTCGGCCAAACCAAGTACGACAGCTACGCGGGCCGTGTTCGCTCGTTCAGCGCCTGGCTCAAGAGCCGGAAGATGAGAAGCATCGCGTCCCGGATCCATTCTGATTTCGACTCGTTGATAGCGGATGTGGACCTCTATGACGACGGTACGAAGACGAGCCACAAGAACGCGGGCGCTATTCGAGGCATCTTGAGGCAAATGAGGACCATGCCATCGGATGCGCCCGAAGTGACGATGGCCCGGATCGATCCCAACCGGTTCGTCCATGCCTTGCACCTGTTCAGGCCGAACGTCAGTGTGGCAGACGTTGCGCGAAGCACCGGCGCCGACGAACGCGACCTGCGCGTGTTCCTCGACGAGCAGTCCGACACCGGCTTGACCCAAGCGGGGCAAGCCGCAGTGAATTCGTTCGATGGCCAGTTGCGTCTGGCGGCTGATGCCAACATCGCGCTGCGCGTGCAGTCGCGGGCGCAAATGCCTACGCACACGCCTTCCCCGTACAATCTCTCGCCAATGTCGCCTAGTGCGTTCCCGAGTTTCAGTGGACTGACTTCGCACAGCTCCGCTGGCGGGCTGGGGTTCGATCTGAACACGCCGTCGGAGGTCGAAGGCCCATTGCAGCCCGGGCAACCGCTGCCTGCCGGAGCCGTGGTTCCTATCAATCAGGCGCTCCGGAACCTCAACGTCAACGTGGGCTACGCCAGTGGCAGCGGACTCAATTGCCTGATCGATACTGTGCTGCAACTCCAGAGCAATACCAGAAGACCCGACAACGGGCAGACATCGATGCCCGAGCTTGAGGCCGCGACGCAAATGTGGCGGAACTATCTGTCTCAGGCGGGCATAGTCGCTCAACACGGTCAGATTGATCTCTATGACACGAGTGCCGTCGGCGCCAACCTTGCGCACAATATGCAGATGCGTATCCAAGCTATTGAGGTAGTTGACGGCCAAGCCATCGCCCATCCCGTCCTCGGTCAGCAGGGCCCGCTCGTGCATATCCTCCACACGCCAGGCCATTTTCAGCCTCTGTGGCCTCGAACCTAGGCGCGATCGCGCTCACTGAGCCCTATTCGTCAAATGCAGTCGTACGGACTGGCCTCAGCCAGGAGAGTTGGCTGCGACGTGCTCTCTCCACACCAGCACCACCAACTTGTATATTTCGCGCACCACGGCGATGGGCGTCTCTTCGGTGATGGCTTCGGATAGAAGCGCCTCGCCGAAGTCCAGGACCGTCCCGGAGATTTTGCGTTCGGTCTTGCCCACGCTTGCTTTGCTCATCGTTTCGCTCCAGTTGATGCGCGAGCCCGGTTCAGTGCCGGGTCGCCGAGCCCGCAACCGGCAAGGACGATGTCGACGCCGCGGTCGATGTCGGCCCAGCCACGCCAGAGGGCTTCCAGTTGTATGGGGCCAATTCGTCGATCCCGATTGATCGGGTGGTCGTCGATATGCCCGAGCACGTCGCTCAGGTAATCGTATGGGCTGTGTGGCACAGATACGACCCAAAATTGCGGGCGTGCAAGATGCCCAACTGAAATGAAGATGCAACGCGCCGTCACGCATGTCGAGCCGCTTCAAATTGACAAGGTGTGCGATAGGCAACATGATCGGTTCGACATTGCCCCGACGCAGTTCGACCGGTTGCAAAATATTGCACCGGTGGCTTGGGCGACTGGGCGAAGGGTGAGTTCGTGAACGCGGGCAAGAAAGCCAACGTCGATTATCTGTGCTTCCAGCATCCGGGTCGCCCTGCGTGCTATATCGCGTTTCCGGATGAGCTCGTGAAAGCGGCGATGATCGACGGTGCCCGCTTCTTCAGCGACGACTTCAACTATGGGGAACTGATTGCGGGCGACGGTACGGGCATTTCGCATGCGTTGCACGGCATTTTCGACCCGATTGCGCCGGTCGCGGCAAAAGCCTTGAGTCATCTCGCGAAAGGCGAAGCCGAGGCCTACCGCGACACAATTGCGCCGACCGTGGCACTGTCGCGCGAGCTGTTCCGCGCGCCGCCCCAATCCTACAAGGCCGGCGTCGTCTTCCTCGCCTGGTTGAACGGACATCAGGACCATTTCTCGATGGCGGGCGGGATGGAGTCGGCTCGTTCGATCCTGCATTTCGCGCAGGTGTTCAGGAAGGCGGATGCCTGTGGCGTGCTGCTCAGGCCGGAGCTGGCGATCGAGCGGATGAAGGCCCATTTGCGTGTGCGCGCTGGCCAGCGAGCGAAAGAGCGAACAGGCGCACGTTTGACGCAGCAACGACAGCAATGTGACAGAGGAGATGACACGCAGCGCATGCCGAAGGACGATTTTCTGTAAGGTCTGCTTTACCCAGCTAGCTGGCCCTCGCGAACTTACTTTGCCACCCATCTATGGATAATCGGCGAAGCGTTCAGCGAGGACCGCAGGTGCAATCGTTCCGTCGTCTTCGGTTGCTTATGCCGGCAATTGGTTGAATTTACGAATGGCTTTGTCCACGAAGGACTCGGGCAGATAGCGGCGCAGAAAACGCACCTGACCGGCCTGTTTGCCTGCCGTGTATCGCCGCTTCGGCGCGATCTCCGTCGCCGCTTTGAGCACCGTGGCGGTGTCATCTTCCGCCATATAGGAGCCACCGGGCTTCCGGCATAAAGGAGCCGGGGCGTTTTCGGCATATAGGAGCCACTTCGTTTCCGGCATATAGGAGCCAGCTGGTTTTCGGCATATAGGAGCCAGGGCAGAATCGAGCATCTCGATCGTGATGCTCATTGCGGGCTTACCTTGTGGGGCGTGATCCCCCCAGGGAGGCTGCGATGGGCCGACGGAGAATCGAGATGCATCAATATCGACAGGTCCTCGTGCGCCTGCGCCACGGGGATTCCGAGCGCGAACTGGCGCGCTGTCGCTACATGGGACGGCGCAAGCTCGCCGCGCTGCGAGAGTTAGCCGAACAACGCGGCTGGCTCAAGCCCGATGCGCCGTTACCCGATGACGCCGAGATCGCCGCGGCGCTAGGGCCACCGCACAAGGCAAGCTCGACTGTCTCAGGGCTCGAGGTCCACCGCGCATTGATCGCCTCATGGATCGAGCAGCAAGTGCCCGGCACGGCCATTCTGGCGGCGTTGCGGCGCGAGCACGGCTATACGGGCAGCTATTCGTCGGTTTATCGCATGATCGTTTCGATCAACGCGGATCGTCCGCCCGATGCGACCATACCGCTAAGTTTCGCGCCCGGCGAAGCCGCGCAAGTGGATTTCGGCGCCGGTCCGATGCTGCCCAACGCCGACGGCGTGTTCACGCGCACATGGGCGTTCGTGATGACGCTCGCCTTCTCACGACATCAGTACGTCGAGTTCGTCTGGGACCAGACTGTTGCAACTTGGCTGGGTTGCCATCGCCGCGCCTTCGAATGGTTCGGCGGCGTACGCACGCGCGTGATCATCGACAACCCCAAGTGCGCCATCACGCGGGCCTGCACCTATGACCCTGTCGTGCAACGCGCCTACGCCGAATGCGCCGAAGGATACGGTTTCCGGATCGATCCTTGTCCGCCGGCGGATCCGCCCAAGAAGGGCAACGTGGAAGCCGGCGTCAAATATGTGAAGGGCAACTTCTTGCCGCTGCGCCAGTTCCGCGACTTCACCGATCTGAACGAGCAGGCTCGCCACTGGGTCATGCACGAGGCGGGACGTCGCATCCACGGCACCACGCGCAAGGTCCCGCTCGAATTGTTCGAGATCGAGCGGCCACTGATGCGCGAACTGCCTGCCGTCGCCCCCGACCTGGGCACCTGGCACAAGGTATCGGTTCATCGAGACTGTCACGTCGCCCATCAGCGCATCTTGTATTCCGTGCCGTTCGTGTTGGTCGGCAAGCAGTTGTGGCTGCGTGCGACCGACGCCTCCATCGCCATCTACGACGATTACCGACTGGTCGCCTCGCATATACGCGGCCGTCGTCCCGGCGATCGGCTCACGGTGCGCGATCATTTGCCGCCCGAGGCGCGTGCGTCGCTCACGATCGGCAGTGGTGCCTCGAACAAGCCAAACGCGTCGGTCCCGCCTGCGCTGAGTTGATCGACCTGCTGCTGGCCGACCACATCCTCGAGCGCCTACGCGCCGCGCAGGGCGTCATGCGTCTGCAACAACCCTATGGCGCCAAATGCAGCGTGAGCGGGAAGCCCTATTTGGTTCAGTGCGGGGATACGCCGGCACAGACGAGCGCGGAGTGGCTGACGACGCAATTGAAATCGCTACGCGCCGCACAGCGCAGCGGTTCAAGTGCTCCGGCGGCGCCAGCAGTTGGGCCTCGATAAAACGATACGCGCGGCGGCGAGGCGCTGCCTTGAGCCGGGCAGCCGACTACCCCAGATAGGGCCGTTCGACCGCAAACAGTGCCCGCCGTGCAAAGGTGCGCCATTCTTGCGGAGCGCGATCTCCCATCACATAGATTCCTGCCACGAGGGCTTGAGCGCGCACACTGACGGGCAGACCATCCAGTACACGTATGGCCGCTGCATCGCCGCGGCGAGCCAGCGTGAGGAAACGGCCCACCTTGGTCGGCAAATCTGGCATGTCGTACTGCCTGGCCAGCATCGTCTCGAAAGATTGGATAGCAGGCGTGCTGGCAGGGACGCCCATGGCAAGCGCCAGTATTGCCGTATACGGGTCGATGCCTTCGCCCGCAGCCAGCTTTTGCGCACGCGAGCGCAGTTCGGCCGAAGCACCATATGAAGCCGCTGCCATCCTAAGCACGTGTGCGTGGGTAGGCGTGCCGACGGAAGATGAGACAGCATCGTCGAGCCTGCCGCGAGCAAGCTGGATGATCGGCTGATACGCGTCGGCAGGCCACGTTTCCCCGGGCTCGTACATCAGCACATTGCGCACCGCGGGAGATTGCTGAGCGAGCAGCGCCTGCCGGGACTTCGCAGCTTCCGGATCGACGAGGCGCTCCATGCGCAGCAATTCGATGGCGGCGGCATCGTGCAGAGCCGGGCTTCTCGACGCCACCTCGTAGTCGGCCAGCGCCTCGGCGTATCGACCGCGTAGGCTGGCGTTCCATCCGGCAGCATTGGCATACCACGGGGACTGCGGCCAGCGTCGATGCCCTGCGTCGAATGCGGCGTCCTGGTCAGGGCCATCCGGCATGCACCGTGTGACGAGATAGGCGAGATCCGGTTGGTCAGGTGTCTTCTCGGCGCGTGCCCGCTGCCGCGCACACACGGCATCGTGCGCAGCCGTGCCCTTGGTTGCGTCCTGTTCGAGCCGCATGGCCGTTACGTCAATCGGGAAACGCGCACGGCGAGCCTCGAAGGCTGCATCGAAACCGGGAGCGGCGCTGGCCAGGCTCAGCCAGTCATCCAGATGTGCGCTGTCGGGTGCATCGAATCGGACATGCGACAGCAGCATCGGTGCTGCAGCGGCCTTGTCCTTCAACTGCTCGACGAGCGCACCAGGCGTCATGTCGTCGCTGCCCTCCAGCACGGTGCGAATGCCGCCACCACCGTTGGTTTGAATGCTGGTAGGTGGCGCGGCAAACACCACGTCCGTATTTGCGGGCTGCCATCGCTGTGGTGGCAACAGCGCCGGAGGCGCTGCGTTGCCGGGGCCGTATACCGCCGTCCATCGACGCAAGGGTGCAGCGCTTGCCACCGTATAGACCATGTGCTTCTCGGTGCGATCGATAGGAACACGGAACGCTTCGATCGAATCGCCGTCCTGCGCATGCGCCTCCACAGCGATCTCACGACCAGCGTGAACGTCGACACTTGCATGCGCGTTGGGCGCGAGTGTGAGCCGATGGCCATCGATGGTGGCCACCACCTGCCGCGCCAATGGGTTGTAGACCACTACCGTGGCTTCGTCGATCGACCAGCCAAATAGCAGCACCGCGCCAACGATGCCAACGGCCGTGGCAGCGCGGGCCAGCTCAGGGACGAACCCATTGGCCGAGCGGAAGCGCTCCCAGAAATCTGGACGCTCCACCCGCTGGAAGCGCTCGGCATCGATGACGAGCGTGCTGTAGGTAGAGGGCGCCGCAGGCGCCATGGCAGGCGCGTCGGGCAGGGGCTCGCCACGCGTGGCTGCCGCGATACTCGCCTCGGTGCGCAGCAGTTCACCAAGGACGACGCGGCTGAGCCTCGACAGGCAGCCGGCCGCATGATTGATCCAGCTATCCACAATGCGCAGCCAATCGTTGATGTTCTCGCGCACCGGGTTGCGAAGGTCCAGCCCACCCAACATGACAGACCAGGTTTCGGAACCGAGTTCGGCCAAAACCCGTTCGCCCGGCTGAACATGGGCTCTTGCGCAAAATATTTCGGTCAGTGCGCGGTGCACGGTTTCGGCCGCGGCGAGGACGTCTTTCACACCGCGCGCGTTGACCGATCCGGTTGCGGTCACACGTTGCCAGCAGCGCCCCAACGCGGCTTGCGTGTCGCGCAGTTCGGCCTCTGCGTGATGCGCATAGTGCAGTACGTGCAACACTCCTTTCAGATAGGCATGCCATTGCGGCGACAGTTGCTCGGCATGGGCCAGATGCACGCTGCGCGCACGCTTGAGTACGTCAGCCAAACGCGCGCGTATCTGAGCACGTTCGGTGCCCACCGCGTCGATGGCCGGCTGCAGCTCGCTGCGCTTGAGGATGCGGCCGCGGTGGCGAATCACACCATCGGTGGGGACGTACACACCATCGCGCAGGGAACGCAGTAGCGCATGCTCATGGTCCGCTGCACGCAGTGCCTCGAGATCCTGACTGATCGATGCCGGATACAGCGTTTCCGGATCGATCGTTGCGTCTGCCGAGATCGGAGCGTACAGCTCGTCGACGCGTGCGGCGTGGCGCATGACCGGGAAACCCAGATAGATGCCTCGGTAGTGCGGCTTGAGCTGCTCGATGGCGAATTGATCGTCAAGCCGCTTCATGGTGACGTCCGGCTCGACGACAGCGTGCGGAGTCTCGCCGATCAGCTCCCGAGTCATCCGTTCGCGCAAGGCCGCGGCGTTCTCGAAAAGGGTCCACGCACTGCGCGTATCTTCCGGAGCACAGAGGTAGATGCGCTTGGCGTTTTCTTCGCGCTCGTGATTCTGAGGGTGGGTCGCCCACATGCGCGGCGGCTGAGCAAGCTCCGCTTTGAAGACGCGAAACGCTGCGGAATCGGTGAGGGGCACTTGTGGCCGCTGGCCGTAAGCTGGGTCGTTGTAGATCTGTCCGAGCCGGGCGGCGATGGCCTGCTGCACGCTGAAGACGTCGCGGGGTGGGCGCTCGGCACCGGCTTCGCCTCGTACGAAGCCCACGGCACGCTCCCACGCATCGTCGGCCACCTGCAATTGGTGGAGCGCGTGGATCAGCGCATCGCTGCCGGTGAGCGATACGGCGACCAGATCGGCCTGCATCTCCATCTCGCGCGAGAGCGCCCGCTGAACGATCATCACGAGCCGGAAGCCCGTATCGACGATCGAGCGCAGCGCCCAGACGATGATGCCAAGTCCCCAGCCGATCCACGCTATGCGAATGTCGAAATGCGACAGGCGCCGCAGGAACCCATCCAGCGCATCGCGCTTGCCGACAATATGGGCCGCAATCTGTTGCGTGGTATACACCCACCGTCCCAGCGCCATGGAGCGCTGCGCGAAATGTCCGAACTCGTGCGCACAGACGGCTTTGAACTCGCTCAGGTTGAGCATGTTCACCAGTCCGAGGCCGATCTCGAGGTTCTTGCGCGACGGGAACACGAGGTTGACGAGCGACAGGTCATAGAACACTGCCGCATTGACCCGACTGCTCAAAAACACCTTGTGCGGCCGGGGTGCGCCGGCGTCGTCCGCCACCTGATCGAGAAACGCGAACAGGGCGGGTTGCTCCGTGCGATTCAGTTCAACTACGCCAGCATATTTGCCCTTCTTGATGAAGAAAAGCGCCTTGACCAGGAATACTGTCAAAAACAGGCTGCACGCACAGACGAGCATATCGACGGGGCTCGAATGCGTGTTGAGTGCCAGTAAGCGATTGACGCCCGTCATCGCAAACCGGACCGTCAATGCAAGGTACAGCACGATGAATGCGATCAATCCGGCTACCGCCAGCCAGGCTTTGCGCTTATAAGACCCATTAGGCCGCGTGAAACCGGCGGGCACGTCGAGAGGACCTGCGGGATAGTAGCTTTCCATGACGGATGAGGGTTGGCGACGGTTTTAGAATTCGTGAGATTTTCGCCAAAGCACCGAACCCGTAATCCCGCATGGGATATGGGATGTCGGGGCTTCGATCATCGAAATCCGGTGCGCCGTTCGTCCTCTCCGGGAACGCAAAGGAGCAGACTCCGACGCTAAGCGATGTCTGCCTTAACGGCCATTGCGGCGGAAACTTGAGGCCGGTCAGGGTTGGAAGAATCTTTTTGGTCGTTGCTCCAGTGCCCGTGCCTTGGCGAGCAAATCGTCATCGAGTGCAATCGTGAATCAGGTGGGAAGATCGAAGACGGCCTACAAAGCCATTTCAAGATCTTCTCGAGACTGCCGATATTCAGCAGGAACGCCTTGTAATAGAGCAATAAAAAACCACTTTCCGACTTCCACACAGAAGAATGGACAACTACTTCACTCGCTTTTTGATAGCGATCCTGATTGCGCTCGGGATAAGCGCCTGCGCGCATGACACGTCTGCGATATCGACTGCGAACGAACGCCGTGCGCGCTTCCAGATGCCACACGCCAACGGCTTGCCGCCCGATGTAATGTTGTCTTGCCGCCGAGGCAGCGAGGAGGCCCGTGCCTTGCATGCCGAAGAGGCCATCCGGTTCACGAAAGCGTGCCTCGAGTCGCACGACCTGCCCGGTTCAGTGCGGATCCAGTTTCTGGAGTTGCTGACGATTCTGGAGATTGGCCATCAGGATATCCATGCTGCGCTCGATGCGCAGATTGCCGCTGTCGATCTGTCTCCTGCTCCGGGCGACTCGCAGCTAGTCGACCTCGCGTATCTTTATCGGCTGAACAAGCGGTTCGCCGAGGCGTTAGCGACTCTCGATAAGCTCGAGGCGAGGCACGAGGACGCGAATGATCTAAGCGAAAAAGTCGGTGCGGTGTTCTTCGACGAGCGCGGCTGGACGCTTCTCGGCATGGGGCGCCAGCGGGAGGCGATTGAAGCGTTTGCTCGTGGAATCCCGTTGCAGCCTGCACGAGCCGATGCTTATCTGGGCCGTGCCCAGGCACGCGATGCAATCGGCGATAGCGCTGGCGCGTATGCTGATTACCAGCAGTTCGCTCGCTGGGCGCCGGAGCCGACGAAAGAGCGGCCCATGGACCCGGCGATACGAATCAAGCTGGAGTCGCTCGGTATCGATGCCGCTCGTGAACGACTTCGGCCTTTCGGCGATACCCACCCGTTGCGCGACGCTCAAGCCAAAATGCTCGCCGAGGCGCAAGCTGCATTACGATCGGCAACCACACCGCAAGAGAAGGCGGACGCTTACCACAACATTTCGGTCTATTTCGATGGGATGGGACGAAGCATCGATGCCTTGAGAGCTATCAATAAGGCACTGGCGCTTGCTCCTGACTCTCCTTCATACGCTCAGTCGAAAGTCGTTACGCTGGTTTCGCTCGGTCGTATCGATGAAGCGTTGGCTCTGGCACAACCGCTACGCATGAGGGCAAAAAGGGAGGCTGCGGCGTCAGCAAATCCAGCCGAAATCTTTGCAAATTACCGGGAGGTTTCGGGTGGGGCGGTCTATGCGTACCTGCTGCGACGGAACTGGAACCGTGCGATCGACGCTTTGGTCGATGCCGCCACGGGAATGGACCGGGTCAATGAAGACTATATGGCCCTGCTCTACCTGTATATTCGCGCCAAGAGCGCGGGATCGGTACCCGACAACGCGTTTTTTGAAGATTATATTCAGCATGCTTCGGCACCGATCTTCGGCGATTATCGGCGCAGCCTGTTGTTGTATTGGCAGGGGCGCGGCACGGTCGCGAACGTCTATGCGCACATAGTTATGCTTGGGGACCGCGCCGCAATAGAAAACGCGCTTGCAGAGACCTGGTTTGCAGCTGCCGCCTACGAGCGCTACGTGAAGCACGATAAGTCGGCATCGGATGCATACATCGCGCGTCTCAATGACCTTCGCCCGCGTGGAACAAACGAATGGATGATCGTCAAACGTAATGCGCTGTGACGCCGGCCGTGCCACCGGTTGAGCCATCTCGCGCGCGGGAGATGGCTTCTTGTCCCTTGTCGAACGTCGGTGCATCCGGGCCATAGCACTTGTTGCAAGCCGGTCCGACTTTTTTTACATCGGCACCGCGCTTGCACGCGGCCGACGGCGAATCAGCGACGCCCTATCAAGCTCGCTCATCGCGGGAAATGGCGCCGGCGTCTGATGGCCAGGCATCACATTTGCGACCGAGGCCATCGCCGTCCTTACCCCGACCCGGAACGCTCATGCACGTCACGGCCCTTTTGCTCTCGCGGGTTCAGTTCGCGTGGGTGATCGCACTGCACATTTTGCTACCGGCCTTCACCGTGGGCCTTTCGTGCTATATCGCGACACTCGAGGTCCTCTGGTGGGCGACCGGGCGTGACGTATACCGGCGCCTCTCGGCGTTCTGGCTGCGCGTCTTCGCGGTGTCATTCGGCATGGGGGTGGTGTCGGGCATCGTCATGCCATTCCAGTTCGGCACCAACTGGAGCCGCTTCGTGACCGCCACGGCGAATACGATCGGCTCACTGATGGCGTACGAAGTGCTCGTCGCGTTCTTTCTCGAGTCGGCATTTCTTGGCGTCCTGCTGTTCGGCAGAAAACTCGTGCCCCGCTGGGCACATGCGATGTCTGCGATCTTCGTCGCGCTCGGCACCTTGCTCTCGTCGTTCTGGATTCTGGCCGTGAACAGCTGGATGCAGACGCCCTCGGGCTATACGATCGTCGATGGGCGGTTCTATCCGCGCAGCATGGTCGATGTCATCTTCAACCCGTCGTTCCCATTTCGGCTCGCGCATACCGTCACGGCGTTTCTCGTGACGACAGCGTTTGTGATACTCGGCGTGGGTGCGCACTATCTGCTCAAGGGTCGCGCGCAGGAGGAAAGCCGCGTCATGGTGAAGATGTCGCTTTTCTTTCTCGCCATCATGGTGCCCGTGCAGGTGGTGCTGGGCGACGCGCACGGTTTGAACACACTCAAGTACCAGCCAGCCAAACTGGCCGCGATGGAAGGGCTATGGGAAACGGGCCGCGGCGTGCGCGCCACGCTCTTTGCGATTCCCGATGAAGATGCGGAAACGAACCGTTTCGAAGTCGCCATTCCGAAGCTGGGCAGCCTTTACCTCACGCACGACCTCAACGGTCTCGTGCACGGCCTGAAGGACTGGCCGCGCGCAGACCGGCCTGTCGTGCCGATCGTGTTCTTTGCGTTCCATCTCATGGTGCTGGTCGCTGTCATCATGTTGGGCATCGTCGTGCGCGGGCTGATGCTATGGCGGGGACGGCGTCTCTATACACGGCGTGGTTGGCTCGCGACGTGCCGCCTCGCGATGCCGTTGGGCTTCATCGCTGTACTCGCCGGATGGACGACGACTGAAGCGGGCCGCCAACCGTGGACGGTCTATGGACTCATGCGCACGGCGGATTCCGTATCGCCTTCGCTCACTACTGCGAATGTGGCACTGTCGCTTGCCGCATACGTGATCTGCTACATCTTGATCTTCGGTTCCGGGTTCATCCTGCTGCGGCGGCTCATCGATATCGGACCCGGCGAGGCCCCGGCGGACGGTGCCGACACGCAAACTGCCCGCGCGGGCCGCCGCGCGGCGCGACCGCTCTCGGCGGTATCGGACAGGCCCTCTACGCCGCCGTTGCCTTTGGACGCCAACATGCGGCGCGACGAGTAGGCGGCAGGCGGGCGCGCCATTGCATGTGCACGCCTACTGCACGCCGCTACGAACGCGCTCAAAGTTAAACGGAGAGCCTAATCATGCAGCAACTCGATCTCATCCCCCTGTGGGCCGGTATTCTCGCCCTCGGCGTATTGATGTACGTGTTGCTCGACGGCTTCGATTTGGGCGTCGGCATGCTGCTTCTTCTGCGTCACGACGAAACGGACCGCGATCTCATGGTTGCGTCGGTGGCGCCCGTGTGGGACTTCAACGAGACGTGGTTGGTGCTGGGTGGCACGGCGCTGCTCGCAGCCTTTCCGGTGGCGTTTGCCATCATCGTGCCAGCCGTCTATTTTCCGATCGCGGTAATGTTGCTGGGGCTCCTGTTTCGCGGCGTCGCCTTCGAGTTCCGTGACATCCCGGGATCGCACAAGCACGCGTGGAACGGAGCTTTCGCGTATGGTTCGCTCGTGGCGACCTTCGCGCAGGGCGTGGTGGCCGGCATGTTCGTGCATGGTTTTCCTGCGGTGAACGGCCAGTACGCGGGGACCAGTTGGGATTGGGTGGCTCCGTTTCCGCTCGTCACGGGCATTGGGCTCATTGCGGGATATGTGCTGCTTGGCGCGACGTGGCTCGTGCTCAAGACAGGCGGGGAGGTTCAGGAGTGGGCGCGTCGAGTAGCGAGCCGCGCAGTGATCGGCGTGTTCGCGTTCATCATCGTGGTGAGCGTATGGACGCCGCTTACGGACCCGCGCATTGCGACACGGTGGTTTTCGTGGCCGAACCTGCTGTTCTTCTCGCCGGTGCCGATGCTCACCATCATGCTGGCCGTGCTCCTCATCTGGTCCTTGCGCGCGCGGCGCGATGCACTGCCGTTTCTCTGTTCGATCGGCCTGTTCTTTCTCTCGTTTTCCGGACTGGTGATCAGCCTCTGGCCTTATGTGGCGCCGCCTTCGGTCACGTGGCGCGATGCCGCGGCCGGGCCTATGTCGCATGAGTTCCTGATCATCGGCACGGCGTTTCTGTTGCCGGTGCTGATGCTTTATGTCTGCTGGTCGTATTGGGTGTTCCGCGGCAAGGTGCGCAGCGATGCGGGTTATGGGCATATGTGAGGCGCTTTGCGTTCGTCTCGATCGCAGTCGCCCGAGCTTCTCCCATGAGAACCCTTCCCGAGGTTGGCGCGGCTGACCTCGCTCTCCGGGTGCCTCCGCCTTGCTTGTCTTTGATATTTTGAATATATTGGAAATATGGAAGATAAAGTCGTTATCCGCGCCCTAGCGGCGCTCGCCCACGAGCTACGCCTCCGTGTGTTCCGCATGCTGGTCGTCGCGGGCCCAGCCGGGCTGACGCCGGGGACGATGGCAGAACAGCTCGAAGTTCCCAACGCGACGCTTTCCTTTCACTTGAAGGAGCTGATGCACGCGGGGCTCGTCACGCAGGAGCGCGACGGGCGCAGCCTGATCTATCGCGCTGACTATGACCAGATGAGCGCGGTGCTTGGTTTTCTGACCGAGAACTGCTGTCAGGGGCAGGCTTGCCTCGAACTTGGCGCGGGCTCGTGCAAATGCTGACGGAGAACCACCATGAAGCGGTTTCACACCAACAAGCTCGGCCGCGTCGTCCACCTGGAAGCCGAGGTGGTCCACGCCGGCCTTCGTGCCGCGCGTTGAAATCGCAAAGTTCACGCAGGGATCGCCCACAGACAACACCATGACCACGAACGTACTCATTCTCTGCACGCACAATTCC
>CBJLAJ010000128.1:0-15505 GCA_966421005.1 uncultured Paraburkholderia sp.
GGCGTTGCGGTTCGAGGAGACGACGTAAATCGGCGATTCGCCAAGCGAGAGCGCGATGCGACCGTTGCTGTAGGGCATGGATGCGGCATTGCCCATGGCGTCGAGCACGGTGACGTTGCCCGAGGTGCCATCGTCGTCGACCTTGAGCGAGTAGGGCACGCTATAGGTCGCGCTGAAACCTGCCGACGCGCTCCATACGGCATTGTTGTGCGTCCACAAGGCGGTGACGATCTTGCCGCCGTTCAAGCGTTGGAACGCATAACCGTAGACGCCGGCGGGCACATCGTTGAGGTAACCGAGCGTCGTGGTGCCATCGACGATGCGGGTCATCGCGGCAACGGCCATGGCTGCCGGCTTCGGGCTGATGTTGTTCGAGCCGTAGCTGCCCTTGGGGTTGGACAGATCGAAGAAGAGGCCGTAACCCGGCGGGGTGTCCGGTGTGTCCGACGAATAGAAGAGGTAGCTCATGTCGGCACCCTCGCCGAGCAGGATCAACTGCGCGCGCGCGACAACCGCTCCGTGAGCGAAGAGCACGTTCTGCGTCGGGTAGTTGGCGCCGTAGGAGGTGCCGTCGTCGTAGCTGACGCCCGTTTCCGTCGCAAACAGCTTGGCCCCGGGTTTCAGATACTGAGCCATCGCGCTACGCAGCTCGCGCATCGATGCGGGCATCGCGTTCGCTGCGGTGGCGGGATCGGGATCGGTAGCAAGCCGCTCGGGCGGATGCGATGGTGACGTGCCCGAGCCGGAATAGCCGTGAATCGTCAGTCCGTCGAGATATTGCCCGAGGCCGAGCGGCGCGAGGCGCGCGAGCCACTGAGAGTTTGTCCGGATGAGCGCGGCTGTCACGCCCATCACGACAGCGTTCGGATCCGTCGAATGAAGACCCGTATAGGCGGCGCGGTACATCGCGACGAAATTGGCGTCGCTGTCGCGCCACTGGGTCGGACCGCCCCCATCGGGTTCCCACGTGATCTGGTAATAGTTCTTCGCCGCATGCGGGAAGAACGCGGCGCGAATCATCGCGGAATCGGTCCCCACGCGGCTCGCGTAGTCCTGAAAGGCCGTCAGCGACGTTGGCGCATAACCTTCCGTTTGCGCGCCCGTCGGGCTCGCCCAGGCGGGAACGCCATCGAGCTGGATGAGCCGCATGATGTCGCCCGCGCGGAAATACGGCGCGAGCGTCCCGGTACCGGGCGCAAACGTGTTGGGGCCGTTCGGCTCTTCCATGTACCAGTTGCGGTTGTCGTTGACCCAGGAGAGGCCGAGGTCGGTGTAGAGCGGCCGATAGCCGTCGCCGCTGCAGCAAGTTGTGCCAGCCACGAGATAGTTGGCGCCCTGGCCGCCGAAGCGGTGCTGATCTTCGCTCGCGAAGCTGGGTGCCGGCAGCGCGGCCGATACTTCGGGCACTACCCCGAACGTGGCGATACCGGCCGGACGTGTGCCGCGCGATTGCAGCTGCGTGCCGTTCGACGCGAGCGAGGCCGATACGGCGAAATAGCCGGCAATCGTCGAGGAGCAATCGAGCGTCACCGTGTTTGCGCCGCCTTGCACGGCAAAGCTGCCGCTCGCGCGTACGACGTTCCAATCGTCGCGGACTTGCCAGGCAAGCGTATCGGCTTGCGCCGTGCGCGTCGTGAAGGCGAGTTTGAACGTGCTGCCGGGCGTGAACATGCGCGAGCCGTCGCTGCCCGGTGTGTCGGCTTCCACTGCATCGCCGCTCGAGGATGCTGCGCTTGTCGGGCGCGAAACCGGTCCGCAAGTCAGGGTTTGACCGCCGGCCGCGACGATTGCGGTCCCGGCCGTGTTCGTTTGGCCGGCTTGGCTTGCGTTCGAAGCGCCCCCGACCGTGCTCGCGCCGCCCCCACCACCGCCGCATGCGGCGAGCGCGAGCACCGCGCATCCGATGGCGGCGGGCAATGCAAAGGGGGGTGTCGGAAAGGCGGGACGCTCGGAGAGCAGGGGGGCGATGGGATGCTGTGCGCGCTTGAGCGGCGTATTGGTTTTCGTCTTCATTCGTACGGTATGAAAAAACCCGCGCCCCAAAAAGGACGAACGCAGGATGTCCCGCATCGCAAGAGCGATGAACGGGGCTGCCGGAGGCAGCTGAACCAAAGGGAATGACGCGATGTGTCGATTCGGCACGAAGAAGGTCTGCCACTGGGGCGGGACCTTGGCCGCAAGACGCGGCTTGCCGGAACGGCTCGTGACGCCAGGCGTATGAAGAATCGAGCGACGCCTAGGGGGCGATGTGCAAACGTTCGCGTCTGACGAAACCCAGCTGGCCGACGATTCGTTGGCCCAGAGACTACCCGGTTTCGGTAATTATCGGGAGTGAAACATCTAGTCGATTTGCGCAGCGCTTGCTGGCGGATCGAGACGGGCCCTGGCGTCGGCTGCCGCTACGGGTTGCGGCGGACGACGATGCGGCGACGTTGCAGATCTGTATCAGTCGCGCTGCGGGCCGCAGACAGGCAGCGCAATCTTTGCCGATCGTGAGAGACAGCCGCAGTTTCGTGCCGGCGTGAGCTTCAATGCCTGCGCAGCCGCATGGTTCCTGCCATTGCAGCCGCTGGGTACTGGTTCTGGCGAGCGTCGCGTTCCACGCATTCGACATAAGCGAATTTATTACGCAGATTAATGAGAGAATTTATGACTGCCAAATGAAGAACATGGATATCGCAAATAGTGGGATATCGATGGCTTCATTAAATCGATCATAAATGAAACATCAAGTGAGGGGTATAGGCATTGATTCGTATTACAAAATAGGAAAGCGAGAACGATGGCGCCTTAATCTACCGATTCGACTTTCAGGCGTTATGCGCCAATGTGGCTTGCGCCACATATGCCCGGCGCGACTCCGACTATCTTCCCAATCGTGCGTTTGTTCGGAAGTGCCTTGAAGGCTTGCTTTCGCCTGAACAGCGGAGCAAGTCCGGCGGGTCCTCATTGCCGCGAAGGCGTAACCGTCACTGCGCTCGGTTCTATCGGCTCGAACGAGGCCGAATCCAGCAGTTCATTCAGCCACAAGGAGACCCGGCCTCGCTCGATTTCGGGCGGGTCGACGCCGGCAAGGGTTGCGCCGGCGCGTGCGGGCGTTTTTAGCCAATGATGTGCAACGGATTCGGAAATTAATCGGATTTGTCTGATTGGTCCAGAAGTATTTCGGCAATGGCAGAAATGGACAGAGGATTCGAACGACATCGGACAGAACAGCACCGCCAAGATGCCGTCCGATTACGTCACGTAATCCGCCACGGAGATACCTGCTGTCTATGATTCACAGCAAATTGACGAAAAATGGATACCAATATGCAGGCAACGAATATTGAGGGAAATACCATGCCTTACGCGAGTATCGAACCCGCCGTGATGGGTTGGTTGCGTGCGTCGCAGACGAGCGCTGCCCGCACCGCCACGCGCCGGATCGCGATCGTTCTGTTCGACGGTTTTTCGCTCCTCGGCACAGGGCTCGTTGCCGAAGTCTTCCATATGGCCAATGAGATTGTCGGCACGCGTTCCAGCGACGAATGGGTCTATGACGTGACGTTTCTCTCCGCGGGCGGTGGCAATGTGACCTGCTCGTCGTCGGTGCGCGTGTGGACCGACGGGCTCGACGCGCGCCATTTCAGTGGCTTCGACGCGCTCTTCGTCGCGGGCGGCAGAGGCGCAACGGCGGCGGCGCATGACGAGCGGCTGATCGGCTGGCTGCGCCGCGTGCAGGTCAAGACCGCGAACGTGCGCTCCATCGACGAAGGGCACTTGCTGCTCGAGGCGGCGGGGATCGGCAATCGGGACAGCGAGTACCAGTTCAGTTCCTATTTGAAACAGGCCGGCCGAGATGCGCCCATTGCGGACACAGGCGACCGGCTCGCGCCGATGAAAGGCGCGCTGACGATGGTCAAGCGCGATCTTGGCCTCGATATCGCGCGCAGCGTCGCCGAACGGCTGATGCCGGGCTCGAGCGCGCGCTTCGTGCCGATTCTCGGGGATGCCGGTGCCGCCAGCGCGGGCGACAAGATTCGTGCGGCCGCGCGCTGGTTGCAGGACAACTGCGAACGGCCGATCTCGATTGCGGACGCCGCGCAGGTTGCGGCGATGAGCGAGCGCAACTTCCTGCGCCGCTTCAAGCTCGAGCTCGGCATGACGCCCTCGGATTATCTGTTGCAGGCGCGCCTCGCGATCACCTGCAGCTTGCTGATCGACTCCGAGCTGCCCGTCGACAAGATCGCGCGCCGCAGCGGCATGGGTAACGGCGATCGACTCGCGAAGATTTTCCGCAAACGCATGATGATTTCGCCGACCGAGTTCCGCATGCAAAGCCGCCGCGACGTGGGCGGTTGAGAGGAGCATGGCATGAGAACTCACGAACAACGATATGACGGTGGGGTTGCCGGGTTGTCCACTCCTGGACCGATTGCCGCGCTGGGCCCCCGACTCGCGCGCGAGCGCACGCCGTGCCGGCGGATCGTCCCCGTCGTGCTGGCGGGCGGCTCGGGCACGCGTTTGTGGCCGATGTCGCGCGAACATTATCCGAAGCAGCTCATCGATGTGGTCGGTGAGGACACCCTGTTGCAGTCGACGGTGCGCCGCCTCGACGGCTTTCCCGATGCCTGGGAAATGGCGGAATCGCCCATCGTCGTCTGTGGCGGCGAACACTGCTTCATCATCGACGAGCAACTGCGCGAGAGCGGCGTCGTTCCGCAGCTCATCGTCGAGCCGGCGCGGCGCGATACCGCGCCCGCGTTGACGATGGCCGCCGCGCTCACCTGCGCTCACGGCGACGATGCCATTCTCGTGGTGATGCCGTCGGATCATTCGATCACCGATGTGGCTGCGCTGCAATCGTCGATCGAACTCGCCGCGCGCTACGCGCAGCGCGGCGCCATCGCGACGCTCGGCGTGCCGCCGACGCGGCCCGATACGGGCTTCGGCTATATCCGCATCGGCGAGGCGTTCGGCGACGGCGCACATCATATCGGCGGCTTCGTCGAGAAGCCGGCAGCCGAACTCGCCGCGCAGTATCTTGCCGCGGGCACCTATTGGTGGAACAGCGGCATCTTCGTGATGCGCGCATCGGTATGGCTTGCCACGCTGCGCGCATTGCAGCCCGCGATGCACGATGCCTGTCTTGCCGCATTCGCGAGCGGCACGACGCACGATGCGCACTTCACGCCCGGCGAGCAAGCTTTCGCCCAGACGCCGGCCGATTCGATCGACTACGCGGTGATGGAGCGGCTGGGCGGCGCCGACGCACCGTGCGAAGGCGTCGTCGTGCCGCTCAACGCGGGCTGGTCCGATCTTGGTTCGTGGGATGCCGTCTGGGATGCACTCGAGAAAGACGCGCAAGGCAACGTGGCGCGCGGCCGCGTCGTGTTCGAAGGGGCGACATCGACCTATGCGCATTCGCAGGGCCGGCTCGTGGCATGTGTCGGGACGAGCAATATCGTTGTCGTGGAGACGCCCGACGCCGTGCTGGTAGCCGATCGTTCGCACGTGCAGCGCGTCAAGGGACTCGTCACGCGCATCAAGGCCGAGCATGCACCGGAGGCCGATGCGCATCGGAAGGTGCGGCGTCCGTGGGGCTTTTACGATTCGATCGATCACGGCGACCGCTTTCAGGTCAAGCGCATCGTCGTCTCGCCGGGCGCGCGGCTATCGCTGCAGATGCACCACCACCGCGCCGAACATTGGATCGTCGTACGCGGCACCGCGCTCGTGACGCGCGGCGACGAGCAGTTCTTGTTGAGCGAGAACGAATCGACGTTCATTCCGCTCGGCGTGCGCCACCGCCTCGACAACCCGGGCAAAGTGCCGCTCGAAATCATCGAGGTGCAATCGGGCGCCTACCTCGGCGAAGACGACATCGTGCGCTTCGACGACAAGTACGGACGATGCGCACCGGCCGATGCAAATGCCGATGCAAGCAGTGCGAACAAGCCGACCCACGCGAGCAACGGTAGTGGCAATGGTGCCGGCAACGGCCACGGCCATGCCGGCGACTCACCCGGCAGCGACCGCCCCGGTAACGGCCACCGCGGCAACGGCAAGGGTCTGGCGTCCTGACGGCCGCCCAATGCTCGCGGAGAAACGAACATGCGTGACTTCCAAGGCCTCATTGCACGATTGTGCGACGTTGCGATCATCATCGCGGCGGCGGTGCTGGCGTCGCACTTGCGGTTCGAGGATTGGGCGCAAAGCGGGTTTGCCGACGCGTTTGCGCTCTATACCGCGGCTTTTGCACTCGTGCTCTTTCCCGTGTTCGGTGTCTACGAGTCGTGGCGAGGCCGTTCCAAGCGCGTATTGGCGGGTCAGGTCGCGCTCGCGTGGATCGTCGTGCAGGCTTGCGCATTGATGGTGATGTTCTCGCTTCGCCAGATCGATTTCATCTCGCGCCTGTGGTTCGCTTACTGGAGCGCCCTGGCCGGCGGCGGCCTGATCGCCTATCGTCTCGCCACGCATGCCGTGCTCGCGCGGCTGCGCCACGCCGGCTTGAATCTGCACCAAGTCGCGCTCGTCGGATGTGGCACGCACTGCGACCGGATCTTGCAACGGATCGAAGCGGCACCGGCGACAGGCTTTCGCGCGACGGCCGTCTATCTGCCGAACGGCGATCCTCGACACGAACTGGCCATGCTGGACCATACCGAGCCGCGAGTCGAGCGTTTCGACGATTTCGACTCGTTCGCGAAGTACGTGCGCGCGAGCGATCTTCACGAACTCTGGCTCGTCTTGCCGTTATCGGAGGAGCGCACGATTTTGCGTGTGGTGCGCGAGTTCCACGAAGACCTCATCAACATTCGTTTCATGCCCGATGTCCGCTCGCTCGCATTGTTCGACACGAGCGGCATCATCGATCTGCTGGGCGTGCCCGCGATCAATCTGATGGCCTCGCCGCTCTCGCCGAGCGCGATGTTGAAAAAGGAGATGTTCGATCGCGTGTTCGCGCTTTGCGCGCTGGTGGGCTTGGCGCCGCTGCTGCTCGTCATTGCCATTGCCGTGAAGCTCTCGTCGCCCGGCCCGGTGTTCTTCCGGCAAAAGCGCAAGGGCGCTGACGGGCGCGTTTTCACGATCTACAAATTCCGCTCGATGCGGCTGCACGACGCGAAACCCGGTGTCGTCAAGCAGGCGGTGCGGCACGATCCGCGCGTGACCCGTGTCGGTGCCTTCTTGCGGCGCACGAGCCTGGACGAGCTGCCGCAGTTCTTCAATGTGTTGAAAGGCGACATGTCTGTCGTCGGACCGAGGCCGCATGCACTCGAACATGACGACCTGTACCAAAAAGTCGTTGCGGGCTACATCCACCGCTACCGGATCAAGCCCGGTATCACGGGATGGGCCCAGATCAACGGCTACCGCGGCGAGACCGATCGCATCGAAAAAATGGAGCGTCGCGTCGCGCACGATTTGTATTACCTCGGCAACTGGTCTTTCGCACTGGACATGCGAATCATCGCCGCGACCGTCGTGAAGGGACTCATGCATACCAACGCATATTGACGGTCGATCAAGAGCGGCGTTTGCGCCGGCATGTTGCCGGCGCTCGCCATAACCAACAACCGGCACGGGAGGGAAGGGTCATGTGCTATTCGGACGCGCGCGTTCGCGCATATGTAATGGTTGGATTCATCGCGCTGGCGGGCACGCTTGGGGCGTGCTCCGTCGTGCCCGGCCAGCGCATGGATACGCCGGCGACCGTCGACGAGACGGGCGGCGAGTACAGCAAGGAACCCGTGCAAAAGACGCAGATTCCGATCACCGACATCAATCTTGCGTTGATTCGGCAGATGGGTACGCAGGCAAGTCAGCAAAAGCTCCCGTCCGATGTGATGAGTCTGTTCGGCAAGTCGACCGCGTATACCGTCGGGCCGGGCGACGTGCTGCAGATCACCGTCTGGGATCACCCGGAACTTGCGGCCGCGCTGGGCCAGCCCGCCGCGACGACACGCGATGCGGACGCGGCACCGGGTTTCGTCGTCGATGAAGCGGGCAACATCCAGTTCCCCTATGCGGGCACGGTGCATGTGGCCGGCGATAGCATCGAGACGATCCGGCGCAAGATCGTCTCACGTATCAGCAGGGTCTATAAGAGCCCCGAGGTGACGGTGCGCATCACATCGTTCCGTGCGTCGCAGATTTATGTCGACGGCGAAGTCGGCAAGCCCGGCGCCCAGCAGATCAACGATATCGGCATGACGCTCACCCAGGCGATCGGCCGAGCCGGTGGGTTTACCGGTGCAGCCGATCAGGGTGAAGTCACGCTCGTGCGCGGCGGCACCAGCTATCCGATCAACTTCAACGAGATCGTGAGGAGCGGGCACAACCCCAACGATCTGATCCTGAAGCCCGGAGACATGGTCCGGGTGGGTTCGCGCGACGAGCACGGCATCTTCGTGATGGGCGAGGTCAACAAACCCGCGACCGTTTTGCCGATGCGCAACGGCAGGCTCACGCTCGCCCAGGCGCTCTCGGAAGCCGGCAGCATCAATCCGAACACTGCCAAGGCCAAGGAGCTGTTCGTCATCCGGACGGGGCCGGCAGGCGAGCAGCCGCAGATTTTCCACCTCGACGCGACGACGCCCGTCTCGATGGTGCTCGCGAATCAGTTCTCGCTGCAGCCAAAGGATGTCGTCTATGTCGATAACGGTGGGCTCGTCAAGTTCAACCGCGTGCTGAATCTGCTCTTGCCGGCGATCAACGCGGGGCTGACGGCGGCCATCGTGACCAAGTAGTGCAACCCATGCGTCCCGTCATGCGCGTTTGTGGCATGGCGGGACGTACGCAAACAGGGCAACGGATATGGCTATGAATTTCGAAAACCGCTACACCGACGTGACGGCAGCCGACGAATTGCGCCTGACGGATTATCTTCAGGCCATCGCCGGCAACTGGCGCCTGATCGCTACGATCACGCTGGCCGTCACGCTGGTCTCGGTGGGCTACGCGTTTCTGACGCGGCCCGTTTACAAGGCCGATGCAGTCATCCAGGTCGAGGACGTCCAGAACGGCGAGAACGGAGGCGGCGGCAATCAGCAGCAGCAAATCGAGCCGCTCTCGCGGATGTTCACGCGCAAGGCGACGACGGCAGCCGAAATCGAGCTGCTGAAGTCGCGCCTCGTCACCGAGGCGACCGTGCGCGATCTGCATCTCGATACCACTGTGGAGCCGCGCACCGTGCCGGTCATCGGTTCGATCCTCGCCGCGCTGACGACGGGCAAGTGGGGCGTCAAGCTCGATCCTTTCATGGACCTCGGCGGTTTCGCCTGGGGCAACGAGAAAATCGGCGTCGCCCGCTTCGATACGCCGAAGGCACTGTACGGCAAGCCATTCACGCTGGTGGCAGGACCGTCCGGCACGTTCACGCTCGAAGACGAGGACGGTATTGCAGTCGCGAGCGGACGTGTCGGCGAAGACGTGAAAGCCGCGACCGCGGCTGGTACCGTGCTCGTCCACGTCGATCAGCTCGTGGCCCGGCCTGGCACGCAGTTTCATCTGACGCGCGCGTCGACGCTCGATACTGTCGAGCACTTGCAAAAAGCGTTGCGCGTTGCGGAGACCGGACTGCAATCGGGCGTCATCAATGTGACGCTGCAAGGCGAGCATGCGCAGTTGACCGCCGATATCGTCAATGGCATTGCGCGTCAGTTCATCAAGCAGGATGCCGATCGCCGCTCCGCGGAAGCCGAGCACACGCTCGCGTTTCTCGACGAGCAACTGCCGCAGCTGCGCCATGAACTCGATGCGGCGGAGCAGCGCTACAACAATTTCCGAAACACACACGGCACCGTCGATCTGAGCGAAGAAAGCCGGCTATTGCTGCAGCAGATCGTCGACAACAAGACGAAGCTGGCGGACTTGCAGCGCCAGCGCGCCGATTTGTCGCAGCGCTTCACTGCGAGCCATCCGGCGGTGGCCGCGCTCGATGCACAGATCGCGCAGTTGCAAGGTTCGCAGGGGCAGATGTCGAAGAATGTCGCGCAATTGCCCGATACCGAACAGACGGCATTGCGTCTGTTGCGCGATGTGCGGGTCGATACGGAGCTCTATACGAACCTGCTCAACAGCGCGCAGCAATTGCGAGTCGTGAAGGCGGGGCAGGTCGGCAACGTGCGCGTGGTCGACTTCGCGGAGACACCCGATCAGCCGGTATGGCCGAAACGCTACATCGTGATTCTGATCGGCTTCGGCGGTGGTCTCTTCCTCGGCATTGTGGCCGCGTTCGTGAAGAAGGCGCTCTACGGCGGCGTGGAGCGTGCCGATGAAATCGAGAACGCGATCGGCGTGCCGGTGTTCGCGGTGGTGCCGCGAAGCGGCTTGCAACTGCGTCTGCAGCAAAACGTGATGATGCGCCGGCAGGGCTTGCACGTGCTGGCGGCGCAATCGCCGCAGGATATCGCCGTGGAAGGCGTGCGCAGCCTGCGTACCACGCTGCAGCTCTCGCTCGATCAAGCGCGCAACAACATCGTCATGCTGACGGGCTCGCGTCCCGACGCCGGTAAGTCGTTCCTGTCGGTCAATCTCGCCGCGCTCGTTGCATCGGCGGGCAAGCGTGTGCTCGTGATCGACGGCGACATGCGGCGCGGCGAAGTGCATTCGCACTTCGGCGTGCGCCATCAGCCGGGGCTCTCGGACGTGCTGCGCGGGGCCGAGCCGGCCTCCGTCATCCAACGCGAAGTGCTGCCGGGGCTGGACGTGCTGACGAAAGGCACGCTGCCGAGTCATCCGTCGGAGCTGCTCATGAGCGAGCGCTTCCGCGACCTGCTCGACGCGCTCTCGCGGCATTACGACCTCGTGATCATCGACACGCCTCCGGTTCTTGCCGTCACGGATTCGACGGTGATCGGCAAATACGCCGGCACGTCATTGCTCGTCGTGCGTTACGGACGGCATCCGATCGCGGAGATCACCGAGACGGCCAAGCGCCTCGAGACAGGCGGCGTGAACCTGCAAGGCGTCTTGCTTACCGACGTTCCACCGGCCGTGCCGATGTTGGGCGGCTCGTACAACGGGGGCTACTACGGTTACGAAAGTATCGCCGAGTGAGATCGGCGGACGAAACCCACCGCGCCGCATCGGAAGCGGCGTGGCCACACCACAAAGAGGACATTGGCGATGAACCAAAAGGTCGCGTTGATTACCGGTATCACCGGGCAGGACGGTTCGTATCTGGCGGAGCTGCTGCTCGACAAAGGCTACGCCGTGCATGGTCTGAAGCGCCGCACGTCGCTCTTCAATACGGACCGCATCGATCATCTCTATCGCGATCCGCATGAAAGCGGCGAGCGGCTCGCGTTGTATCACGGCGATCTGACGGATTCGGCGAGCCTGCTGCGCGTGATTCAAGCCACCGAGCCCGACGAAATCTATAACCTGGCGGCGCAAAGCCACGTTCATGTGTCGTTCGACGAGCCGGAGTACACGGCCAATGCAGACGGCCTCGGCGCGCTGCGCATTCTGGAGGCGATCCGCATTCTCGGCATGGAAAAGAAGACGCGCTTTTATCAAGCGTCCACGTCCGAACTGTACGGCCTCGTGCGCGAAGTCCCGCAACGCGAGACGACACCGTTTTACCCCCGCAGTCCCTATGCGGTCGCGAAGCTCTTCGCGTACTGGACGACGGTGAACTACCGGGAGGCGTACGGCATCTATGCGTGCAACGGCATCCTCTTCAATCACGAATCGCCGGTGCGCGGCGAGACTTTCGTCACGCGCAAGATTACACGCGCGCTTGCCCGCATCGCGGTGGGTCTGCAAAAGGAGCTCTATCTGGGCAACCTCGCGGCGCTGCGCGATTGGGGCCATGCGCGCGATTACGTCGAAATGCAGTGGCTGATGCTCCAGCAGGAAGAGCCCGAGGATTTCGTCATTGCGACGGGAGAGCAATACAGCGTGCGCGATTTCGTCGAGCACGCCGCGGCCGAGCTCGGAGTGACGATTCGTTTCGAAGGCAGCGGCGTGGATGAAGTGGGCATCGTCGAGCATGTCGCGAACCGGGAAATCCGCATGAATCCCGGCGACGTGATCGTACGCGTCGATCCGCGCTACTTCCGCCCGACCGAAGTAGAGACATTGCTTGGCGATCCGTCGAAGGCCCACCAAAAACTGGGGTGGAAGCCGCGCACGTCGTTTCAGGCCCTGGTGAAGGAAATGGTCCGCGCCGACTATCAGCTCGCGCGGCGCGATGCGCTCGTCACGCTGGCGGGCTTCACGGCGCTCGAGCACCACGAGTGAGGAGGCGGAACCGATGGACAAGCAAGCACGCATCTATGTGGCCGGCCATCGCGGTATGGTCGGCTCCGCACTCGTGCGCGAGCTCGATTCGCACGGCTATCGGAACATCGTCACCCGCACGCATGCGGAACTCGATTTGACGGATCAGCAGGCCGTCAATGCGTTTTTCCACGATGCCCGCATCGACATCGTGCTGCTCGCGGCGGCACGCGTGGGCGGCATCCTCGCCAACGCGACGCAGCCGGCACGCTTTCTCTACGAGAATCTCGCCATCGAGACCAATGTGATCCATGCGGCCTATCGGGCGCAGGTGACGCGGCTCGTCTTTTTCGGTTCGTCGTGCATCTATCCGAAGCTCTGCCCGCAGCCGATCCGCGAGGAGTACCTGCTGAGTTCGGCGCTCGAGCCGACCAACGATGCCTATGCCATCGCCAAGATCGCCGGTCTCAAGATGTGCAACGCCTACAACAGCGAATACGGGACGCATTACGTTTCGCTGATGCCGACCAACCTCTATGGCCCCAACGACAACTACGATCCGCGCGGCTCGCACGTGCTGCCCGCGTTGATCCGCAAGGCGCATGAGGCGAAGCTCGCGCATGCGCCCGAGCTCACTGTCTGGGGAACCGGTACGCCGCGGCGCGAGTTCCTGCACGTCGACGATCTCGCCGCGGCCACGCGCTTTTTGCTCGAGCGCGACGTGGGCGAGGGCGTCTACAACGTGGGCGTGGGAAACGATCTGTCGATTCGCGAACTGGCCGAATGTGTCGCGCGCATTGTCGGCTATGACGGCAAGCTCGTATTCGATGCGACGAAGCCCGACGGCACGCCGCAAAAACTGCTCGATGTTTCGCGGCTGGCGCAGATGGGCTGGCGTGCGCAGATCGGCCTCGAGGAAGGTATCGCGCGGACTTACGAGGATTTTTGCTCGCACTATTGCGAACTCGAAACGGCTACGAACGGATGAATGGAAAAATGACAGCAACCGTGACGATCTTTCACAACGTGGTGTGGTCGCGCCACAAGGGCGTTGTGTTTTCAGCGCTGCACAATTTGTCGACGGCCGGAACGATCCGCTACTCGATGGTCCAGATCGCGGATACCGAGACGGACCGTGTCGGCTTCTCGGACGTCGACTACTCGTTTCACCGCTACCCGATGCAAAAGCTCTTCGACGGGTGCTACGAGGATGTGCCGGCCTGGAAGATGATCGGTCGCCTGACGTGGGAGGTCGTTCGGGCGAGGTCGGATCTGATCGTGCTGCCGGGCTACCATCGTCCCGAGTACTGGGCCATGCTGGCCGCCTGTATCGTCACGCGCAAGCGGCGCGCGGTGTTTTGCGATTCGACGGGACGCGACAAGCCGCGCAGGCTCTTGACGTCGATTCCGAAGCGGATTTTCTTCTCGTTGTGCGATGGCTACTTCGGCTTTGGCGAGCGCTCGCGCGAATACCTCGTCTCGCTGGGCGCGAAGGCGAACCGCATCTTCGTGCCGTGCCAGGCCGCCGCCTTGCCGCGCTCGTATTCGAGCGAGCATGCGCTCGAGGCGCGCACGGCCAAGCGCGAGAGCGGCGATCCGGTGTTTCTCTATGTGGGGCGCCTGTCCGAGGAAAAGAGCATCGATACGCTGATACGCGCGTTCGCGCAGGTCCGGATGAGCGTGCCGTCGGCAACGCTGCGTATCGTCGGCACGGGGCCCATGCTCGACGCGCTGAAAACGCTCGTCGATTCGCTTGGCGTGCGCGGTACCGTGCATTTCGTCGGCAGCCTGCAGGACGAGCCGCTGTCGAACGAGTACTTCAGCGCGACATGTCTCGTGCTGCCGAGCACGAGCGAGCCCTGGGGGCTCGTCGTGAACGAAGCGCTGAGCCACGGTTGCCCGGCTGTCGTCAGCGATCAGTGCGGCTGCGTGCCCGAACTCGTCGTCAGGGGCGAGACCGGCTACGCGTTCGAAGCCGGCAATATCGCCGCGTTGCGCGACACGATGCTGTTGGCGATGGAGCGGTTCGCCGATACGCGAGAGACCGCCGAGCGCTGCCTCAATACCATCGCGCGGTTCGATCCGCGCTCGGCCGCGGCGAACATCGCGCGCGGCTGCGCGACGATGCTCGTCGACAAGAGCGGCGACAAACCGGCGGCCGGCGCGGAGCAATTGCGGCAATGAGGCTGCTCGTCTACGGCCTGAACTATGCACCCGAATTGACGGGCACCGGCAAATACACGGCCGAGATGGCCGAGGCACTCGCCGCGCGCGGCCATGACGTGCGCGTCGTGGCCGCGCCGCCTTACTACCCGGAGTGGCGCGTCGCGGAGGGATGGCGCGCGTGGCGTTATCGGCGTGAAATGCGCGCGGGCGTGACAGTCTGGCGCGCGCCGCTATGGGTACCGGCGCGCCCGAGCGGCGCCACCCGGCTACTGCATCTGGCTTCGTTCGCACTGAGTTCCGCGGCGCCGATGGCGCGCCAATTGCGTTGGCGGCCCGACGTCGTCATGGCGATCGCGCCGACGTTGCTGTGCGCACCCGCGGCGCTCGCGGTGGCACGCATGACGGGCGCGCGCGCGTGGCTGCATGTGCAGGACTTCGAAGTGGACGCCGCGTTTGGGCTCGGCTTGCTTCAGAGCGCGCGCGCGGCCCGCGCGGCACGTGGCGTCGAACGGGCGTTGCTCACGCGCTTCGATGTCGTCTCGTCGATATCGGCCAGGATGGTGGATCGGCTTGCGCGTCTCGGCGTCGATGCTTCGAAAGCGTTTTGCGCACCGAACTGGGTCGATGTCGAAGCCGTTTATCCGCTCGATCGCGCAAGCGGGTACCGGAGCGCACTGGCGATTCGCGACGATGCGAAAGTCGTGCTTTACGCGGGCAACATGGGCACGAAGCAGGGCCTCGAACATCTCGTCGATGCGGCCATGATGCTCGCGCATCGTAGCGACATCTGCTTCGTCTTTTGCGGCGAGGGCCCGACGAAGGCCGAGATCGTCGAGCGGTGCGGCGGTCTCCCGAACTGTCGCGTGCTCGGCCTCCAGCCGGCCGAGCGCCTGAACGAGCTGCTCAACCTGGCCGACATTCATGCGTTGCCGCAGCGTGCCGATGCGGCCGATCTCGTCATGCCATCGAAGCTCACGGGCATGATGGCGAGCGCGCGCGCAATCGTGGCGATGGCGCGTTCGGGTACCGAGCTCCACGATGCGGTGGCGCCGCGTGGGGTCGTTGTCGAACCCGACGATGCGCAGGCGTTTGCGGAGGCGATCGCGAGTCTTGCCGACGATCCGGCACG
>CBJLAJ010000129.1:0-15109 GCA_966421005.1 uncultured Paraburkholderia sp.
GCGATTCGTTCCAACGCGGAACAACGAACGTCCCGCGGCTCGGCGGCCGCTGCCCGCTAGGCCCAGCGGCTCTTTGTCGACCCTGCCCGTCAGCCATTTCGTTGGCGGAAACGCACTCTCGGCGCTGTCGAGTTGGGCACGGCCGTTGCAGCTATCCCCACCATCCGGATGCAAACGCATCTCGAGACAGCGGGAGGGAGGCAATCATGAGACAAACCGTCGTGGGAGTTTATGACGGCTACGCCGATGCATGCGCCGCGCAGCGCGCGCTGACCGAAGCCGGGTTATCGCAGGCCGATATTTCGATTTATGCGACTTCATTGAGCACATCGCCCACGGGCGGCCCACGCGTCTATGCTCCCGGCGGGATGGATGTGCACCGCGAAAGACCGGTCTTCGATCAGCTCGAGCAATTGTTCTCCAGGCTATTCAAGCGCGGCGAGTATCCGCCGGAGACGGAGGATTATCGTGAAATCATCCGGCGCGGCGGAGCGATCGTCAGTGTCGACGTATCGGACGTCCAAACCGATCTCGCCTGCGATGTCATGCGTCGCACCGGTGCCGGCGATATCGAAGAACGCGCCAAAGCATGGCGCCAACGTTCCGACGAAGCGTCCGCTCGCGAGCCAGAACGCGATCGCGGGATGAGCCGCGACGAGCCGCCGCTGGCGTCCCGTCAGCAGGAATCGTTTGGCCGGCCACAGCAGCAGTCGACGAAAATATGGCGAGAGCCGTCGACGGTGGGCGACGACATGCCCCCGAGAGGACAAGCCTCGATGCACGGCAGCGATACTTCGGACGTCCCCGGAACGCAGACACATCACGCGTCTCGCTGGTCATCGTCGGGTCCGGACTCGAGCAGCCGCATGCAGCAAGTATCGACGCGCACGGAGGATCGCATGCCCACTCCGACCAGCGTATCTGACCAACCGGGTTTTTCGTCGGGCGTTCCTGGCGACGCATCCGATATGTCCGAGAGTGCATCGACTCCCGCGTCTCGTCGCTCGGGGGCCGGTCTCTCATCGGAAGAGAGCGAATGGCGCGACGATGCCGCGAACGCGCCCGCATCCGAACGAGCAAGCAGTGCGGGATACGCGGGCGACCCGGGCCTCGATACGTTCACTGACGACAGTTCGTACGACGAAGAATTCCGCCGTGACTACGACAGCCGTTATGCGAACGCGGATGCGCCTTACGACGACTATCGTCGCGCCTATACGCACGGTGTATCGGTCGCGCGCGACGAGCGCAATCGCGGGCGCGATTGGCGTGAGGTCGAGGCAAGCGCGCGCCAACATTGGGAAGCACACTATCCGGAGAGCGCCTGGGAACGCTTCAAGGCTGCCGTTCGGCACGGCTGGGAGCGGGTGACGGATAACCGGTAGGCGATGCGAGGTTCGGCGATTGGCGGCGTCTTCGTGCACGAAGGACCGGCCGCTGGGTGACGCCATTCGATCGAAGTAAAGGCGGAAACGGTCGAGCGCGTCGGGGCGACGGGCGCGCCCGCATCACCCATGCTCGATGCCAACAAGCTGCGCGTCCAATCGCCGCGCCAACGCCGCACCACCTTCGCGCATTACCGTGTCGTGATTCCATTGGAAGAGAGGCCGCAGTAGCGGCGCCAATGCGTTCATCCATACACGGTTCGTATGCACGCACCAGTCATAGCGGACTACGGTAAGTTTCCGTCCGTCAGTCGTGAAGCTCCACCGACCGGTGCCTTCGACATCGCCACTAGCCTCGCCCTCCAGCGCGACCAACGGATCGATGCGTGTCACCCGCATATCGAACACGAGGCGATAGGGCAAGGAGCCTTTCCACGTATAGCGATGTATCGCGCCCACGCCCTGGCCGTTCCCGGCCTCCAGCTGATCCACGCGTTGGACGTTATTCCACCACTCCGGCCAGCGTGCCGAATCGTGGATTGCGGCCCATACTTCCTGCACTGGTGCATCGATACGCCAAATGGTGGAAAAGCGGTATTCGGCCATCCGCGAGCTGCCTCCGTTGTTCGTATTGTTCGAGGACGTCATTAGCGCAATGATAGTCCCAACACGCGCAGCGCTCGCATCGTCAGCCCTGAATAACAAGAAAGCGCCGACGAAGCGGCGCTTTCCCGTTCTCCTCGGCCGGCCATCACGCCGACCTATGCCGCCACCCCCGTATCTTGCGTCCCCGCGTCGGTAGACTCCGTGGAATCGGTCGAATCGGTCGAATCGGTCGAGCCGGTCGAATCCGTCGACGTATCGCTTGCGAGCACCGAGAACGATGGCGCCGCCGCGGCCGCATCCCCATCGGTCACGGACACCATGTAGTTCTCCCACGATTGCGGATCCGAACTGGACGTCGATAGAACACGATAATAGAGCTTGTCGTTCGGCGATAGCGCAGTCCATGCCGCAGCCGACAGCGTGTAACTGGGATCGGTCATCCGAGCCTGCGCTGCCGAATCGTTCCACGAGGCATAGAAGTTCGACGATTGGCGCGAGTTACTATCGCCGAACAGCGCGGGATCGGCCGCCAGCTCCACGGCATAGTAGCGGTTCGAGCCCGTCGTTACCTGAAACGTCGGCGGCTGCCCGCCGCGTTGGATCGAACTCGGTCCCGCGATCGTCGGTGCCGTCTGCTGCGTGGCCCCCTGCTGTTGCGACGCGTCGCCAGTGCCCGCCGCAGCCACGATGGTCAACGGCCGCGACGCTGTAAAAACCGCATCGTCCGGCCCGACCGAGAAGTAATTCGGGGTCTGCGTCGCCGGCATCAACGCGACGATCGCCTTATGAAACTGCGGCAGGTTCCCCGTAAACGACCCGCTGTTCCAGACGCTCAACAGCTTCTCCGTGAACAAGCCGTTGGTCTGACCGTCCTGAGAAACCTGATTGTCCTGACATCCCGATATCAGAATCACGGTAGCCGTGGGCGCGCCGCGCGCGGTTGCCCATTGGCGCGCCTGATAGGCCTCCAGGCTGCTGTTGTAGAGCTGCAGCGCAAGCTCCGATGGAATCGAACGCCCAGGCACCGGCGCGAGTTTCTCGGGAGCGCCGCGCACCGCGCGCTCCTGCGTGATCGCCGCGGCATAAACGGTGTTGAACGCCTGCGCCGCCGGATCGTTCCCCCGCCGCGCCACGCCCCGCAGCGGCATCGACGTGGGTGCGCTCAAGAACGGCAGGTTGTTCGTCACGATCAGATCGCGGATCACGGTGCCGCTATGGCAGCTATCCGAATAAACTTCGACGCGCACGCCGCTCGCGAACTGGCTCCACATGTTGTAGAGCTCGTGCCCGAGCACCATTCGATCGTAGGCCACCCAGGTATCGTCCATGCCGTCGGGCGAATCTCCCGTCGGATCGGGCACACGGCCGCCGTGCCCCGAATACGTGATCAGAAAGGTATCGCCCGATTTCAACGCACGCGCGGCCTGGCCGATCGCAGTCAGAATCGCATCGGCCGTCGCAGCCTCGGTGATCAACTGCGTCGGCGTGAATCCTTGCGCAACGGCGATCGCCTGCATCGAGTTGGCATCGTTGACGCACCCCGCGAGCGTGCCCGCCCAGCCGTTGTACTTCGACGCATCGACGCTGTTCAGGCCGATGTGTAGAGAGAGTCCTTGTCCCATGACGGATACTCCTTAGGTTGTCAACGCATCACAGCCGGTCGGCGGTGATGCCAATCACCGCGCCTTGACTCAGATCCCAGTCGCACCAGCTGGTTTCGGTCGTCGCGCTTGGCGTCGTTTTCACAAGCATGAACTGCAGTACCTGCTGTGCGAGATAGTTCGTGATCGGCAGCGTGAACGTGACAGTTGCCACCGCGGCTTCCGCCAACACCGTCTCCTCGACGTGATCGGCCGCCTTCATCTTCGAGCGCACGCTCAGCGCCGTCAGTTGATGATTGCCGAAGTTCACCTGATTGATGAACGTGACGGTCACCGTGACGTTCTCGATGAAGATGTCGACTTCGTCGATCGTCGTCGCCGTTGCGAGCCGGGCTTCGGCGAGCACCGTGACCGTGCCCGCGGGGGCCGCCACAGGCATTGACGCACCGGCCGAAAGCACGGCGTTGATGGCCGATACGGCGACGTTGCCATTCGCGTCGACCGCCGCCGCATCGAGCACGTTGACGGACTGCTGGGTTCGATTCGTCAACCGCCATTGACCATTGCTGGATTCACCGACGATCGGCCCCGTATCGGCAGGCCCGACCACATCGCCCGAGAGACTGAGCGCCGCGGTGAATACGGTGCCGTCGGGTAGCGTGAACGTGACACTCCCGTCGACACCGTTGCGCTCTATCTGCGTCGTCAAGATCGCGGCGTCGGTCATCGACATCGACATCGTGACGGTGATCGCATCGACGGCATTCAGACACTCGGGCGTGGCAACGCCAGCAGGCACGGCCCAGGCATATGCGATCGTCGCGCCGACGAAAGGATCGGTCGGCAAGACGACGCTCGGTGTCACATTCGCCGGGACTTGATCGCGCAGTGCGCGGCGCAGCAGCGCCATCTTGTAGGCGGATACATCGGCCGTGAGCGTCGCGGCGATGAAGTACCGATCGTTTGCAGGATTGGGATCGAGCACGCCATAGACCATCAGCATGGGGCGAAACGCCTTGTCTGCGTCGAGCGCGGAGTATCGGCCCACGCGATAGGTGGTCGGCATGACGAGAAACCGCCCGGGCTGTTGCAGCGATCGGTACACGCGATAGGCTGGATCGCGCAATGCGTCGACTTCCGCAAATGCTTTTGTCGGCGTATCGCCGAGCCGGAATGCGTCCTGACATCCCACGGAGGCGAGCTGGCCATTCGAGCCTTGCTGCGCGTATTGCGTGCCGTACTGCGCGCAAGGAAACGCAAGGTCGATCGCGTTCTCGCGCAGAATCGAGCGCGTCATCAGGCGCCGCCGGATGGGAATTTGCGGCGCAAGGATCGGTGCGGGCTGCACGATCGGGACGATGCCCGTCGCCGCGTGAACGCTGCCGATCGCGTTCGACACCGGCGCGACGCCATGGACGTTTCCGATCACGCTCGACACGGGCGCGACGGCATGCAAACCGACCGTCGCCATGATCGGCGCACGCTGTACGCCGGCATTCGGCTGCTCGACATGGTAGCTGAGCGACGTCGTGGGTCCCACGACCGTCAGCTCCTTCGCCACGACGTACGGTCTGTCGATCACCGCCGGCAACTCCGCGCGGCTCGGCACGACCGCGGTTTCGACCACCTTGCCTCCGGCGACGATCTCAACGTCGGAGCCGACGAACACGTTCTGATACGCCAAAAACGTGTAATCGATCACCAGGCGCGCGGCCGTGCTTCCGTCACCACCGGGATACGCGAGCGCGCTGTAGGCAAGCCGCGCCCAATCGTCGAGCAGGGCTATCGACACCACGAGCGTATTGTCGTTTTGCGCGATCGTCCCGGGAAAGCGCTGCACCGACGACGTTTGGGCTCCGCTTTGACGGTATGTGAGTTCGAGCGCTGCGCACAGGCCGCCGAGCGGCACCTGCCGTCGCGATGCGTTCGATAAAGAAGCCAGTGCTGCACTGGCGGCAGCCGGCATCTGCGCCGCGACGGTGACCCGCAACGTCGCCGAAACCCCGGGTTTCAGTCCTCCCGGTCCCAATGTCGCACCCGTCGCCGTATAGATGAATGAAAACGATGCGCTCGCCGGGTCGTCGCGTGGCGTCGGCAGGACGAGCTCGAATGTCGGCGAATACCAATAGATGTTTGCGTCGAGCGCATCCTTCCAATAGCCCCCGGCTGGCTGGTCGATGAGCGGCAGATGCTCGCCCGCGACATCGCCATCGCCGTCCGTCGGCGTAACGGGAAAATGGGCGTCGGCCAACAACCAGAACTGCGTGTGGTCGTCGATGCGGGTGCCATGCGCGGACACGCCGCCCGGAATCAGCGCCGCGGCAGGCGCGTGCGCCGCAGCGGGCGCCATGGCTTGCGGGACCGACACGAACTGATGCGACATCGCAACCATCGCCATGGCCGGCTTCGCGTCGCGCGAGGTCTCGCTATCGCCGGTCTTCAGGTTGGCCGCGAGCCATGGCGCAGGCTGAGTCGTCCCGTCGGCGTGCGTGATGACAAGCGATAGGTAGTCGCGTCTGTCGAGACCGTCGAGCGCACCGCCGAGCAGTTGATCGAGCGTCGTTTCGACGATCGGTATCGGCTGAGGCGCATGGACTTTTGCACCGACACGTAGCGATGACGGCTTACCCTCGAATGAATGTAGCGCGTCCAACGCTTCGGCCGCCCCCAGATATGCCCCGAGCGCGATGCGATCGCCTCGCCCCAGCAGTGGGAAGGACCGATAAACACGCTGTGCATCGCGCAAGCACGCTTCACCTGCGCGGATGAACACGCCCGCGCACTGTTGGTTCAGCCGTTGCTGCGCGTATGCGAGCGCGTCGACATCGGCCGCAAGCGTGCAGACCAGCGATAGCGAGCCGCCGACGACAAGCGGCGCGATCGACGGGTCCGCCGGCGTGGGCGCGCGCGCAAGCACGAGTGTCAGCGCCACCCGCGGACGGCTCGCGCCGTCGCGGGCGAGCGAGAGGCTCTCCCGGACGCACAGGCAAAGCTCCCCCTCAGCCGGATGAACGAGGAGGCGCTCGCCCGATGGACCGATCAGGCGACGCCAGCCCAACCTCGAGACTGGCGTCGCAGGCGGTGCGGGATGCACGAACATGATCGTGCCTTCATGCACTCTTCGACGGTTGATACGAGCCGAACGTCACATGACCATCGACGTCCGGACCCGCCGCGCGCGATGACGTTCCCGTCTTCGGTGGCGCGCTGTTCCACCCCGACACATCGTCATACCCGCGCCCCTGCGCACCCGCCCTCACGGGCGTCGTGGGCGGCGGCACCGCGTGCAGTGGCGTCGAAGGCGGCTTGGCCGGTGTGCTTCCCGGCGCCGTCGCCGTTTGCGATGGCGCCGGTGCGAATGCCGTCAGCGGCACATCCTTCGTCACGACGTTCGGATCGTCCGGGGTCGGCACCGTGATCATCAAGCCGCCGCTGCCGCCGGTTGCAATGGGCGTCTTCGTCGACCACTCCTGACCGTGACTGAAGAGGGTTCCCTTGACGACCACACGCACCTGATACTGGAATTTCGGCACAAAGCCCTTTTGTCCCGTATAAACGAGCCAATAACGCGGCTGATCCTGGTCGTCGTACTTGAACGTGAACTTCACGGGATCGCGGTCCTTGCCGTCGTCGCGTTTGCCGAGCGCTTGCATCGTGACTTCGACATACTGCGTGTTGTCCGTGAGCGTCGCACCGAGGCAGATCGGCCCCACCGACAACGTTCCGGCTTCCTCCACCCGCACTTCGACAGTGATGTTGTTATCGGGCGTACCGAGATCGGCCGGATCGAGATCGACGATATTCTTTTCGACCTGCACGCGCGCGAACGGATTTTCGAATTCGCTGGGCGGCTCGGTAAAGTGAATCTGCCGCTTGAGGAAGAGCTTGTCGGGGGCCCAGCCGGCCGGCGCATTCGTGACGTCGGTCTTTTGCTTCATCGCGACCGCCATGTTCCATTGCGCGTTCGGACCGTCAGCCGGACCGAACACGTGTCCGTCCCACTCGAGCGCACCTTGCGCATTCGGGTACCCCGTCTGCACGGAGATGAATGCCACGGGCTCGCCCACCCACTTCTGCGCCGGGTCGGGCCAGTTCACGACCGGCTTCACGATTCGCGACACCTTCCGGTCCCAGTCGGTCAGATCGACATTCGTGAAGTAGATCTTCTCTTTCGAAGGATCGGCCTTGATTGCGTCAGCAATGCCATCGAGCGTACCGTTGACCTGATACGGCTGCAGGTACGCCATTTCCTTCGTCTCGTGGTACTCGAGATGCAAATGCGTTTCCTGCTGCCGGACCTTCAACGCGCCGCCGAATCCACCGAATATTCCGCCGAGCAGGCCGCTACTCGCTTCCGCCGGCTGCTCGTTGAACGGTGCTGGATCGAAGATCACTTGCTTGGCGGCGTCCATGAACTTGTTGAAGATCAGGTCGCTGCGCTTGTCCATGTATTCCTGCAACTGCTGCGCACCGGGCAGCGATTGATCGACGAACGTATGCACCTCGATGTCACCGCTCTCGCGCAAACTGTCGAACTGGACCTTGACGTCCGCGCTCCAGATCAGACCGCCGGCATGCGCGGCCGCTGAAAAATGACGCTGAATGCGGTCCCAGTCGCCGACGATATCGATCGTCATCATCGGGCTCACCACACGGACCTGCATATTCTCCGTCACGAACATCGGCGCCGTGCCCATATGAAAGCCGTTGTAGACCACAGCGGCTGGAATGCTGCCCAACAATGCGCTGAACGGCTTGTCGGCATTCGGGTCGATCGTGCCTTTACCCTGCCCGTCCAGCCGCACGTACATCGGGTCGATGTTGGAGCCGCGATAGCTCATGGGTACGCTGCGCGGCATTGTGCGCACGGGCGGGGCCGAGCGTAGCGCCGAAATCACGGGCGGTGCGCCGGCAATGCCGCTCTTGCCCGGCGTCGCGGCGGGCACGCCACCGTCCGCGCCCGGCAGCGTATTCGAGAGCACGCAATTGTTGTCGACGATCGGCACGAAGATGAATTGCGGCGTGAGCCGGCTCGTATAGGCCCAAAGCGGATTGCTGTTATTGCGCACGAAATCGGTCAGTTGCTGATGCGCTTCGTTCAGCACATCGGCAGGCGGAGCGGCCACGGTCGAGAATGTCAACAGGCCACCGGCTACTTCGTTGTCATCGCTCGATTCGCCGACAGTCGTGTCATGCGAGCGAATACCCACGAAATGGACCATCCCGAACTTGTAGTCGCCGTTGTCCTTTTTCGCGAGCATGACCTGTTCTGGAAGCCAGTAGTAAATCGGCGCTTGTCCCGCGCGCTGAAGCAATTCGTTGTGAGCATCGGGCCAGTAGCTGATCGTGTGCCCCGACTTCGTGATGACCTGATTGCCTGCGGCGAAAAGCGGTCCTATCGGTGTAGCCATGATTCGCCTCCTCGTGGAATTCGGTTGTGCTGCGAAATCAATGACAATGCGTAGCCCTCCACCGGAATCGGAAAAGGAAGACCGGCGGTGGAAAAGCGTTCGTATTCGTGTGCTACGAGAACCGAGGTGTCCCGAGGGCGGAAGGAGACCGGCGCAACGGTCATTGCCCTAAAGAGGACGCTGCAAGCGTCGAGGTCGCAACGGCGAAAAGCCGTTCTGGTCTCTTCGATTCGCAGGCGCGTAAGTGCGGCAAGGTCGTGGTTGTATTGGTGTGCAGTGCGTTATAGACGCAAACTTATAGCATCGCAATATGAAAATTGATCACGGTATTGCAGCCAATGGCGCTGACGGTGCATCGAACCTCCGATCAATGAAATAAGCATGGAACTCAGAAATGGAAACCGCGCTATTTGAGCGACTATCGCCGCCCTCGAAAAGCGGTTCATGAGACCACCGGACCCCACCGTCTACGCTTTGTTCAGCGCCCGGTTTCCGCTCCGGGCCGATTCGTCCTAAGCTTTAGCCATCAGCGCGGCCTTTCGCCGCCGGCGGCGGTGCCTCACAGGGTGCCGGACGACAACGATGGAAACCCGCCTCGCCTCCTGGCGCCGACATGCGCCGATCGCTATCAAACCCGCTCGCGCGGGACGATTCCTTTCCGTCGCGCTCGGACGGGCGGCCTCCTCGCTCGCGATCTGCCTGGCTGGTGTCTGCGCCAGCATGGCCGCGAGCGCGAACGAGGTTGTCGTCGTTCCCGTAGTAGGCGCAATCGGGCCAGCCAGTGCCGACTTCATCGTGCGTGGCCTGGCCCGAGCGGGGCATGACCGTGCCGAACTCGTCGTCCTTGAATTGGATACGCCCGGAGGATTGGATACCTCGATGCGTCAAATCATCAAGGCGATTCTCGCGTCGCCCGTACCCGTTGCCGCTTATGTCGGCCCGAGCGGCGCCCGCGCTGCCAGTGCCGGTACCTATATCGTCTATGCCAGTCATATCGCGGCCATGGCGCCGGGTACCAACCTCGGCGCCGCGACGCCTATCGAAATGGGCGTTGGCGCAGCTCCGGCCGCGCCGCCCGCCCCCGCCGCGGCACCCCGCAAAGGCGCCTCCGACGCAAACAACGACGCCGCTTCGGCTGCCTCGACACCGCTGCCGTCCGATACGCAATCGACAGAAGCGCGCAAGCGCATCGGAGACGCCGTCGCCTATATTCGCGGCCTCGCGCAAATGCGCGGGCGCAACGCCGAGTGGGCCGAACGCGCGGTCCGCTATGCGGCAAGCCTGCCGGCCGCGGACGCAGCCGGGCAGCACATCGTCGATTTCATCGCGAACGATCTGCAAGATCTCCTTGCCAAGACGAACGGTCGTATGGTCGAGACTTCCACCGGCGCTCACCGTCTCGCCACGGCGCATGCCACCCTCCTCACCCTCGAGCCCGACTGGCGCAGCCGCTTGCTCTCCGTCGTCACCGATCCGAACGTCGCACTCATCTTGCTGACTATCGGCGTCTATGGCCTTTTCTTCGAATTCGCGAACCCCGGGTTCGTTTTGCCCGGCGTGGCGGGTGCCATCTCCCTGCTGATCGGGCTCTTTGCGCTGCAACTGCTGCCCATCAGTTACACGGGCCTCGCGCTTGTCTTTCTCGGCATGGCCTTTCTGATCGCCGAAGCATTCCTGCCGACGTTCGGCGCGCTCGGCTTCGGTGGCATCGTCGCATTCGCCGCCGGTGCGCTCATGCTGATCGATACCGACGTCCCCGGTTACGGCATCCCGTTGCCCGTCATCGCCGCGCTTCTTACGGCAGGCGTCGTCTTCGTCTTCCTGATGTCCCGCTTCGCGGTCAAAGCGCGAAATCGTCCTGTCGTGACGGGGGCCGAGGCCATGATCGGCAGCATCGGCGAGGTCATCGACGATGGTCTGTCGCCGGCAGAGAGCGGAGCACCCGAGGGCGAAAGTATGACCGGCTGGGCGCGCGTGCATGGCGAGCGCTGGCGCGTATGCGCGCAGGCTGCCCTGCCCGCCGGCACGCGGGTGCGCGTCGCGCGCCGCGAAGGGCTCGTATTGATCGTCGTTCCCATAGGAGAAACGTAATGATCGGATTTACCTTCGGCTTCAGCAGTCTGCTCATTCTGTTCGCCATCATTCTCGTTGCCTCGTCGATCCGAATCTTCCGCGAATATGAGCGCGGCGTGGTGTTCACACTGGGCCGGTTCTGGAAAGTCAAAGGGCCCGGACTCGTGCTGATCGCCCCCGTGATTCAGCAGGCCGTGCGGATGGATTTGCGCACCATCGTCTTCGATGTGCCGCCGCAAGACGTCATCACGCGCGACAACGTTTCGGTCAAAGTCAATGCTGTCGTGTACTTCAGGGTCGTCGACCCTGAAAAGGCGGTCATTCAGGTGGCACGGTTTTTCGAAGCGACGAGCCAGCTTGCGCAGACGACGCTGCGCGCCGTCCTCGGCAAGCACGAGCTCGACGAACTGCTGGCCGAGCGCGAGCAGTTGAACGCCGATATTCAGAAAACGCTCGATACCCAGACCGATGCATGGGGAATCAAGGTCTCGAACGTCGAAATCAAGCATGTCGATATCAACGAATCGATGATTCGCGCCATCGCGCGTCAAGCCGAAGCCGAACGCGAACGGCGCGCCAAGGTCATTCACGCGGACGGCGAGCTGCAGGCATCGGAAAAGCTTCTGCAAGCCGCACAGACGCTTGCCCAACAACCGCAGGCCATGCAATTGCGATATCTGCAAACACTCACTACAATCGCTGCCGACAAAAACTCGACTATCGTTTTCCCGCTCCCGATCGATGTGCTGGAGACCCTGCTCAGCCGCCGCTGAGGCATGCGCCGCCTGATTCTCGGGGCATGTTCGATGCGCGGGCGATGGCATAGGTCAAATAGTCGCTATTACGGCTGACGGCTGGTACCGGTATATCGGCTGTGTACAGTAAGACCCATCGCATTCGACGTCATACCGCACCGCATCAGGAGACACACCGCCCATGGAACAAGTGAAAGCCTTTCCCTTGCTGGAATCGGCAAAACGGTATTTCGGTTTCGAGGAAGCCGGCACGAATCTGCGCACCGAATTGCTGGCCGGCGTCACCACGTTTCTGACGATGGCCTACATCATCTTCGTCAATCCGGCCATTCTCGGCGACGCCGGCATGCCGAAGGAGTCGGTGTTCGTCGCGACTTGCCTCGTGGCGGCGCTCGCCACGCTCATCATGGGCCTCTACGCGAACTACCCGATCGCCTGCGCGCCGGGTATGGGCCTCAATGCCTATTTCGCCTACACCGTCGTGAAAGGCATGGGCTTCACCTGGCAGGCCGCGCTGGGCGCGGTGTTCATCTCCGGGTGCCTTTTTCTCGTCGTGACGCTCTTTCGCGTGCGCGAATTGATCGTCAATGGCATCCCACATTCGATCCGAGCGGCCATCACGGGCGGCATCGGGCTCTTTCTCGCCATCATCTCGCTCAAAACCGCGGGCATCGTGGTCGGAAACCCCGCCACGCTGGTGACGCTCGGCGATCTGCACAAACCGCCCGTCATTCTCGCCACGATCGGCTTTTTCCTGATCGTCACGCTCGACTTTCTGCGCGTGCGGGGGGCTATCCTGATCGGCATCCTCGCCGTGACGGTGCTGTCGTTCTTCTTCGCCGGCAATCAGTTCCACGGCGTGGTATCGCCACCGCCCTCGATTGACGCCACCCTCTTTCACCTCGATATCGCCGGGGCGCTGTCGACTGGCGTCATCAACGTCATCCTCGTGTTCTTTCTCGTGGAGCTGTTCGATGCCACCGGTACGCTGATGGGCGTGGCGAATCGGGCAGGATTGCTCGTCGAAGGCAAGATGGATCGGCTCAACAAGGCGCTGCTGGCCGATAGCACCGCCATCGTCGCGGGCTCGGTGTTGGGCACGTCGTCCACCACGGCTTATATCGAAAGCGCATCGGGCGTCCAGGCCGGCGGCCGGACCGGCGTCACGGCCATTACCGTCGCCGTGCTCTTTCTCGCATGCCTCTTCATTGCGCCGCTCGCCGGCGTGGTGCCCGGCTATGCGACGGCGCCCGCGCTGCTCTACGTCTCGTGCCTGATGCTGCGCGAACTTGTCGAGCTGCCGTGGGACGATGCGACCGAAGTCGTGCCGGCCGCGCTGACCGCGCTGCTGATGCCGTTCACCTATTCGATCGCCAACGGTGTGGCGTTCGGATTCATTTCATACGCCGGGCTGAAGCTGTTCACGGGACGGGCTCGCCAAGTGAAAGCGATTGTCTGGATCATCGCGGCGATTTTCCTATTCCGATTCTTCTATCTCGGCTCGGAATGACAATGCGCGCGGCACCGGGCCGCGCGTATTCACCCAACGCTCGACCCTCGCGCCTTACGCGCGAGCGTTCGCTTCGTAAAAGCGGACGTAGCCGCTTCTAAGAACGGCGCATTGCGCGCGCGTCTCGAACAGCAACCGGCGCGCCGCCGCCTCGATGCGGGCTCGATGCGCGTCGAATGCGCCGACCATGTCCTCGATGCGCGGCGAGGCCGCGCCGAAGTGGTCTTCCAGCGCCTCCGCCGTGATTTCGCATTGCACGCGTTCCCCGTCGACGAGCGCCGGAAACGCCAGCGTCAACTCACGTGCCGAATATTCAGGAATTTCGTTCGGAAAACTGATCTGCATGGGATTCGCCTTTGCCATGACGAAAGCACCGAACCGCGCCGCGTGGGGATTGCTGCCTTCTTGAAGACAGCGCGGACTGACACGGCGGAAAAAGCCTGATTTCCGTCGGTTGCATGTACTTTAGGCGTTTTGCGCCGACAAGCAAGTTTTCCGTGTATCGACGGCGGCGGATGCGCGCTTGCGCCGCAAATTCGGGTATGCTGCGCCGCAAAATTCATTTCGCGCCGCGATCTCCAACCGCAGTTTCCACGAAAAGACAGCATGTCCACGAGCCCCCGCCCACCCATCGTGCGAATCGAGCCGCTCGGCCACGAGTTCGATGCGCCGGAGCGGCTCTCGCTCCTGGAAGCCGCCACCGCGGCCGGGGTCAAACTGCCGCGCTCGTGTCGCAACGGGACGTGCCGCACTTGTATTTGTCGAATACAAAGCGGCACGGTGTCCTATCGAATCGAGTGGCCCGGGCTGACCAAGGAAGAAAAGGCGGAAGGCCTTGTCCTGCCTTGCGTGGCCGTCGCCGAGACCGACCTGGTCTTAGTGGTGCCGGACGCCGAAACGCTTTCACCTCGATGAGCGATCTTCCTGCCAGGGAAGCGAAGCTAGTGCGTGCGTGCAAGTCGGGGCTACGCATCGTCGAGGCCCAGCGCGGACGCCAGGCCGCGAGAATCGCGCCATGCCGTCTTGACGAACGGGTCGGTTACGTCGTATTTCCCCTTGCCTACCGACATCACCAGGTTTGCATCCGAGAGCGCCAGCAGCGCGTTCTGTATCGCGCTCTGCGACACGGGCGTACCGATCTCGGCCGCCAAGGCTTTGACACTCTCGGCGGCATATAGCCCGCCCGCGGGGCTGTCGCTTTGGCAGATCCGGTTAAACACGGCTACGGCCAGGTCGCCTAATCCCTCGACCCGGTTGATCTCGATATCGGCGGCGGACTGGCGCAGCGCCTGAACGATGATGGGCAGTTGCGCGTCCGGCTCGAGATGCGCAGGGCTGTCGCGCAGCGCGATCAGGGCTTTGACCAATTCCTCCGGTCGACTGCCCAATTGCTCGAACGCGTTGACCGCCGCCGGCAATGTTGGCGAACGGCCGGCCAGCTGCTTCTTGGCCTGATCCAGCACATAGGCAACGTATTCTTCGCCCAGCAAGGGGAACGGCTGTGAAAAAGCGCCCTGGAAGGCCTGATTGCCGCGGATGACCATCTCCTGCACTTGAGCACGGTGCGACCCGGTACCGATGATGCACAGTCGCCCCGGCATGTCGGGGCGTAAGTTCACCGCATCCCTGGCGGCCTTCAGCGCAAGCAGCAGGTCATTGCCCGAGGCGCTGGCCATCGCATGCTGGATCTCGTCGATGATGAGCACGACATCCGTGCGTGTCTTCTCGACCAGTTCAGTGAACACCTGAGCCAACGTCGGACCGGCAG
>CBJLAJ010000130.1:0-15017 GCA_966421005.1 uncultured Paraburkholderia sp.
TTGTCTTTAGCGTCGCAGCGTTTTGGGTTCGTGCGAGCGCATCTTTCCATGCCGCGGCGAGATCGCTGTCCAGCTTCGATACCGCGGGGTTGCCGCAAATCGCCGTTTCGACCGGAGCGGTTGCCTTCTTGCAGTCGAAGCTTGCGGCGTGGCTTGCTGGCGCTATTGCAAGGACAAGCGCGGCAGGGAAAACCGCTTTTTGAATAATCGCGCGCGAGCGGTCGTTGAAGTTTTCCATGTACCGTCCGTCGTCGGAAGCCGATCGAGGCGGTAGTGTAATTGATTGTCGCGACATGCCGGCGGCTCGTGAGCATATCGCCGCCGCTTAAATGCTCGCTTGGTCGCGTCCATCGCGACGTCCGCCTTGCCCCATTGATCCGCAGCACCGCCTTCTTCTTCGCGTCCATTTTTACCCATCTTTCAGCTCTTGAGTGTCAGAAAAATACGTGGTATTTTCTGACACATGAAGACGACTATTCCATCTGTTTCTGATCGAATCATGAGCCGCGCCCGAGGCATCGGGCGCGGCGGCGTCTTCACGCCGAGTGATTTCTTGGACGTGGCAGCCCGTGCGGCGGTCGACCAGGCGCTTTCCAGGCTGGTCAAAAACGGCAAGCTGCGGCGCCTGGCCCGCGGCCTTTACGATTTCCCCAAGGTTCATCCGAAGCTCGGCCCGCTTTCGCCGGCTTTAGACGACGTCGCGCAGGCGTTGGCGCGTGAGACTGGATCGCAGGTTCAGATCTCTGGCGCTCGCGCCGCAAACGCCCTCGGGCTCACGACTCAGGTGCCAGCAAGAAGTACTTATCTGACCGACGGTCCATCGCGGCGCGTTGTATTAGGAAAGCGCGTCGTCGATCTTCGCCACGCCTCGCCAAAGCATTTGATCGCACCCGGCAGTGCCGCCGGTACCGTCGTACAGGCTCTCCGCCATGTCGGCCACGTGCGGGCGGCCGACGTCGTCCAGATTGCCGCGCGTCGGCTTTCGGCCAACGACAAAAAGACCCTGGCCTCGTCGGCCGTTCTGGCCCCTGAGTGGATGAGGTCGACACTCGTCTCAATCGCAAATGCAGCAGTAAGGGATATCGATGGATAAGGTTGCCCGTCTCCCCGCCGGTGATCGCGCAGCCCTGTTCGGAGAGACGGGTGCCGGCCGAGGTATCGCCGACACGATCATTGAAAAGGACTTCTGGGTCTGTTGGTGCCTAAAGCGCCTTTTCGGTCTGCCGAAGGGGACCACTGCACCCCTTGTCTTCAAAGGCGGCACGTCACTCTCCAAGGTCGCGGCGCTCCAGGATGCCATCAATAGATAAATCGCCGTCCATCGGGGATGGGCAGATTGTTAGCCCGATACGGTCCATGGACCTACGCCTTGCGCACGGAATGTCACGGCAACTAGCCAGCCGAAGACGGCCAGACTCCTTCAAACCGCCGCCGGCAACCGGAACACATCGACAACCTCAGCCAACACCCTCGCCTGCTCCTGCATCGACTGAGCCGCCGCAGCCGCCTCCTCCACCATCGCCGCATTTTGCTGCGTCGTCTGATCCATCTGCGCGATAGCGATATTGACCTGCTCGATACCGCGGCTTTGTTCCTCAGAAGCCGACGAAATTTCGCGAATGATTTCGCTCACATGCCTGACCGACTGCACGAGCGAATCCATCTTCGTGCCGGCCACCGCAACGAGCGACTTGCCGTCCTCAACGCGGCTCACCGAATCTTCGATGAGCGTCTTGATTTCCTTTGCCGCATCGGCACTGCGGCGCGCGAGATTCCGCACTTCGGACGCAACCACAGCGAACCCGCGCCCTTGCTCCCCTGCGCGCGCCGCCTCGACAGCCGCGTTCAGCGCGAGGATATTCGTCTGGAACGCAATGCTTTCGATTACAGCGATGATGTCCACCACACGCGTCGAACTGTCGGCGATGTTCTGCATCGTAGCCACCACCTGCTGCACCGCCTCACCGCCTTCGTTCGCAATGCGCGAAGTATCGGTCGCCATCTGATTCGCCTGCCGCGCATTGTCGGCATTTTGCTTCACCGTCGCGGTCAGCTCTTCCATGCTCGCGGCCGTTTCGCCAAGCGAGGCCGCCTGTTGTTCCGTCCGCGACGAAAGATCGAGATTACCGGCGGCAATCTGCTGAACCGCATCTTCGATGGTTTCCGTACTACCGCGAATACGCCGGATTGCATCGGCGAGATGCTGCTGCATGCGCTGCATCGCGAGCAGCATGCTATTCCCGTCGCCGGACTCGACGATGACGCGATGCGAAAGATCACCCTCCGCGATGACCTGCGCGACGGAGGCGGCATACGACGGCTCTCCGCCCAGACTGCGTTTGACATTGCGAATGATCGTGATGAGCGCGCCGGAGCCCAGTGCGCCGATAATCAGAACCGCGATGAAATAGCGAAGCAAATCGGCATGGAATGCTGTATCGATGTCATCGATATAAAGTCCGGACATCAGATACCAATCCCACGGCACAAACCGCTTGACGTAGCTGATCTTCGGCACGCGATCGGTCTTGCCCGGCAGCCGCGCCATGTACGGGACGAAACCGTGCCCCTCAGCCTGCGCCACCTTCACCATCTCGACGAACAGCAGCTTGCCGTTCGAATCGGCATAGTTGCTGACATCCTTGTTGCGCAAATCGGCGAGCGTGGGGTGCATGAGCACCACGGGCTTCGCGTTCGAAATCATCAGGTATCCCATACCCGGATAACGCATCTCGGATAAACGCGCCATCGCCTCTTTTTTGGCCTGCTCCTCCGTGAGCGTATGGTTATCGGCCAACTTCGCATACTCGGCCACGATGCCGCTGGCGGCCTCCACCACATTGCGAATAGCCGCCTTACGCTCCGTAAGCATGATGTCACGCGTTTGCATGGCGGCCCAACCGCCCAGAAACAAAAGGCCGAGCCAGGTTACGACCAACGCTAGCCACAATTTGGCGTTCAGGCTGAGACGGTTCACTTTTTCCTCTATTGCTTTTCGGACAGGCGAAAGGATTTCACCTCCTATCGACACTTTTTACGGCAATGAGGAACGTTTCTTGAGAGCGGAAAAACGCGACCGTGCCCATGCTCGCCTGAACTCGCAAATACCGGCAATGTGGTAAAAAGAATCGCTCCTTTCAAAGCGAAAGACAGACACGCGATGTCGCATACCATCGAATCCGCCACCGTCGTCCGACCCCGCTGGCTCAAAGCCGCACCCGCGCTCTTTTTGCTGCTCTGGTCCAGTGGATTCGTGTTCCTGAAGCTCGGCCTGCGCTACGCCGATCCGCTGACGTTTCTGGCGCTGCGCTATGCCATCGTCGTCGGCATCCTGGTTGCGTTGGCGCTGATATTCAAGCCTGAATTTCCGTCTCGGCCAAAAATCTGGCTCGATCTCGCGATGACCGGTTTGCTGTTGCAAGCCGGCTATTTCGCGTTCACGTATCTGAGCCTCAAGTACGGTATGTCGGCTGGCGCAGTCGCGCTGATTACTTCACAACAGCCCATCCTGATCGGATTGCTCGCACCGGCGATCGCAGGCGAGCACGTGGGGCGAAAGCGCTGGATCGGGCTCGCGCTGGGCGTAGCAGGCGCCGTCATTGTCATTACTGCCCAATCGTCGATCCATATTTCGTCGATGTGGGCGCTGATTTTCGCGGTGCTCGCGTTGCTCACGATCACCGGCAGCACGCTGTGGGAAAAGCGCTTCGGCACAACAACACACCCGGTCTCCGCAAGTCTCGTGCAATACGCGGTCGGTCTCGTCATTACCGCCCCGCTTGCGTTTTTTCTCGAGCCGATGCACGTGCAGTGGTCCATCGGACTGTTCGGTTCGCTGACCTATCTCGTGATCTGCAATTCGCTTGTCGCCATCTATCTGCTGCTTGCGATGGTGCGCTTCGGCGAGGCATCGCGCGTCTCAGCGCTCTTCTTTCTCGTGCCGCCCGCCACCGCCGCTATCGCTCTGGTGACATTGCACGAGCCCATCGCATTGCGCGCATGGCTTGGGATGGCGCTCGCGGCGTTGGGCGTCTATCTGGCGACACGCGCGGACAGCTCGTAAGATTGCCGCTAGACTGTTCGTTATGGAAAAGTGTCAATACTGCGGAAAAATCCGGGACGAATGGGATTGCCACGGAGAAGACTGCCGTAAAGCCATTGCGCGCGCGCTGCGCAGACACCGCGCGGGGCGCCCCATGCTCCCCAATGTGATCCGGAACGAAATTCCCAAGGGCGCGAGCACCGGGGAAGTCATTCACGTGCTCTCGCGCCAGCGGCTGCGGGCGCGCCGCGGCAACGAAGCACGGCGCGAGCGCAAGGCGGTGGACGACGATTCGGGCTGAGGCCTACGCATCCAGCTTGAAAATCGCCACGGCTTGTTTCAGCTTCACCGCCTGTTGGTCCAGTGACTGCGCGGCCGCCGCGGCTTGCTCGACGAGCGCCGCGTTTTGCTGAGTGACGGTATCCATCTGCGTCACCGCCAGCGCGATCTGGTCGATACCGACGCGTTGCTCCGACGATGCCGTCGCAATGCCGGTCATGATCTGCCTGACTTGCGCGACGGAGTTCATGATCTCGTGCATTGCGGTGCTGGCTTCGTTGACGTACGACGAGCCGGCTTGCACGCGCGAGACCGATGTGTCGATCAATTGCTTGATCTCTTTCGCGGCACCGGACGATCGCTGCGCCAACGCGCGGACTTCGCCGGCGACGACAGCAAAACCGCGCCCTTGTTCTCCAGCGCGGGCCGCTTCCACCGCGGCATTCAGCGCAAGGATGTTCGTCTGGAAAGCGATACCTTCGATCATGCCGATGATGTCGGCGATTTTCGACGAGCTGTCGCTGATCTCGCCCATCGTACCGACCACGCGCGTGAACACGTCGCTGCCGCGATTCGCAACCGTCGTCGCATCCGCGGCCACCTGGCTGCCGTGATCCGCGTTGTCCGCGTTTTGACGGACGGTGCCCGTCAATTCCTCCATCCCCGCGGCGGTTTCTTGCAGCGAGGCGGCCTGCTCCTCGGTACGCGCGGAGAGATCCAGGTTGCCGGCGGCGATCTGCTGCGTTGCCTGCGCGATCGATTCGCTGCCGTCTCGAACCGAGCGCACGGTTTCACGCAACGCGTCGCGCATCTGCGCCAGCCCTTCGAGAATCTGGCCCATCTCGTCGTGGCTTGTTACGGGTACCGCACGGCTCAGATCGCCCGCGGTAATGGCGCGCAGATGTGTGCGCGCCACATCGAGCGGCCCGGCAATCGCACGGCGTAAAGACACCCACGCCAGTGCCGCCGCGCTGGCACCCACGACAAGCATGCCAATTGAGAGCGCGCGAAAGAGGCGATATTGACTGCGCGCCCCGTCATAGCTCGCTTTGGCATTGCGCTCCTGGAGATCGGTCAAGGCATCGGTTGCAGCGCCCAATGCCACGTAAGGCGCGGTCAGAGCCGACGTCTTCGCGCGGATCTCAGTCGGGTCCTTGCCTTTGATGGCCTCGATCACACGATCGATCGCCTCGTACATCTGTTGCCGCGTCGCCGTGACTTTGCTCGCAAGCTGATCCTCCTCGGGATTGCGAGGCAATGCGAGATATCGGTTCCACCATTGATTCGAAACATCGCGATATCGTCTGGCGCGATCGAACGTCGCCTGGACGTCGGGAGCATCGGGCGTCAGCGCTGCACGATCGAGTACGACTCGCTCGCGTAAAACGAACGCCGCGGCATTGCCCGTTGCGACCGCGCTGGGCAGGTTGTCCGAAAAGACCGCGTAGGTTGCATCGGTTGCGCGACTCATACCGATCAAGCCCAAAATGCTGACCGCAATCAGCAGCACGCCGAGCGAGCCCATCGCCAATGCGATGCGTCCTTTGATCGTAAGTTTCGGTTTCATTGGTTTCCTATTTTTAATTTCAGCAACGCGAGCCTCCATGTCATTCCGTATGACAAATAAGATCGCGTAGCACCTTGGGGTCTTATCGGCACAATAGGGACGAAAGTTGAGAGGGAATAACCCGGGAAACCGCATCTTTCTCGCTTTTTCCTGGATTTTCCAAACAACGATAAATTAATACCAATAGTTAATATTTAGTACTACTGATAGTGGGACGCACAGCCCAAAACGCCCCGAACCGTCGAGGGGAAATGCGAGCGGCCTCATGCCAACGCATTGCACCCGTCACAACCCGTAACACGTGTAAATCCTAGCGAAACCCGCTTCCGAACACGCCCCATTAGACTTCGATCGTCGGCTCAGTCGTCAAGGGCCGCAACGCAATGCTCGATGCCGCATCGGATTCCGGACGGCGCCCCTTTGACACTCGAAGAGAACAATATGATGCCAAGGCTCCTTCTAATATTCATGCTGGCAGGCGCCCTCGGCGGCTGCGTTGTCGCGCCGCCGTACGCCTACGGCCCGGCGCCGGGCTACTACACCTACGCGCCCGCGTATTACGCCCCGGCGCCTGTCAGCGTCGGTATCGGCGGCGTGTTCCACGTCCGCTAAACGGGTGCCCGCCGGCTAGGACGAGCGCGTGATCACCGACGCGAACGCTTCGCGATAGCACTGCGCCAGTTCGCGCGCTAAAGCGTCGAGCTTTCCTTGGCTGAACGCAAGCGCGACCCCGCATGCTCGAGCCAGATTGTCGATCGTCACGACGGCAGCGTGCTCGGGATGCTCCCACGTCGAGGCGAAGGCGGCCTGTTTCGTAACTTTGCCGGCCGTGGCCGGATGACAAACGTTGACCCGCGGCACGGCAAACGCCATTGCGACGACGCGACCATGCAAGGAGCTACCGCAATAGAGGCGGCTTTGCGAGATCAGCGCACCAATGTCCCAAATGTTCAGCGAGTGAAAGAGCTTCAGTGGCGCGCGGCGCACACGCGACGCGATGCGCTCGTAACACCGCAGATCATCGTGCCAAGGCGCCGCGCCCGCGCGAAACAGCATCACGCCAAGCCCGGCTTCCGCCGCCATCGAATCGAGTTCGCGCGCGATGATATCGAGCGTTCGATCGTCTCCGAAGTCCGCGCTGAATTGGACTGCGGCATACCCGCCCGGGAAAGTGCTCCGCGCTTGTTTGACTTCGCCGTCGGAAGCTCGGCGTCGAATCATGTTGCCGAAAAGATCGGCAATCATCACAACGGGATCCGGAGCGAGTTCCGCCTCGATATCCGTTTGTTTCAGTAGCGTTTGTGTTCGCGTATCGCGAACACTGACATAGTCCGCGGCTCGCAGAGCACGCAGCACCTCCGCACGCAATGCGGACGTGCAGGTATCAAGGTCGACACCGCCCACCGAGTTGAATATGACCCGCTGCGTCTGCACGTGGGAAAACGCGTGCCGTGAGAAGACGTACGGCGCGCAAGCGGGCACCCCAAGATGCGCGTGCGCCCATGCAGTACCGTCGCGCTTCCATATGCTCTCGCTGGCGATCACCGTCTCGGTCCGCTCAGCGGACGACAGCATCACCGCGGCCTCCCACGCGTCGCACGTCAATAATTCGCCGCCCACATGCAGGACATTCGCGGCTCGAGTCTGAGACGACTTCGATAATTCGGTAACAGCCTCGACCTTATGGCCGCCATAGCGACGCAAATCGCGCGCGACCAATCCAGCGAACTGTAAATCATCGCGCCCCAGCATACGCGCAACGATATGCGGGAAAAGCAGGTCGCCAAAATTGTGCCGATCGAAGGCGCCGAACAGTATCGTTGACGCACCGCCGGGCGAACGATTGCGCATGGGGATAGCGTGACGGTCGAGCGAAACCAACGATACGCCGATCAGCGCTACTTGAGCGGAATCGTCGTACCGGCGGGCAGCGGCACCGCGCTCACGCTGTTTTTCGCGCTCCCCGAAGCCACGCGGTCGCTGTAGGTCAGATAGACAAGCGCGTTGCGTTTGGCATCGACGATCCGCACGACGTGCAATGTTTTGAAAATCAGAGACATCCGCTCTGTAAAAACATCCTCTTGCTGACGAACAGTGCCTTGAAAGCGGATCGGGCCGACTTGCCTGCAAGCGATCGACGCTTCGGTCGGGTCCTCGGCTACCCCGAACGCGCCTTTGAGCCCGCCCGTTCTCGCTCGCGAGACGTAGCACGTCACACCGGGCACGGCAGGATCGTCATACGCCTCGACCACGACGCGGTCCGATTTCGGCAATCGGAAGTTCGTGTTGACACTGCCGATTTCTTCCGCGAATGCATGCGAAGCCCACAGCGCATTAACGAACAACAACGCAGCAGCGACGTAGCGGCGCATATCGGTATCAATCATGGATATTTTGCTTTCAATTTCCGTCATCGTTTCCCAGGCTTACCCAATCCCAGCTTTTCCATTGCCTCGTGCGCATCGATCACCATCGTTGCCACTTCGCCGATGGTCACGCGCAAGTCTGTCGCGCGGGAGCGAATGTGCTCATACGCTTCGCTTTCGCTCAGCCGATGCGCGTCCATCAGCGTACGAATGGCTTTTTCGACATGACGCCGCGACTTGATTGCCTCCTCGAGCTTGCCGATCTTGCTCTGCAAGCGCTGCTGATAGCCCGACGATGCGCGCGCCAGCACGAGCGTGCTCAAAATGCCCGTCGAACGATATGGCTTGGCAATCACGCCGTGCGCCTGCGTATCGACGAGCATTTTCAATGCCGTCGGATTTTCGTAATCGGATAACGCAATCAGCGTCGCCGAAGTATCCGCCGCGCACCAGTTACCCGCGCTACGAAGCTCAGGTCCGACCAAAAACAGAATGACGTCCGCGTCCGCAGGCAACTGCGGCGGGAACGGCCATACGATGCGCACCGGACAGCCTATCCGGCGCAATTGCTCATCGAGGATGCTTCGATCGTCTCCGGGCGGATGGATGACCGCAACCCGCAGCGAGCGCAAATCATCGAACAGACGCCGTGCGGTGGCGCTCATGCTGCATCTCCGTCTAGCCAGAATTCAGCGAATCCGTAGGTGGTCAGATAAGGATCGGGCTTGACCGGCTCGCGGCCTTCCCACACCACATCGAAGGTGCCATCAGGTTTGCAAACGGCGATGCGCGGCGTCAGCACCGCATGGTTGTTGCCCGCATCGATTCTGAGCGGGCCTTCGGGCGAGTCGAATTCGACTTCATGAACCGCATCGACGAGTTTCGACGTGTCGAGACTCTGCGCTCGCGCCAACGCAAGCGCAAAGAGATGCACCTGGTTGTACGCCATTTCAGACCACATGCTGGCCGGTTGATCGCCAAAGCGGGCCCGCCAGGCGTGCAGAAAGCGCCGGTTGCTCGCATTGTCCAATGAATTGACATAGGTTGCGGACACGATATGTCCGCCGCACAACGCCGGGCCGATCATGGTTGTCTCGCCTTCTGTCATCGTGAGGCTGGCGATGGGGATATCGGCGGGATCGAGCCCGTGATCGCGATAGAGCTTATAAAACGCGCGCGCGCCGCGTCCGATCAGCGTCGCAAAGACGACATCGGGCCGCACGCGCTCGATTTCGCCGACCACCGTTTCAAGCGCCGCCGGCTCCGCATCGCTAGGCAAATAGACTTCGTCCACGATCTCGCCGCCATGCTCTTCGACGATGTCGCGCATGATCCGATTCGACTCCCGCGGATAGATGTAATCCGCGCCGACCAGGAAAAACCGGCGGCCACGGTTGCGCAAGAGCCAGGCGGCCAACTGCATGCTGTTCTGGTTGGGCACGGCGCCCGTATAAATCACGTTCGGCGAGTACTCGAACCCTTCGTAGATCGAGCAATACCAGAGCAGCGCATTATTGCGTTCGATCACAGGCAGCACGGCCTTGCGGCTCGACGATGTGGAGCAGCCGAAAATGACGGTCACCTCATCGTCTTGCAACATGCGCGCGGCAAGGCGACGATACTCGTCGACATCGCACTTCGGGTCGTAAGCGACAGGGTCGAGAAGCCGCCCTGCCACGCCGCCGCTGGCATTGATCTCTTCGATGGCGAGTACCGTCCCGAAGAAATGCTCCGATTCGGTTGCGCCCGTCACACCGCTGCGCGAATAGAGAATGCCTACGCGCCATGCCGCTTCTTCGTCCCGCGTCATTTCCATCCCCCGTTCCGGGCGCCACTCGTAGGCCGCACTGCTTGGCCACGCCGCATACGAGCGGCCCTGCGCCTCAGCCCAGCCGTTCCTTCAGGAACGCAACAAGATATGGCGTAGCGGCCGCAGCAACCGTCGACGCGACGGACGGATCGACGCCCATGCGGTTGGCGATCGATTCGGCAACGCGCCCGGTGAGCACCCCTTCGCCACCTTCCATCAGCGACTTGAAGACACCGTCGCCACGCACGAGGCCCGCGGCAAACGCGGCGAAAAAGCTCTTGCCCGGGCTTTGGCCGAGCAGGCCGCCGCTCTGCTCTTCGACGTGAGCATGCGCGGTCTCGGCGGCCTGGCTCAGCATCTGCTGAGCGTCGTCGGCGCCGATACCTTGTGACGCCAGCGCCTGCGCGGCCTGGCTGCCATGCTCGGAGGAAAGAAACTCGGAAATGAGCTGCTGTGCGTCCATGAGGCGTTTCTCCTGGTGGAATGGCGGCATCGAAAAACCGCTGAATTGAACGAGCGACGAAACGACCATCGCGGCCAACCGAGACATGCGAACAAGCCCGCTCAATATAAGCTATTTGAGCGGCTCGTTCGAGAAAGGGAACACTCGCCGAATGCGAAACGGCGCGCCTTGCGCTCGCCTGCCCGAATCAGGGCTTCGCGGCCGTACCTTGCGCCTGCATGCGCTTTTCCCACGAAGCGAGAATCTGGTCTTCCATCCCGCCGTAGGTGCCGCTGAAGTGGTGGCCGCCAGGGGTACGGATGACCTCCCGCGTGCCGGCGAGCGCCGGACACAGGCTGTCCTCTTCGGTTTCGCCGTAAAAACACTGGACGAGCCCGGCTGGAAGCCGATCGACTTCGGGCCGCACGGGCACTGCCTTGTCGCTCGGCGGCAAGCCGAGCCAGCCAGTCACGCGGACCTGGAAGTCCGCCGTCGGCGCAAAGCCCAACAGCGAGACGAGCGCGACTTTCTCGCGCAACGCGGCGGGCAGCCGATTGTAGGCAAACGGCATCACGTCCGCACCGAACGAGTAGCCGATCAAAGCAACCGATTTGATGTGCCAACGCGCAGAGTAAAAACGAATCACGCGAGCGAGGTCGTGGCTCACCTGCTGCGGCGTTTTCTCGCTCCAGAAATAACGCAGGCTATCCCAACCCACGGCCGACACGCCGTCCTTTGCGAATTCCTCGGCGATGCTCTTGTCCAGATCGCGCCAGCCACCGTCGCCCGACATGACGATTGCGAGCATTCCACGCGGGTGCGGCGCCGGCAATTCGACCAACGGAAGATCGGAGACATCCTGCTCGCCGACCGTGTCGGCAAGCAAATGCGGGCGGACCAGCGTGGCGAACTGCTCGGCGCGCGTCGTCGTCGCGGCAAACAGATGCGACGGCTGCGCCAATATGGGTTCGGCCAGGCTCTTATCGTCCTTTCGATTCCGAAAACTGGGTGAGTCGGCACCTTCCTTGACGGCCGACCGTTCGGCCTGCCGCATCGCGGCAATCGCGGTTTGGCTCGTCACGCCCGTCTCCACGAATCCGGGCAATACACTGCCGCGGCTGATCGTTGGATCGGGAGGACACAGCTTGATCCGCCTATCCAATGTGCCGTGCGGATCGATCGATACCGCACCCGCCACCGTATTCGCCGGCGCCTGAGCGAGCACATGCAGTGCAAGCGTGCCGCCATCGCCGGTTCCGGCCATGATCGGCGCGAAATAGCGGTTCGATTTCAGTTGCCGTTCGAGCTGATGGCTGACCGCCTCCGCATCCCCCACCAATTGCTGGCAAGGACTCGGATCGGCCGAGATGTGCGCTACATAGCGTTCGGTATCGACACCAACGGTCAGCGCACCTTCGCGCGCCAATGCCTCGGCCGCTTGCTGATCGGCCGCCTTCCAGCCCTTGCCGGCCGAGAAAAGCACGACGAATCCACGCAATTCGCCCGTCGGCCATACCACCGCCACGTCGCCATAGCGACCGCCCGACATATGCGCGGGCTCTGCATGCACCGCGCTGCAAACCAACATGCCCGCCGCCATCCCGAGCGAGCTCAATTTTCTTACTATCAAACCAATTGTCATGAACGGCGACCGCCCGCCAGAATTGAAAGATCGACCAAAGTCAGCAGCGCGCCCATCCACCCGGAAACCGCAAGATAGCGCGGCTCCCAACCCGGCTGGAATTTGCCTTTGAACGCGCGCAATCCCTGGAAATTGTAAAAACGCCCGCCGAATTTCCAGACCATCGATCCGAGTCGATGAAGTGGCGAGCTGAGCGGCATCGGCTGCACGCCGGAAAACGGCGCCATGCCAAGACTGAGGAATCGATATCCCGCGCTCTTCAGGTGCATCGCGAGCTCGATGAACAGATAGTCCATCACATAGGGCGAGGCTTCGGGCAGATGCCGCATCACGCCGACCGTCGCCTCGACGGTGAGATCGGTCGTCATGAACGTCGTGAACGCCACCGGCACACCGTTTTGACGGACCAGCATCACCGATTGCGCGGCAAGGTAAGCTTCGCTGAATGCGGCCACGGAAAAGCTTTTCTCGCGACCGGCGCGGCTATCGAGCCACCGATCCGAGATATCGCGCAGCAGCTCGAAGTATGCGGGCATATGCGCCGCATCGATGACTTCAGTCGTGCAGCCGTCGCGTTGCGCGCGGCGCAACGAGTAACGCAGCGCCGAGCGCTTCGGTCCATTCAGATCGAACGCGTCGAGGCTGACGCGGGCCTCTTCGCCGAGCTTCATCAGCGTCAGCCCCGAATCCAGATAAAGCGGCAGCGAATCCGCCCGGACCTGATAGAACGCCGCGCGTCCGCCGTGCGTATGCGCGAGCGAAACGAATTTGTTGATCAGTTCAGCCCATTCGCACCGCGGCCCCACCGGATCGTGGAGAGCTGCCCATGTGCGGCCGTGCTTCGCATACATCAGGAAAGCCTGCCGGGAATCCGAAAAAAGAAAACTCTTGTCCCCCATCATCGCAAGCCCGGCATCGCTACGCTCTTGCGCGCGAATGATTTGCACGGCATCGGTCAGGTCTGCCGAACTCGGATGAACGAAACGCCCCTTGGCGGGACGCAACAACTGCCAGAGCGCGAAAGCCGCCGCGGATAGTCCGGCGGCCAGCATGGCGCGCAGCGAGCGCGACGCCCGCTCGTCGAACGCGAACTGCCACCAGAGATCGTTGCTGTACGGAACGTTGCGATACGCGAAGAACATGATCCACGCGGCACACATGATGACGATCGCCACCGACATGACCCATCCGAGCGTGAAACGCTCCGCGAAAAGCGACGAACGCCGGCTGAACCGGCGACGCGTGCAGAGCAGCAACACGACAAGCGAGCTCAGGATGCCGGCTTCGACGAATGCGAGCCCTTTGATGACGGAAAGGACGAGGCTGACAGCCGTGAGCGCCAGCGTGAGCCACCACGCGGCATCCAATCGGCGCAACAACCCGCGCGCAACGAACAGCAGCAGTACGCCGAGCACGGCGCTCACCAATTGCGAGCTCTCGAGCGCCCAGAGCGGAACGAGATGCCGAAGAATGGCGAGCCGACGGGCAAAGGCGGGCGTCGCGCTCGACACGATCAGCATCGAACCCGCGAGAAACGTGATGAGGCATAGAAACAGCGGTGCGAGTTGCGTCAGACGCGCGACCCGCCGCAGTGGCAGGCGCTCGCGAAGCGCGCGCCCTTCGAAGCCGGCCAGCACGCCTGCCGACAGCAAGAGCGGCAGGCCGAAATAGATCACGCGGTAAGCGACAAGGCCGGCCACGAGCGACGGTGCGCTCAGATCCCCGCCCAACGCAAATACCATGACGGATTCGAATACACCGACGCCGCCCGGCGTGTGGCCCACCATACCGAGCAGCAGCGCCGCCGAATAGACGGTCAGGAAGCTGACGAAGCTTACGTCCGTTTGCGGGAGAAAAACCCAGAGCGCGGCACCGGCGCCAATCACATCGAGTACGCCCAGCGCGATTTCCCAGACGAAATCGGATCGCGAGGGGATATCGAGCATCAGCGCCCGCCAGCGGGTGCGGATTTGTCGCGTCGCGGCGCCGCAAGATGCGCCGATCGCGGCCAACAGGGCGAGCACGAGCGCGCTGCCAAGCGCAAGCGTGGCCGGATCGATGTGCAGCATGGCCGCGAGCGGCGCGGTATCCCAGAGAGCGCCCAGCGCACTCGTGAGCAGCAGCGCAAGGGCCAGCGAAACGCCCGTAAACACCGTGAGGCGCCCAACCTGGGCGGGCGTGACGCCCACCGCGCCGTAGACACGACAACGCACCGCGCCGCCCGTCAAGGCGCCGAAGCCGGCGGCATTGCCAAGTGCCGAGCCGGTCGCCGCTCCTACCCAGAGCAAGGCACGGGGGACCTTGGCCGCGACGTGGCGCAGCCCGATCGCATCGCGGGCGACGAGTGCAATGAAGCTCAATACCGTCGCACCGAGCGCGACCAGCCACCTGTCCGGAGCAATGGAGAACAGTTGCCGGCTGACCGAGTGATAGTTGATGCCTTGCGACATGTGCTGGATGGCGACCAGCAGCAAAACGCAGATACCCAGCGCAAGCGCGGGCGACAACAACCGCTTGTAATCGAAGCGTCGATATGTACTGCGCAGCGCGGTCAGCGCCTTTTGGCAGTACTCCCCCTTAGTTCGCTGCATATTTCCTGGGCACCGGTAAGATGGCCTGCTGCTCCGGCCTGCGAGAGCACTTGCGCTCGTCGCCGACCGTCGAGAGGAGCGATCAAGCCCCATTTACCGATCGATGTAGCAAATTGTGAACTAACAAACGTTGGAAGGATGCATTCGGTTGACTTCAATAGCATCCCGAGGAAACCCCGACCGAGTTAAGGGGTTACCCCCACCGCCGCCGCGCCTAAGCAACAAGGCTTTCCTGGATATCGACCAACGTGCGGGGAACCTTAGACGATTCGTTCGCC
>CBJLAJ010000131.1:0-14967 GCA_966421005.1 uncultured Paraburkholderia sp.
CAGTACCTTGGGCATTGGAATCGATATGGCATGATTGTGGTCCCTGCTGCTGCTGTCGCGGACATTTTAAACAACGGGGTTGGGGAAAGGGGTGGCAGCCTGCAATGGGGAAATCGCCCGGATACGCCACCGATGCCATATATTTATGACAACGGATTCAAAAAACCTGTTGATATCATAAATGGGCTATTCAAGCAGAGCCTCCGAAAGCAAGATGTCTACTATCCGATCTACAACAGTGACTACAACGCATGGCGAGAGAGGTATGGCCGTGGTGGCGATTTTGTCATTTATTCCGATATAAAGAAAATTGTGCTGCCGAAGCCCATTCAATTCGCTTTGGGGGAAGTATGCAAGCCGGGCAAGTGAAGTGGATCGCAATGGCTGGAAAGATTACTAGGCGTGTCCTTATCGTTGCGCTCATAATTTACGGAATTATATTTGCGCTTGACAAAAGATTTCCGGATAGATTTTACGATTGCGAGCGAGACACCAAGCTTTTGCAAGGTGGGGTCAAGATTTACAGGGGAGTGAAATATAGTGTAGTCCTTTGCGGCACCGGCGGTGACGAAAATTTTATGGGTGATAAAATTCGACTGCAGGTTTTCTCCGACAAGGGGGAGTTATTGGCGCAGCGCAAGTTCATCGTTGATTGGATAACGAACTTCCCGAGAGAGCTAGAGTATGGGCCGGATTACCTGACTTACTACGATGCATCTCAGCAGAGCGGCTTCGAGCACCGAATCAGCATGCCGCCGACTTGGTGGGACTGGGTCCGGGCTCGCCTGCCGTTGCTTAACTAGACTCGGGGATTCAACGATTGGTCGCGCACTCGCGCACCGGTCTCGGCCTCGTTCATGCGGGGATCTACGGGTAGGATCGCAGCACGACCGTTACGTGGGGCATCGAGTGAAAATCATGAACGTGCGAGAGGCGTACGCGGAGGCGCTTGCCAAAGACCCGCTTCGTGAGTTCTTCATGCCGTGGGACACAACGGAAGAAACTGACGTTGTGGCGCTGCGTACCATGTTGGATGGCGCTACCCGCGAAGAGGACGTGCAGCAGTTCCTCCAGAAGAACCCGCACTACCTGATCCAGTATCTAGGCGGCGGGCATGGCCGCTGGGTTATCCCGAAAAAGCGACTCGGCAGTGAGCACGTGACTGACTTCATGATTGCCGAGCGGGATTCGATGGGCTTCCACTGGATCGCGGTGGAACTCGAAAGCCCCTTGTCGACGATGTTCACAAAGGGCGGTAACCCATCGGCACCACTGACGCATGCTATGCGACAGGTACAGGACTGGCGCACGTGGCTATCCGACAATCAAAACTATGCGGCACGCTTGCGTACCGAAGACGGCTTGGGCCTCGCCGACATTCACGCCCAAGTACCGGGGTTGATCCTGATGGGGCTGCGTGCGACCGAGTCAGAGGAGACGCGGCGACGCCGCCGCCAAATGGGTCGCGACGCAAACATAGAGATTCACACGTTCGATTTCCTGGTGGATGCTTTGGCGGGCCGTGCGGAAAGCCTGCGGGCACGGCGGGCGAAGTAAAGCGTCAAAACGGTATGTCGTCGTCCATCTCTGTCTGATAGCGATCTTTCGCATCGAGTCGCGTCTGCAGGTTGGCGAGAATGATGCTCTGCTTCTCGAACGATACCCTCTTGAACATATCGATGAACGCTTTCAGCGTATCTACGCGGAAAATAGAACGTTTGTAGTACCGAAAACTGCCACTGATGAAGCACTCCGCGACCATGCTCTGCTTTGGGACCAAATCTTCGAGCATCACGCTTCGAAAACACGCTTCCAGCCGAGTCAGAAGTACTGTGACGACCGTGTTGTATTTCGACTCTTTTTCGATCGAGCTTACTGTTTCTGACAGGGCGATCGCGAATTCTTGGTATGTGTCTTTTTCTGCCTGCGTGAAGCCAACTCCGCCGAACCCGGCTTCGAGCACGGTCTTTCGCACTTCAGAAAACGATCCAAACGGTCGTCTGGCTCCATCCGGCACATGCGCTCCAGCAGGTCGGAGTGCTCAAAGCCTTCTATCTTGAAGTCCGCGATTACCTTCTCGAAGAGCTTGCCGACAAAATACACCTCGGTGCGAAAGTCATAGATTGACTCCTTGACCTCGGCGGGCAGCGGGCACCACCAATTCAATGAAACGCTGTTGTTGTAGTCCTTCTGTTGCTGGGCCTGCTTACCGAAACCAAAGTCAATGATTTTGACCTGCTTCTTGTTGTCGATCAGTATATTGCTCGCGCGTATGTCGCGATGCAGAATGCCGTTCTCTTCGAGATATGCGAACCCGTTGATGGTCTGGGCAAAAATATCGTTGATGTCTTCAGGCGACAGCGTCAGATGGAGATCGATGTCCAACCCTTCGACGTACTCCATCAAGATGAAGCCGGTGTTCTTCTCCGGAAACAGGTAGTAATTGAACACCCGCACAACGTTCGGATGGTTCATCAAGTGCAGTAGCTTGATTTCCTTCAGGAAGGCTTGGAAATACTTCGCGGCGTGCGCCGGATTCGCGGGCGCGTACTTCTTGCAGGCGAATCGCTCGTTGATCACGCTATCGAATAGCAGCACCGTGCTACCGGTCGCACCCTGGCCGAGCCGCTTCTCCAGTACGAAGTCCTTCTGGTGCAAGAACTTGACTATCTTGTCTTCCACATGGGATGACCCCTTTCACTGCCCGATCTGCCTTGGGTGGCCGCCGGTCGTTGTCCAGTCCCTGAATTATCCGACCTTTTGGCACTTTACTTAAAGAGGCGGGTGGGTGCTGGTGGTCCTGCTTGTTATCGATATGGACGGTCACTATGTCTGCTGGGCGGTTTACGGGTGGCCCGAGCATCCGTTCATCTGGCGGGCGGCGAGCCGCAAAGCGGTCGAAGCTGGAGGGGCGCGTGGGCGTGCGGTACTGGTACCCACACACGACCCTGAGAACCCCGTCAGGCAGGCCGAATAAGGCTTTGAGAGTGTTTTCGTGGTCCCCCCGACAGGAATCGAACCTGTATCTAGCGCTTAGGAGGCGCTTGTTCTATCCATTGAACTACGGGGAGGGGGATGAATGCGCGAGGCGTCGAGCGCCCGCGTGTGCCGGTGCGGCCAGAGTATAGCAAAGACGCCCCCCGTGCGTTCTTCCAGGCTCGCACGTAGTGCCCGCGGCCGTCACGCACCAGTTTAAGCGCTCACACCAAAAAGCGCCCGATCAGAACTCCACCACGCTGAATTCGGCTTTGCTCACATCGCACAACGGGCAGCGCCAATCCTCGGGGATCTCCGAAAACCGCGTCCCCGGCGCAATACCCTCGTCGGGCAGCCCGGCAGCCTCGTCGTACACCCATCCGCAGATCAGGCACACCCAACTTTTATATTCGATTACGTCGCTCACGGCGTTCTGGTCCTCATACATCGCGAAATCAAAAACGAATGCGCCGGCAGGCCGCGCCTATGGGGCGATCCGCCGTATCGGCACGACGCGTACGAAGCCCGCGAAGCCCAGCCCGCGCCGCACGCAGCCCGCCATTTTACCCAAGCGCGGCGCCCGCGCCCTGCGACGAAGCGCGCAGGCCTTCCCCCGGTACAATTGACGTTTCCGACTTTTCGCAAGGCGCGCTTTCATGTCGCTTTACACCATCGCCGGCGCGCAGCTCGCGTTCGGCCACGTCGCGCTGCTCGATCATGCGGATTTCTCGCTCGAACCTGGCGAACGCGTCGGCCTCATCGGCCGCAACGGCGCGGGCAAATCGTCGTTGCTGAAGATCGTCGCCGGCCTCATGCATCCCGACGACGGCCTTGTCACGCGCCAACAGGAGCTGACGACGGTCTACGTGCCGCAGGAGCCCGAATTCGCCGACGAGGCATCCGTCTTCGACACCGTCGCGGCCGGCCTGGCCGAAGTGCGCGCCGCGCTCGACGAATACGACGCCGTCGCCCACGAGCTGGCGGCGACGCCCGAAGGCCCCGCGCACGATGCATTGCTCGCCCGCATGAATGCGTTGCAATCGCGGCTCGACGCGACGAACGCCTGGAACTGGCGCACGCGCGTCGCCACGACGCTCGCGCAGATCGGCCTCGATGGCGAGGCCCGCGTGGGCGCGCTCTCGGGCGGCATGCAAAAGCGCGTGGCCCTGGCGCGCGCGCTCGTGATCGACCCCGACATCCTGCTGCTCGACGAACCGACGAACCACCTCGATTTCGACGGCATCCGCTGGCTCGAGGAACTGCTCCTCGGCGCGCGCGCCGGGCTCTTCTTCATTACGCACGACCGCGCGTTTCTCGATCGTGTCGCCACGCGCATCGTCGAACTCGATCGCGGCCGCCTCCTGTCGTACCCGGGCAATTTTTCTGCTTATCAGACACGCAAGGCCCAGCAGCTCGAAGTCGAGCGTATCGAAAACGAGAAGTTCGACAAACTGCTAGCACAGGAAGAAGTCTGGATTCGCAAGGGTGTCGAGGCGCGCCGTACACGCAGCGTCGGCCGTATCGCGCGGCTCGAACAGATGCGCCACGAGCGCGCCGAGCGCCGCAACGTCCAAGGCAACGTCAAGCTCGATGTAGGGCAGGGCGAACGCTCGGGCAAGATCGTGGCGGAGCTCGCCGATGTGACGAAGCGTTACGGCACCCGCACGGTCATCGAACGCTTCTCGGCGACGGTCATGCGCGGCGACAAGATCGGCTTCGTCGGCCCGAACGGTGCGGGCAAGACGACGCTCTTGAAACTGATTCTCGGCGAAATCGCACCCGACGAAGGCGCGGTGCGCGTGGGTACGAACCTGCAGGTCGCCTATTTCGATCAGATGCGCGCCCAACTCGATCCCGACAAAAGCCTGGCCGATACGATCAGTCCCGGTAGCGACTGGATCGAGGTGAACGGCACGCGCAAGCATGTCATGAGCTATCTGGGCGACTTCCTCTTCGCGCCCGAGCGGGCGCGCTCGCCCGTCAAATCGCTCTCTGGCGGCGAACGCAACCGGCTCTTGCTCGCTCGCCTGTTCGCGCGGCCGGCCAACGTGCTCGTGCTCGACGAACCCACCAACGATCTCGACATTCCGACGCTCGAATTGCTCGAAGAGCTGCTCGGCGAGTATGCCGGCACGGTCTTGCTCGTAAGCCACGACCGGGCCTTCCTCGACAACGTCGTGACATCGGTCATCGCATCCGAGGGCGAGGGGCGCTGGCGCGAGTATGTCGGCGGCTTCACCGACTGGCAATTGCAAAGCGAGCGTGCTGCCCAGCTCGCGCAAGCGGCCGCGGCCAAGGCAGCGCCCGCTGCCGCGCCGCGCGATAGCGCGCCCAAGGACAGCGCCGCGGGCCGTAACGCCCAACGGACAGTCAAGCTCTCGTTCAAGGAACAACGCGAGCTCGAGGCGTTACCGGATATGATCGCAGCCCTCGAGGCCGAACAAAAAGCGATCTCGGCGCAGCTCGAGGACGGCGCGATTTTCGTGACCGATGCCAAGGAGGGCGCGCGATTGACCGAGCGTTTTGCCGCCATCGACGAGGAGCTGCTGGCCGCGCTGGAGCGTTGGGAAGCGCTCGAAGCCAAGCGCAAGTAGGCTGCACGGAAAGTCGCCCGGCGGCGGGGCTGGCGTTTCGGCCGAATTGCCGCCAAGGTCGAAACCAGTAAAATACGCCGCGACTACAAGGGCCGCCCGTTTTGCGGGCACGCTCGGAGCGAGCCTTGTTTCGGTTCGCTTTTTTTGAATTTTCAACGCTTTGTCCACGTAGATATCCCCATCGCCTGTGGACAACGATGACGAGTTCCAACACGAAACGATGTCCACGAAAAAGCCAAGCACCGCGTACAGCGAGGCGTCGATCAAGGTGCTCAAGGGTCTCGAGCCGGTCAAGCAACGGCCCGGCATGTACACGCGCACCGAAAATCCGCTGCACATCATCCAGGAAGTGATCGACAACGCATCGGACGAAGCGCTCGGCGGCTTCGGCCGGCAGATCACGGTGACGCTGCACGCCGATCAATCCGTTTCCGTCGATGACGACGGCCGCGGCATTCCGTTCGGCCTGCACCCCGACGAAGGGGTACCTGTCGTCGAGATCGTCTTCACGCGCCTGCATGCGGGCGGCAAATTCGATAAGGCCGCGGGTGGGGCCTATACGTTCTCTGGCGGCTTGCACGGCGTCGGCGTTTCGGTGACGAACGCGCTCTCCTCGCGGCTCGATGTGACGGTGTGGCGCGACGGCAAGATGGCCGAACTCGGCTTCGCGCATGGCGATGTCGTGCGGCCGCTGCAGGTGCGCGCGGTCGAGAAGAACGGCAAACGCACAGGTACGCGCGTAACAGCGCTGCCCGATCCGAAATACTTCGACTCCGCGAATATCCCGCTCGGGGAGCTTCAACGGCTCTTGCGCTCGAAAGCGGTGCTGCTGCCCGGCGTCGAAGTCAGGCTCGTCAACGAAAAGACGGGCGAGCAGCAGAGCTGGAAATACGACGACGGTCTGCGTGGCTACCTGCTCGAGGGGATGGCAGGCAGCGAGTTGCTGGTGCCGCTTTTCGAAGGCGAGCGGTATGCCGATAGCGCGCGCATGAGCGAAGACGCTTTCGCCGAAGGCGAGGGCGCCGCCTGGGTGGTGGCCTGGAGCGAGGAAGGCCCGCTCACGCGCGAATCGTATGTGAACCTCATCCCCACGCCGGCGGGCGGCACGCACGAGTCCGGCTTGCGCGACGGTCTTTTCCAGGCCGTGAAGAGCTTTGTCGAACTGCACAACCTGCAGCCGAAGGGCGTGAAGCTGTTGGCGGAAGACGTCTTCGCCCGCGTCTCTTTCGTGTTGTCCGCCAAAGTGCTCGACCCGCAGTTCCAAGGGCAGATCAAGGAGCGTCTGAACAGCCGCGACGCCGTGAAGCTCGTCTCGTCGTTCGTCAAACCCGCGCTCGAGCTATGGCTCAACCATCACGTCGAGCACGGCAAAAAGCTCGCGGAGCTCGTCATCAAGCAGGCGCAGGCGCGCACGCGGGCCGGCCAGAAGATCGAAAAGCGCAAGAGCTCGGGCGTGGCGGTGCTACCCGGCAAGCTGACCGATTGCGAATCGACCGACATCGCGCGCAACGAACTCTTTCTTGTGGAAGGCGATTCGGCGGGCGGCTCGGCGAAGATGGGGCGCGACAAGGAGTATCAGGCCATCCTGCCGTTGCGCGGCAAGGTGCTCAACACTTGGGAAACGGAACGCGACCGGCTCTTTGCCAACAACGAAGTGCATGACATCTCGGTGGCCATCGGCGTCGATCCCCATAGCCCGGACGACAACGTCGATCTGTCGAATCTGCGCTACGGCAAGATCTGCGTGCTGTCGGATGCGGACGTCGACGGCGCCCACATCCAGGTTTTGCTGCTGACGCTCTTTTTCAAGCACTTTCCGCAACTCATCGAACGCGGCCATATCCATGTGGCGCGTCCGCCTCTCTTTCGCGTCGACGCGCCCGCGCGCGGCAAGAAGCCTGCGCAAAAGCTCTATGCGCTCGACGAAGGCGAACTCGAGGCGATCCTCGACAAGCTGCGCAAGGATGGCGTGCGCGAATCGCAGTGGTCGATCAGCCGCTTCAAAGGCCTCGGTGAAATGAGCGCGGAGCAGCTTTGGGATACGACGATGAACCCCGACACGCGCCGCCTGATGCCCGTTGCACTGGGAGACCTGGACTACGACAGCACGGTCTCGCGCATGACGATGCTGATGGGCAAGGGCGAGGCAGCCGCGCGTCGCAGCTGGCTCGAAGAGAAGGGTAATGAAGTCGAGGCGGATATCTGAATTACGTGCGCGCCGTGCCGCGTGCCGTCTCTCGAATCCGCTCGAATCCTGAATACGGACACCATTTTCGATGGCTCAACAAGACGATCTTTTCGCCCCGGCCGTTGTGCCGCCAGACGGCGAATCTCTGACGCTCGGCCACTACGCCGAACGTGCCTACCTGGACTACGCGGTGAGCGTGGTCAAGGGGCGCGCACTGCCCGACGTGAGCGATGGCCAAAAGCCGGTGCAGCGGCGCATCCTCTACGCGATGAGCGAGATGGGCCTCGCCGCCGATGCGAAGCCGGTGAAGTCGGCGCGTGTCGTTGGCGACGTGCTCGGCAAATACCATCCGCATGGCGACCAGTCCGCCTACGACGCGCTCGTGCGGCTCGCCCAGGATTTTTCGATGCGCTATCCGCTCATCGACGGCCAGGGCAACTTCGGCTCGCGCGACGGCGATGGCGCGGCGGCCATGCGTTACACCGAAGCGCGCCTGACACCCATCGCGCGGCTTTTACTCGATGAAATCGACGAAGGTACGGTCGATTTTATGCCGAACTACGACGGCTCGTTCCAGGAGCCGAAGATTCTGCCGGCACGGCTACCGTTCTTGCTGCTCAACGGGGCATCGGGGATCGCGGTCGGTCTTGCCACCGAAATTCCTTCGCACAATCTGCGCGAAGTGGCGGCAGCCGCCGTGGCGATGATTCGGCGTCCGAACATTTCGCATGCCGAATTGATGGAGCTCGTGCCGGGTCCCGATTTTCCGGGCGGCGGGCAAATCATTTCGAGCGATGCCGAGATCTCGGCCGCTTATGAGGGGGGGCGTGGCAGCCTCAAGGTTCGCGCGCGCTGGAAAATCGAAGAGCTCGCGCGTGGCCAATGGCAACTCGTCGTCACGGAGTTGCCGCCGAATACGTCGGGCCAGAAGGTGCTCGAGGAAATCGAGGAACTCACGAATCCGAAGGTGAAGCTCGGCAAGAAAACGCTGACGCCCGAACAGTTGCAAACGAAACAGACGCTGCTTGCCCTCGTCGACGCGGTGCGTGACGAATCGGGCAAGGACGCGCCGGTTCGGCTCGTGTTCGAACCTAAGACGAGCCGTATCGATCAGACGGAGTTCATCCATTCGCTGCTCGCGCATACGAGCCTGGAATCGAACGCGCCGCTCAACCTCGTGATGATCGGCGCGGATGGCCGCCCGCGCCAGAAGGGGCTGTCGGAGATTCTGAGCGAATGGATCGCGTTCCGTTTCGCCACGGTCACACGCCGTACGCGGCATCGCCTGGCGAAGGTCGACGATCGCATCCATATCCTCGAAGGGCGGATGATCGTCTTCCTCAACATCGATGAAGTGATTCGCATCATTCGCGAGGCGGATCAGCCGAAGGAGGCGCTCATCGCAGCGTTCGGTCTTTCGGAGCGCCAGGCCGACGACATCCTCGATATCCGCCTGCGTCAGCTCGCGCGGCTCGAGAAGATCAAGATCGAAAAGGAGCTCGAGGCACTGCGCGACGAGAAAGCGAAACTCGAGGAGTTGCTCGCCAACGAATCGGCGATGAAGCGGCAGATCATCAAGGAAATCGAGGCCGATGCGAAGCAGTACGGCGACGAGCGCCGCACGCTGATTCAACAGGAAAAGCGCGCGACATTCGAGGCCCGCGTCATCGACGAACCCGTCACGGTGGTGGTCTCGCAGCGCGGCTGGGTGCGCGCGCTGAAAGGTCATGGGCTCGATCCCGCTGGCTTCTCGTTCAAGGACGGTGACAGCCTTTACGCCGCCTTCCAATGCCGCACGCCGGACACGTTGATCGCCTGGGGCAGCTCGGGGCGCGTCTACTCGGTTGCGGTCGCGATGCTGCCCGGCGGGCGCGGCGACGGTGTACCCGTCACATCGCTGATCGAACTGGAGGCGGGCACGCGGCTATTGCACTATTACGCCGCGAACGCCGAGCAGGCGCTTTTGCTCGCATCGAACAACGGATTCGGTTTCGTTGCCAAGGTGGGCGATATGGTCAGCCGCCAGAAGGCGGGCAAATCGTTCATGACGATCGATGCGGGTGCCGTGCCGCTTGCGCCGATGCCGGTGCTGCCCGACGCGGGGCAAGTCGCATGTCTTTCGAGCGCGGGAAGGCTGCTCGTTTTCCCGTTCGACGAGATGAAGACACTGTCGGGCGGCGGACGGGGTGTCACGCTGATGATGCTCGACGATAACGAAACGCTGGTCCAGGCGCTGGCGATCGCTTCGGCCGGCGTCGTGCTCATTGGTACCGGGCGGGGTGGCAAGCCCGTCGAGCAAATTCTGGCCGGCGCAGCGCTGACCCCGCATGTCGGCAAACGGGCCCGGCGCGGCCGCGCACCCGATACGCGCACGAAGATCGGTGCGCTTCGCCCGGCACTCGCCTGACGAGATGACGCCAGGGCCAGTCATTAGCGTGAGGAGGCCCTGTGCCCGCGGGTAGGAATGGTTCGGGCTGCTAACTTTAGGAGAATGGTGTCATGTCGATTGCCATGGACGTCGCGTTGTTCTTGCATTTGACGGCCGTCGCGGTGTGGATCGGGGGGATGATTTTTGCGCAGTTCTGTCTGCGTCCTTCGCTCTCGGATATATCGCCGCAATTGCGCCTGCCTTTGATCGGGGCCGTGTTCGGGCGGTTTCTCGACTGGGTCGGTGTAGCCGTGCTGCTGATCCTCGTTTCGGGCGGCTTCCTGCTCGTCAGGTTTGGCGGAGGTCAGGCGCCATGGCCGCTGCATGCGATGGCCGCGCTCGGCGTCGTCATGATGATGATTTTCGGGCATCTGCGTTTCGCCGTTTTCCCACGCATCGTCCGAGCGGTACAAGCGCAAAAGTGGCCCGACGGTGCCCGGGCCGTCGAGGTCATGCGGCGTCTCGTGCTCGCCAACCTCGTTCTGGGCGTCGTGACGATCGGCATGGCGGTGTACTCGCGCGGTTTCTGAGCACGGAGAACGTTGTTACGGGTGCATGCCACCAACCCGTACACGTCATCGATGCGCGACGAACATTGAAACACCGTAAGTCAGTGCGACGATCGCGTAGACGGCATACACCGGCAGCTTGAGGCGTGCGAGACAAACGAAAGCAAAGACCGCCGTCCCGACATAGGAAAGCCGAAGCGGCACATGCTGCGCGAGATGCACGACAGCGACGATGAGAAATGACGTCGCGGCCGCGCGCAACACCCGCATGCCATGCTCGAAGCGTGCATGCATCTCGAGCCGCTGCAGATGGCGCCTTGCCAGAATGATCAGGAGTCCCGACGGTACGAAAAAGGCGACCGTTGCGGCGACGGCTCCCATGCTTCCGTACGTCAGGTAGCCCAGAAATGGAATGACATTGAGCAGCGGCCCGGGCGAGACAGGCGAGAGTGCGAATGCCAGCGTGAAGTCGCGAATCGTCACGCCAAGCGGCGGCACGACGAACAGCGTTTTCAGCACCGGCAGCGCGGAAAAACCGCCGCCGAAAAGGGTCATCGCGGCGCCTGCGAGCCGCGGCCAGAGGAGCGCCAGCTGGTATTGCGGCGACAGCGACAGCGGTAGCGCGAAGAGCAAGACCAGCGAGACGAGAATGGGCACCAGAATCTTGTCGCCGCGATCGAACGAAATCGCGAGCCGTTCGCCGCGGGTCGGACTCTGGATCCAGCCGGCGATGAACGCGATTGCCAGCAACAGCACGAAGGCGCTTGCCCGTTGCGTCAGCAACAAGACGGTGCAGGCACCGGCCGCGGAAAGCCATTGGAGGCGCGTGTGCACGATCGCGCGCACTTGCCGGTACCAGGTGATGGCGATGAGGCTGCCTAGCACGACCGCGAAATGATCGATGAGCTCGGGCGAGGCCATCGAGCGAATGAACGGCGAATCGTAGAAGATCGCGAACGCGGTCATCGTGCAGAAGAACGGCAGCACGGCTGCGATGCCGGCCACCCAGGCACCGGCAGCGCCGCGCAGCGCGTGTCCGACTTGCACGGCTACATTGCAGCCGACGGCGCCCGGTACCATCCAGGAGAGCGCAACGAGATCCGAAAAAGCGAGCCGTGTGAAGCGCCGCTGGCGTTCGACGTAATGGAGCTCGAGTTGCGCCATCAGTGCAAGGCCGCCCCAGGAGAGCGCCGACAGTACGAGCACGACGCGAAAGAGGGTCCACAGTGACTCGGGCGCAGCCGGTGGCGGTGCATCGGTCGCGTGCGTATCGCCGGGCTGGGGCTCCGCCGGCTCCGTATTCGGCGTCGATATCGCTTTCGTCGGTACTTCGGTCATGGGCGCAGCCCCGCGGGGCGCGGCGAATGATGTCGGGATGGATTCTCGGGCATCGCCATCAGGCGGACTGTCCGCTCGTGCTTGACACAATGCGGATCGGGCTGCCGACGGGCTCGCGCATACCGCATACGCCGAAGCGTTCCAGCAGCGCCGGAATGCCTTCCGCAGGCACCGGTCGCGAGAACAGAAAACCTTGCGCCTGGATATTGCCGAGTGCCGAAAGCCAGGCGATCTGCTCTTCCGTTTCGGTGCCTTCGACAACGACGGTGAGACCGAGCGAGCGCGCCAGATTGACGATTGCCGATACCATCACGCAAACGCTGCGGTCGACCGGAATGGCTTGCACGAACGAACGGTCGACCTTGAGCGTGTCGACCGAGAAGCGATTGAGATACGAAAGCGAGGAGTAACCGGTGCCGAAATCGTCGAGCGCGATACTGACGCCGAGCCGTTTTTTCAGGGCCGCGATCTTTTCCGAGACGAGATCGGGATACTCCATCATCGCGGTCTCGGTGATCTCAAGTTCGAGCCGTTGTGCCGCGATGCCGGTATCCTCGATGGCGCGGGCAATGGTTTCATAGAGGTCGCCGCGCCAGAACTGCACCGCTGAAATGTTCACGGCGAGCGAGAGCGTCTCATAGCCCTGGCTTTGCCAGCTGGCCAGTTGCTTGCAGGCTTCGTGGATCACGAAGTCGCCGATCGGCACGATGAGCCCCGTGGATTCGGCAACCGGAATGAATTCGCTCGCGGAGATGACACCCTGTTGCGGATGGTTCCAGCGCACGAGTGCTTCAAACCCCGTGATGCAGCGGCGCGCGAGATCGATCTTCGGCTGATAGACGAGAAAAAGCTGCCGTTCCGTCAATGCGACGCGCAGCTGTTGCTCCCACTGCATCAGATGATCGGCGCGATGCGAGAGATGCGGTGCATAGAACTGGTAGCAATTCTTGCCGGCGTCCTTCGCGCTGTACATCGCAAGATCGGCTTTCTTGAGCAGGTCGATTTCGCTTTCGCTGCCTACCGAGAAAAGGGCGATGCCAATACTGGCGTGAAGCACGAACGACGTGCCGCGCACGTCGAACGGCTGCTCGAACACCTCGCGCATCGTTTCGGCGAGCTGCGTGGCTTGCCGTTCGACATCGCCGCCCTTGACGATCACGACGAATTCGTCGCCGCCGATGCGCGAAAGCACGCCCGTTGCGCCGACTGTATCGGCCAGGCGGGCCGCCGTCATCTGCAGCACGATATCGCCGGCATTGTGGCCGAGCGTGTCGTTGACCGTCTTGAAGTTGTCGAGATCGATGAACAGGATGGCGAGGCGGCCAACATTGTTGGGGTCGCTCACATCCTGGCGCAGGCTCTGAAGCGTGGCGTAGCGGTTGCGCAGGCCCGTCAGCAGATCGAATTCGACGAGATGGGTCATCTCGCGTTCGCGCCCGAGCAATTTGCCGATGAGTCCCGTTGCCACAGCGAAAAAGCCGAGCATCGCCAGCGAGATGAAACCCGCCATCAGCAGATAGACGTTGCGCGTATGGTTGTAATCGGCAAACTCTTCGGCCTCGGACAATCCGACGAGCACACCCATCGGATAGCCGTCGATATGGCGGTACGAGACGATGCGCTTGACATGGTCGATCGGGTCGATCTGCGTGCCCGAAACGTGTTCGGAAATCGGGTAGATGCCGCTCGCCGAAAACGTGCCGGGCGTGCTCGTGTTCGACCCGGTTCGACGCGCCAGCACCGCGCCGCTATCGGCGATCACGGCGATGACACCGTCTTTGCCGATGGCGGCGTTGTTGTAAAAATCGCTCGTGAAGTAGCCGGGATTCTCGGACACCACCACCACGCCGGCGAACGTGCCGTCCGGATGGTTGAGGCGGCGCGTCATCTGCAGCGTCCACTGATGCGACACGCGCCCGAGCACCGGTGTGCTGATATAGAGCTGATCGTCGTTCTCGTGCTCGTGCACCTTGAAGTGCTCGCGATCGGAGAGATCGATTGGCACGGGGTTGGCTTCGGCCGTCGATGCGACGAGCAGGCCGTGCTCGTTGATGATCGCCACCTGCACGAGCGTATCGCTTTGTACGACGCCCTTTTCGACGGTGCTGCGCAACTCGAAGCGATCAGGATTCTTTTCGAACTCGTACTTGACGAACCGGGTGATCTGGTCGACCTGGTGAATCGCCTTGATCGTATGCTGTTCGAGTGCGGCGGACAGAATGGCTGCGGATGCGGCCGCTTCCCGATAAGTCGAATCGCGCTCGACCGACAGCCGCGCGGAGATGACCGTCCATAGCAAGACGAGCACGAGCAGGCCCAGCGCGGGGATTGCGATGAGCGCGCGCCGCCGCGAGCCGGCCGCATCGCGCCGCGCACGGGTGTCACGGGCCGAATGGAACCAGGGAAAGTTCATCACTTGCCGGGAAGTCTCGAAGGACTGCAGGCACCGTTCAGCGGATTCGACAGGTTCATGGTTGGCTGCATGGCGAGCATCGTGCCCCGGGGCTTGGCCGCGGCGCTATCAGGTCATCAATGGAAGTCGCCCGAATCACCCTCGTGGGCAGTCGTCAGGAGGATATTACTGAATGGATCAGAATTAGGATAGCGTCCGTTAATCGGGTAAACGTTTGACTATCCAGGCATGATTTCGGCAGAGCCGAGCCGATTCGCTTGCCGGTACGCGCAAGCCGCTTTGGGAAGCGGCGTCCGGCCGTGTCGCCGTGAGGCGGGCCGGGCGGGCGGCCGGGCCGGAGGCCGCCGCGCCTTAGAAAGAACTGTCAGGGCACAGAAATCGTGCCGTCGACGACCGTCGTCGATGCGCCGCCAATCCATATCTTGCCGCGGGCATCGTCGTAGTCGACGAGGACACGGCCCGCCCGGCCAATCGCGACGCCTTGCCGGACCGTGTAATGATCGCCCGGGCGTGCGTTGTGC
>CBJLAJ010000132.1:0-14916 GCA_966421005.1 uncultured Paraburkholderia sp.
ACGGACGATCTATTTCGGCCGGCTCTCGGAGTGCGGCCGCCGCGTGCTGCCGCCCCCATCGAAGAACGCTTGATACCGAACGACCGCGCCTGGACGAGGGCGACGGTCGGGCTCGACTGGGCCATGCATCCTGGCGCCGGCGGCCCCGAACAACGAACGGGAATATTCGGCCATGACGCAAGCCTTCTTCAGCGAGATGTTTGAGCGCAATGGACCCGCTATCGCGGGCGTGTCGCCCGCCGATTTTCCGGGCTGTGGCGAGACACGCGCGCATTACCGCGAATTTCACGGGTGGATGTGCGCGCAAAGCGAGCAGCAAATTGCCAACAAGCGTGCCGAAGCGGATCTGAACTTCCGCCGCGTCGGCATCACATTCGCCGTCTATGGCGCCAAGGACGAAACCGGTGTCGGCACCGAACGGACGATTCCGTTCGATGTCATTCCGCGCATCTTTCCTGCGCACGAGTGGGCGGCCCTCGAACGGGGCTTGCGTCAGCGCGTGTGTGCGCTGAACCGCTTCATTCACGATATCTATCACGAGCAGGCGATCGTGCGGGCGGGCGTCATTCCCGAAGAGCAGATCCTTGCCAACGGACAATATCGTCCCGAGATGAAAGGCGTCGACGTCGTGCGCGATATCTACGCGCATATCGCTGGCATCGACATCGTGCGTGCGGGCGCCGGCGAGTTCTATGTACTCGAAGACAACTTGCGTGTGCCCTCGGGCGTGTCGTACATGCTCGAGAACCGCAAGATGATGATGCGGCTCTTTCCGGATCTCTTTGCCCGCAACCGTGTCGCCCCCGTCGCACACTATCCCGATCTGCTGCTCGATACGCTGCGCTCGTCGGCACCGCATGGCGCGGACAACCCGACGATCGTCGTGCTCACACCGGGCATGTATAACTCAGCCTATTTCGAACACGCGTTTCTCGCACAGCAAATGGGCGTCGAGCTGGTCGAGGGGCAGGATCTCTTCGTCGAGCGCGGCTTCGTCTATATGCGTACGACCCAGGGGCCGCAGCGCGTCGATGTCATTTACCGGCGTGTCGACGACGATTTTCTCGATCCCGAGGTCTTCCGCCCCGATTCGACGCTCGGCGCGGCCGGCTTGCTCGCGGCCTATCGCGCGGGCAACGTGACGCTCGCCAACGCGGTGGGAACCGGGGTTGCCGACGACAAATCGATCTATCCGTACGTGCCGGACATGGTTCGCTTTTATCTCGGCGAGGAACCGATCCTCAACAACGTACCCACATGGATGTGCCGCAAGCCGGATGACTTGAGCTATGTGCTCGATCATCTGCCGGAGCTCGTCGTCAAGGAAACGCATGGCGCCGGCGGCTACGGCATGCTCGTCGGCCCCGCCTCGACGGCGGCCGAGATCGAAGCGTTTCGCGCCGCGCTCATCGCACAACCCGACAAGTACATCGCGCAGCCGACACTTGCGCTATCGACCTGCCCGACCTATGTCGAGGCGGGCATCGCGCCGCGCCACATCGATTTGCGCCCGTTCGTGCTCTCGGGCAGCGAAGTGCGCATGGTGCCCGGCGGGCTGACACGCGTCGCGTTGCGCGAGGGCTCGCTCGTCGTCAATTCGTCGCAAGGAGGCGGTACAAAGGACACCTGGGTTCTCGAACAGTAGCTGGTGCTCGAACCGCCGCATTTTCGCTCTTGCCACGAACGCATCTGGAGACATCATGCTAAGCCGCACCGCCGACCATCTCTTCTGGATGGCCCGCTATACCGAGCGGGCCGAGAACACCGCGCGCATGCTCGATGCGAACTATCAAATGGCGCTTTTGCCGCAATCGGACGAATACGCGGCACTTGGCTGGCGTGCCATGCTCTCCATTTCCGAGTTGGCCGATATTTACATGGCCGCGCATCCGAGCATGACGAGCCGCGACGTGATCGCTTTCATGTCGAGCGATCGCGACAACCTTTCGTCGATCGTCAACTGTCTGCGTGCCGCGCGTGAAAACGCGCGTGCCGTGCGCGGTGCGATCACGACCGATCTCTGGGAAACGCTCAATACCACCTGGCTCGATTCGCAGCGCATGCTTGCCGACGGCGTGCTCGATCGCGATCCGGGCGAGTTCTTCGAATGGGTCAAATTCCGCTCGCATCTGTCGCGCGGCGTGCAACTCGGCACGATGGTCAAGGACGAAGCGTTTTACTTCATGCGGCTGGGCACGTTTCTCGAGCGGGCCGACAACACCGCGCGCATTCTCGACGTCAAGTACGAGATGCTCGAGCAGCGCGGCGGCATGCTGGCACAGCCGCTCGCGCAGTCGCTCGACTACTATCACTGGGCGGCTGTGTTGCGCTCGGTGTCGGGCTTCGAGGTCTATCGCAAGGTCTACCGCGATGTGATTACGCCGGAGCGCGTCGCCGACTTGCTGATTCTGTTCGCGGACTGGCCGCGCTCGCTGGCCGCCAGTCTCGACGAAGTCCGCCAGATCATCGCGCGTGTGCGCAATGCGCGCTCCGCGCAGGCCGAAGCGATGGCCGTACAGCTCCATGCCGACGTGCGTGCCTCGTCGATCGGCGACATCCTGCGCGGCGGGCTGCATGCCTGGCTGACCGATTTTCTCGTGCGGATCAACGAACTCGGCAGCCGCATCAGCCGCGACTTTCTCGTGCCGCTCGCACCGGAACCGGAGACTGCCCCCGTTCAGACGACGTCTGCCTCGCCGGGCCAATCGCAATCACAGTCACAGTCGCAATCTCAGTCGCAATCGCAGTCTCAGCCGCACGCGGCATGAGCGCTGCGGCCGAACCGTTTCCCGTCTACCGCTTCGAGGTACTCACGTGTCGATTCGCGTCGCGTTAAATCATGTCACGCAGTACCGCTACGACCGCTTTGTCGCGCTGGGGGCGCAAGTCGTCCGATTGCGGCCGGCGCCGCATTGCCGCACGCCCATCCTCAGCTATTCGATGCGCGTCGAGCCGGCGAATCACTTCGTCAACTGGCAGCAGGACGCATTCGCGAACTACCAGGCGCGCCTCGTCTTTCCGGAGCCCACGCGCGAATTCAAGGTCACCGTCGATCTCGTGGCCGAAATGTCCGTCTACAACCCGTTCGATTTCTTTCTCGAACCCGACGCGGAGAAGTTTCCGTTCAGCTATGAAAGCGGGCTCGCTGCCGAGCTCGCGCCGTATCTCGTTCGTACCGCCGAGCCGACGCCGCGCTTCGCGGCCTTCATCGAGAGCATCGACCGTACGCCCTGCGGCACCGTCGACTTTCTCGTCGCGATCAATCAGCGTCTCGCCCACGAAATCGGCTATTTGATTCGTATGGAGCCCGGCGTGCAAGCGCCCGAAGAGACGCTCGCGAAGGGTTCGGGGTCGTGCCGCGATACCGGCTGGCTGCTCGTCGAAACGCTGCGCCAGCTCGGGTTCGCCGCGCGCTTCGTGTCGGGCTATCTGCTGCAGCTCGCCCCCGATGAGAAGGCGCTCGACGGTCCGAGCGGAACCGAGGTCGACTTCACCGATCTGCACGCATGGTGCGAAGTCTATTTGCCGGGCGCGGGGTGGGTCGGCTTCGATCCCACTTCGGGCCTGCTTGCCGGAGAGGGGCATATTCCGGTCGCTTGCACGCCACAGCCGGGCAGCGCCGCACCGGTGTCGGGCGCGCTCGACGAATGCGAGGTGGAGTTTTCGCACAGCATGTCGATTACGCGTGTGCTCGAAACGCCGCGCGTGACGAAGCCATACGACGAAGCGCTCTGGTGCGAGATCGAGCGCATGGGCGCACAAGTCGATGCCGATCTCGCATCGATGGACGTGCGGCTCACGATGGGCGGCGAGCCCACGTTCGTCTCCGTACGCGATCGCGATTCGCCCGAGTGGAACACCGATGCGCTGGGGCCGACCAAGCGCGGCTATGCGGTCTCGCTGATGGACAAGCTGCGTGTCCGATATGGAGCCAATGGCTTCCTGCATGTGGGGCAGGGCAAGTGGTATCCGGGCGAGCAATTGCCGCGCTGGGCGCTCTCGCTTTTCTGGCGCGCGGATGGCGAGCCGTGCTGGCAGGACCCGACGCGCTTCGCCGACGAACGCGAGCCGATGCAGTACACATCGGACGATGCCGAACGATTCATTCGCCATCTCGCGGGCAAGCTCGCGCTCGACGATGCCCACATCCGGCCCGGCTATGAAGATGTCTGGTATTACCTGTGGCGCGAGCGGCGCTTGCCCGTGAACGTCGACCCGTTCGATTCGCGTCTCGACGACGAGCACGAACGCGTGCGGTTGCGGCGCGTGTTCGACGCGGGCCTCGCCACGGTGACAGGTTATGCGTTGCCGCTTGCGCGCGAACGCGAGACGGCGGCCACGCTTGCCGGCCCGCGCTGGATCACGGGGCCCTGGTTCTTTCGCGACGAACGGATGTATCTGATTCCGGGCGATTCGCCGATGGGCTATCGTTTGCCGCTCGACTCGCTGCCGTGGGTCGGCGCCGCGGACTATCCGTGGCTGCACGAACACGATCCGTTCGGGCCGCCCGCCGCGTTGCGTGGCGCGACGCAGTTGCGCGCGCAATATGTGCCGCGTGAGGCAGCGGATGAGGGTGTATCGCAGGCGCAAGCGGGTATTGACACCGGTGCGTCTCAGTCCGGAAATCGCCATGCCGCGACAGCCGCCGCCGATGCGCGCATGCCTGGACACGGCGAATCGGCAGCGGGGCTGCAACGCACGGCACTGTGCGTGGAAGCGCGCGATCCTTCGCGCGCGGCCGGGCCGCAGGCGGAGGCTGATGCCCTGCTGGCAGGGCGTAACGGCGGCGCGCTGTATGTCTTCATGCCCCCGCTTGCCGTGCTCGACGATTACCTCGATCTGCTGGCGGCCGTCGAAGCCACGGCAACGGAGCTGCAGGTCAAGATCGTGATCGAGGGCTATCCACCGCCGCGCGATGCGCGCCTGAAGCTGTTGCAGGTGACCCCCGATCCCGGTGTCGTCGAAGTCAACATTCACCCGGCCGCGAACTGGAGCGAACTCGTCGACAACACCGAGTTCCTCTACCGGGCCGCACACGAATCGTATCTGGGCCCGGAAAAGTTCATGCTCGACGGGCGCCATACCGGCACCGGCGGGGGCAATCACATGGTCCTGGGCGCTGCGACGCCCGCCGACAGTCCGTTCCTGCGACGCCCCGATCTACTCGCGAGCCTCATCGCTTACTGGCACAATCATCCGTCGTTGTCCTACCTGTTCTCGGGGCTTTTCATCGGACCGACGAGCCAGGCCCCGCGTGTCGACGAGGCCCGCAACGATCAGGTCTATGAACTCGAAATCGCGTTTCGCGAGCTGCAACGCCAGCTCGACGGGCTCTCGGCGCTGAGCGGCGACGGCGAGCGAGTGCCGCCCTGGCTGATCGACCGCGCATTGCGCAACATTCTCATCGACGTAACGGGCAATACGCACCGCGCCGAGTTTTGCATCGACAAGCTCTACTCGCCCGACGGACCGGCCGGCCGCCTGGGTCTGCTCGAGCTGCGCGGCTTCGAAATGCCGCCTCATGCGCGCATGAGCCTCGCGCAACAGCTGCTGCTGCGCGCGCTTGTGGCGCGCCTATGGCGCACGCCTTATACCACGCGCCTCACCCGTTGGGGCACCGAACTGCACGATCGTTTCATGTTGAGCACTTTCGTGCAGATGGATTTCGACGATGTCCTGGCGGACCTGCGCGCGGCCGGCTACGAGTTCGATCGCGCCTGGTTCGCACCGCACTTCGCGTTCCGCTTTCCGCTCGTTGGCGAATTCGATGCGAGCGGCGTCGCGCTGACGCTGCGACATGCGCTCGAGCCGTGGCATGTGATGGGCGAGGAGGGCGCGCCCGGCGGCACGGTCCGCTTCGTGGATTCGTCGCTCGAGCGCATCGAAGTGCGCGCGCTCGGTCTCAACGAAAATCGCCATACCGTGACGGTCAACGGTGTGCCGGTGCCGCTGCAGCCCACGGGCCGCGCGAGCGAATACGTGGCCGGTGTGCGCTTTCGGGCGTGGCAGGCCCCGTCGTCGCTGCACCCGACGATCGGTGTCCATGCGCCACTGACGTTCGATCTGGTCGACAACTGGGCCGGGCGCTCGCTCGGCGGATGCCAGTATCATGTCGCCCATCCGGGTGGACGCAATTATCAGACGTTTCCCGTCAACGCCTACGAAGCGCAGAGCCGGCGGCGTGCGCGCTTCTTTACGATCGGCCATACGCCCGGGCCGATGTCCGTGAAGGCGCGCGAGCGCAGCCTCGAGATGCCTTTTACGCTCGATCTGCGGCGCGTCGGGAGCGACGACTGACCGAAGAAGCAAGAGAAGCCTTTGCCTTTCCAATCGACCCTGCCGTTCGATACCGCGGCCGATGTCGCCGATGCGGTTGTGCGCCTGCTCGACGTGCCCGCGCGCGCCGGCCATTGGGACGAGCTGCGCGATGCCGCTGGCGCGCTGCGCGCGCCCTGGCGGCGCTTTTTCGGCCTGCTGGGCGTGGACGGCGTCGCGGGCCTCGAGCATGCCGCGGCGGCGATCGCACGGCAAATCCGCGACAACGACATCACTTACAACGTCTATGCCGATAACGGCGAGCCGCGGCCGTGGGCGCTGGACCTGCTCCCATTTATCGTCGACGAGAACGAATGGGCGGTTATCGAGCGTGGCGTGGCGCAGCGCGCGCGACTGCTCGAAGCGCTCGTCGCCGATATCTACGGCGCGCAGACGCTGCTCTCGCGCGGGCTCTTGCCGCCTGCGCTCGTATTCGGACACCCCGGCTATCTGCGCGCGATGAAAGGTTGCGTGCCGGCGGGCGGCCGGTATCTGCAAATCGTGGCCGTCGATCTGGCGCGCGGCCCCGGTGGCGAATGGACCGTCATGGGGCACCGCACGCAGGCGCCGTCGGGGCTCGGCTACGCGCTCGAGAACCGGCTCATCGTGTCGAGCCTGTTTGCCGAGCCGTTCCGCTCGCTCGGCGTGCGGCGTCTCGCGCCGTCGTACTCGCAGCTCATCGCCACGCTGGCGCAGGCGGCGCGCGCGACGATGACCGATGACGAGCGCCGCGCCGGCGCGGGCTCGCCGCACATCGCGCTGTTGAGTCCGGGGCCATTCAGCGAGACCTACTTCGAACAAGCGTTTCTTTCGCGCTATCTCGGCCTTACGCTCGTCGAAGGCAGCGATCTCACGGTGCGCGGCGGCAAACTTTATCTGAAGACGCTGGCGGGCCTCGAACGTGTGCACGGTCTGCTGCGCCGGCTCGACGACAGCTTTTGCGATCCCGTCGAGCTGCGTGCCGATTCGACCATCGGCGTGCCGGGTCTGCTGGAAGTCATGCGCGCCGGCAATGTCGTCGTATCGAATGCGCCGGGTGCGGGCGTCGTCGAATCCGCGGCCTTGCACGGGTTTTTGCCCGGTATCGTCGAAGCGCTCTTTGGCGAGCCGCTCGCGCTGCCGAGTGTCGCCAGCTGGTGGTGCGGCGAAGCGGCCGTGCGCGAAGACGCATTCGCGCGGCTCACCGACGCGTGGCTCGTGCCGACCTGGGCGGGACTGCCTCATCCGGGTTCCTCGGATATGCCGCCGGGCCTTGCGGCCGGGCCGCAGCGGCTGGCCGACTGGCGTGAGCGTATCGAGCAGACGAGCGACGCGTTCACGATCCAGGCACCGCTACCTTATTCCTGCGCCCCGCGTTACGAGGACGGCACGCTATCGCACAGGCCCTGCGCGCTGCGTGTGTATGCGATCGCTGGGGCGTCGGGCGGCTGGCACGTGCTGCCGGGCGCTTTCACGCGCATGGCGGGGGAGCGGCAAATGAGCGTGTCGATGCAATCGGGGGGCAGCAGCGTCGATACCTGGGTACTGTCGAGCCGGCCTGGCACCACGTTTTCGCTGTTGCCAACGCCCATGAAGCCTGGCGACTTCGCCCATCGCCGCCGCACCGTATCGAGCCGCGCCGCGGAGAACCTCTTTTGGGCCGGCCGTTATTGCGAGCGCGCGGAAAACAGCGTGAGGCTGGCACGCCTCATTCTCGGCTCGCTCGACAACCACGATTCAGAGGACATGCTCGCCACGCTCGCGGAACTTGCCGCGCGCTTCGAGCTCATTCCCGCCGCCGAGCCCGCGGCCCGCACCACGCGCCATGCGTTCGAACGCACGCTGGTCGCCGGTTTGCACGAGCATTCGAGCACGGTCAGCATCGGCCGGATCATCGCGAGCCAGGCACGCGCTTGCGGCGAGATCCGCGCGCGGCTCTCGAACGATCACTGGCGGACGATCCTCGCCGCGCGCAACGATTTCCGCGATGCCTTGCATGCGCTGTCGCTCGTTCCGCCGTCGAATGCGGCGCTCGACGAAGAGACGGGCCACGGCGAGCGCTACGATTCGTACGACCGCGTTGCGTTGATGAACGCGCTCGAGACGCTCGCCATGCAGTTGTCGGCCATCAGCGGCGCCCAGGGCGACCGCATGGTGCGCGACGAAGCGTGGCGGCTGCTCTTTGCGGGCCGGCACATCGAACGTGTGATCGGCATGACGACGCTCTTGCGTGTCGTGGCCGATGCCGGCGTGCTGGCTACGCCGGCCGGCTTCGATCTGCTGTTGCAACTTTTCGACAGCACGCTGACCTATCGCTCGCTTTATCCGGGCCGGCTCGAGGTGCCGGCATTGATCGATCTCGTCGTCGTCGATCCGACAAATCCGCGGGGACTCTACGGCGTCTACGAGCGGCTGGCGAAGAAGCTCGACGAGATCGCCGCGGCAGCGGGCGGCGCGGTACGGCGGCCGTTCGGCGACGCGATGCCTCCCGTTTCGTCGCTGCCGACGCTCGAGCGCCTTTGCGCCGCCGACGCGGCGGGGCGCTATCCGACGCTCGCCACGCTATGCGACGAACTCGCCTCGCATGTCGCCGCGGCTTCGAACGAAATCAGCGCCCGCTACTTCTCCCATGCGGATCACGCACTGGCATCGAGGGTATCGTCATGAGCGGCGCGCTGGAGTCATCGCTGAAGTTGTCCGTTTCGCATGTCACGACCTATCGCTATACGATGCCGGTCGAAACGGCGCAGCATCTCGCCACGATCCGCCCGCTCGATTGCGCGTGGCAGCGTGTCGTGTCGCATCGCCTGAGGATCGATCCCGTGCCGGCTTATGAAAGCGCGCACCTCGACGCGTTCGGTAACGAGGTGCGTTACTTTTCGTTCGACACCGCGCACGATTACCTCGAAGTGACCGGCGAGACGACCGTGCTGTTGGCTGAGCGCTGGGCGGCACTCGATATCGAGGCGTCACCGGCCTGGAACGATGTGGCCACCGCACTGCGTTATCGCGCGGGCGATCCTTATATGCCGGAGAGCGAATTCGTCTTCGCATCGCCGAACATTGCGCTCGCGCGGGAGTTGCGTGCTTATGCGCTCTCGAGCTTCGCGCCCGGCACGCCGCTCGTGGCAGGCGCCATCGACCTCATGCATCGGATACACGCCGATTTCACCTACGAGCCGCAGGCCACCGCGGTCGACACGCCCGCGTTACGTGCGTTTCAATTGCGTCAGGGGGTGTGTCAGGACTACGCGCAAGTGATGATTGGATGCCTGCGTTCGATCGGTCTGTCGGCCCGCTACGTGAGCGGCTATCTGCGCACGGTACCCCCGGCGGGGACACCGCGGCTCATCGGTGCCGATGCGTCCCACGCGTGGGTATCGGTGTTTTGCCCCGGCACGGGCTGGATCGATCTCGATCCCACCAACGATGTACTGGCCGATCTCGATCATGTCACGCTCGCCTACGGGCGCGACTATAGCGACGTCTCGTTGCTCCGCGGCATCATCCTCGGCGGTGGCGATCACACGGTCGAAGTGGCCGTCAATGTGACGGCCGAATAGTCGCACGCGGCGATGGCGGCACGCTCAGCCGATTAGAGGCGGGTAGAACGAGGCGGCGTTACCAGGGCATCCGGTAGACCGCCTGGCCATTCGCGGCGCCCTTGGCGGGGCCTTTGAACGCGTCCCGATAGGCCGCTTGCGCGGCGGCTTGCGGCGTGCGCGCGGGCCCGTTGTCCGCTCCCGCCGCGTCCGCGTCGCCAGCGCCTGCCGGCGGTGGCCGACGGCGCCCCCCCGGTGGCAGCGGATCGTAGCCGAAGCCGGGGCCGCCGCCCGTCGGCACGCGCTCGGCCTTCATCAATTCCGTCTGGCGCGTGTCCTCGGCGTCTCCGGCCGTTCGATAGGGATCGCGATAGGCGGAGGGCCCGCCCATGAGCGCTTCTTCGTTATCGACGCCGCGCAACTGGTTGGCGGTCGTGCGCGCCGCAGCCGCCCGGTCAGCGGCCGTGGGCGGCGCGGCTGGCCCAGCGGGTGCGGCAGCGCGGTTATTGCCGGCTTTGCCGTTACCGGCTGCCGCGGCGGGTGCTGCGTCCGCCGGCTGGGCGCAGACCGGTGCGGTGGCGAAGAGCGCGGCGCATGCGGCCGCATACACGAATGCGGCGCGCGTGCGCTGCGCGCATGAAAACAGTGTCACAAGCGAACTCCCTTGTGCGACATCCGAACATCTACCATGCTCGCGCGGGCAGGCCCTGTCGCGCCGCCAAAACACCGTGACGGCCCGCCATCCGTGCGGCTGCCGACAAATCGTGGCATGCGTGGCGCTTGATAATCCCCACACGAGAGCAAAAACATGTGAGGGCATCGGCGATGGAGCGCCACATCGAACACCACGAGGCCGCGCAAGCGCCCCTCGAGGGCGACGAACCCCCTGCGATGCAGGCAGGCAACGCACGTGCATCCGGCGCGTCTCCCGCCACGGGGCGCGTCATCGATCTGTCGCGGGCGGGCAAGGGTAATTACGTCGCCCGCCGTAGCCGGATCGTCGAAGCCATCTGGTTCGTCATCGAAGCCTGCGTGATCAACAACAAGCTTGTGCCGAGCTCCGCGCTTCGCGTGGCGCTCTTGCGTCTGTTCGGCGCGAAGATCGGCACCGGCTGTCGTTTCGTCCATCCAATACGTGTGAAGGCGCCGTGGAATCTCCAGGTGGGCGATCACTGCTGGTTCGGCGTCGATGTCTGGATATACAACCAGGCGCCCATTCGAATCGGCTCGCACGTCTGCATCTCGCAAGGCACTTTCCTCAGCGCGGGCTCGCACGATATGTCGACGACGATGGATTTGCGCGTGGCACCGATCGTCATCGAAGACGGCGTCTGGATCACGTCGAAATGCGTCGTGCAAATGGGCGTCAGGATCGGGCGCTCGGCCGTGGTGACACCGTTGTCGGTCGTGCACCGTTCGCTCGATGCAGAAGGTGTCTACGGCGGCAATCCGTGTCGGTTGCTGCGCAGGCGTTTCTCATAAGCGGATAAGAAAAGCGAGTACAACGCATTGCGTAATTCATCAGATCGTATGCGCAATGTTCCTTTAATTTCACGCTTGTCTTTGCCGGTCCATTTTTGTAATTGAACTGCAAATTTCATTGGCCGGCCGCGGCGCGAAATTGGCCGACGACGAAAATTCGCCGGCTCGATTATCACAACAAAACTGGGGAAGAAGAATGTTTTTCGATACGCGCACTGTCGACGAGGGGTACGTCGTCGAAGCAACAGTTTGCATTGTCGGCGCGGGCGTCGCGGGAATTACGCTCGCACTTGAAATGAATCGGCTCGGCATCGATACATGCCTGCTCGAAAGCGGCGGGTACAAAGCTGACGATGAAACGCGGGATTTGTATCGAGGAGAAAATGTCGGCTTGCCATACTCGTTTGCGGACGGCAGCCGCAGCCGTTTTCTGGGGGGGAGCAGCAACTGCTGGGGCGGCTGGTGCCGCCCGCTGGATCCGTGGGATTTCGACAAGCGCGAGTGGGTGCCGCATAGTGGCTGGCCGTTCGGCCTCGATGAACTTGCGCCTTACTATGCGCGTACGCACGCGTGGCTCAAGCTCGGGCCGAATAACTTCGACCCGGAGTTCTGGGAGCGAGCCATCGGGCGGCCGGACGTGCGACGCGTTCCGCTCGTCACGGGCAAAGTTCGTGACACCGTTGCTCAGTTCAGCCCGCCGGCGCGTTTCGGCAAGCTCTATCGCAGCGCACTCGAGCGCTCGCCGTTCGTGCGCGTTTTTCTTCACGCCAATGTCGTCGACATCGAAACGGATCGCACCGCCTCGCATGTGACAGGCGTCGCGGTTGCCACGTTATCGGGCCGCCGCATCGCCGTGCGCGCAAAGCAGTATGTCCTTGCCGCGGGCGGCATCGAGAACGCGCGCATCCTGCTCGCCTCCAACCGCGTGCAGCCAGCAGGACTGGGCAATGGCAACGATGTCGTCGGCCGCTTCTTCATGGACCATCCCCGCATCATGTCCGCCAGCGTGCGGTTCGCTGACGCATGGGCGCGCAACAAGCTCTACGACATCAAGTTCCACTATCAGAACGCCGCCGTGGCCGCACTCGGCACACCGATCTCGTCGCAGTTTGCGCTGACGCCCGAGGTGCTGCGGCGCGAGCAGTTGCTGAACTCGCGCGTCTGGTTCTTTTCCATGTTTTACGGCGAGGGCAGCGCTGGCGCCGAAGCGTTGATCCGCTGCAAACAGGCGCTCCTGAAGAAAGACCAGCCGGGATGGCGCTTGCGCGACGATGTGGCGACGATGGCTTCCCATCCGATCGACACCATAGGCTTCGGCTTGACGCGGCTCTTTCAGCCGCGCGCGTTGATCACCGACGTCAAGCTGCAGGCGATCGTCGAGGCGGCGCCGAATCGCGATTCACGCGTGACGTTGAGCCAATCGCGCGACCGGCTCGGCATGCCGCGCGTGCAGGTGGCCTGGCGGCTCGATTCGCTCGTGCAGCGGACGTTCGACAGGACGTTCGCCTTGCTCGCCGACGAGTTGCGCGCGAGCGGTGTCGCCGAAGTCCGGCTCGACACGCCGCTCGAGGGACGCGCCTGGCCGTCGTCGCTCGAAGGAACATGGCATCACATGGGCACGACCCGCATGCACGATTCGCCGCGCGAAGGCGTTGTCGACCGCGATTGCAAGGTCCATGGCATCGACAATTTGCACATTGCGGGCTCTTCGGTGTTTCCTAGCGTGGGCGCCAACTTTCCTACCATCACGATCACGGCGCTCGCGCTGCGCCTTGCCGAGCGACTGGCCTCGTCACTCGGCAAGCCCGATGCGTTCCCCGCGAGCAACGATGCGCACGCGAATGTGGATAGCAGCGCGGGGAAGGTGGGTTCGCTGCCGTTTGCCGCCGCGACGCTCTCACGCATCGCAAAGGAATGACGCGCGGCGAAGTCGCAAACGAATTACGACGACAGGCGCGTCGAACGCGAGACCGGATAGGTGGGACGCGCCGCATCGGCTTCGAGCACGTCGACGAGGCGCCTCGCGTGCGCTTCAACGGTGAAGCGCTCGCGGAACGCGGCGGCGGCAAGTGTGCGCATGCGCGTACGCGCTTCGTCATCGAGCGCGAACCAGCGCCGAAGATTGCGCTCGGTGCCGGCCACGGTATCCGGGGCGACGAATCCGGCACCGTCGTCGGCCACTTCTCGCCAGATGTTGACCTTGTCCGAGATCAGCACAGGTACGCCGCATGCGAGCGCCTCCACGACGGCAATGCCGAAGTTTTCCTGATGCGATGGCAGCACGAACGCGTCGGCGGCATAGAAGGCGCCCCATTTGAGGTCGTCCTTGAGCATGCCGGCCCACGTGATGCGCGCGTCGATGCCCGCGCGCCGCGCCTCGTCGCGCAGCGCCGCGAGCGTGTCGTCGCTGCCGGGGCCCGCCAGGACGAGATGCGCGTCGCCGGTGAGCTGCGCGAGATTGGCGAAGGCGCGCAGTAATAGATCGCAGCCTTTTTTCGGATGGATTCGGCCGAGAAAGAGCATGAGCCGCTTGCCCTGAAGCTCGGGTCGCGCGGCGAAGAATGCCGCGCGCAATCGGGCCGCGTCCGTGGGCGGTGCCGCCGTGCCATACGAGACCACTTCCTCGCGCGCGCGATAGAGCCAAAACGATTGGCGCGCGAGCACGCGTTCCTCTTCGGTTGTGAAGAGGACGGCACGTGCATCGCGCAGCACGCGATATTCGGCCCAGGGCCAGTAAAGCCACTTCTTCAAATGTTTGAGCGGGTACGTGCGCTTGAACCACGGATCGAGCATGCCGTGGGCGAACACGTAGTAGGGCACGCCGAGATCGCGCAGCGCGCGCCAAGCGGCGAAGCTCTGGTATTGCCAGAGGCCGTTCACGACGACAGCGTCGAAGCGCGGTCCATGCTCGCGCAACCACGGCACCGCACGGGGCGTGCGTCCGTACTTTCCGTGCGGGGGACCCAGCGCGGTGACGATCGCACTCGCTCGAGGCTCGGCGAGAAACGGTGCATCGGGCGCATCCAGCGATGCGATCTCGACCTGATGCCCAAGCGCCGAGAGCGCCTGCGCGCTTTGCCGTACGCCTTCGGCGGGACCGCCTGCTTCGGGGTCGAGCGTGGCGGTCAAATGGAGGATTCTCATGGCGTTACCGCGGCTCAATGCGATCATCGCCCCGGCGGTGCGTGAGCGCCGGCGTCCGACGCTCTTCGCGGGCGAGCGTCGGCTCGCGCCGCCCGTTCGTGTCATGGCCCGGTTGCGCGCTGGCCGTGGGCTGCGGCACGGGCTCAGCGACGGGTTGATGTCGCACCGGCGCCGGCCGCATCTGTGCTCCGAGCCGCCGCAGTTGCACGTGCATCGCGATCATCAATCCGAGCGAGACACCGAACACGAGTCCGGAAAAGCGCGGACCGAGCGGATTGCCACCGATCGACGTGGCAGGCAACGCCGCCGTGAGCAGAATCGCGCGGCCCAGTACGGGCAAGTAGACGACATGCGGCATGTGCATGCGCCATCGCCGGTAGGTGATCGTGCATCGATAGAGCGCGAAGAGGATGGCCACCGGCATGGCGATGCCGAAGAAGAGGCCGCCCGCGAA
>CBJLAJ010000133.1:0-14650 GCA_966421005.1 uncultured Paraburkholderia sp.
GGTGGCGGGCGCGGTGGCGGGCGCCGTCGCGGAAACGGGGAGAATCGACGAATCGCTCATGCAATGCCCCGACCGATGCGCTCGGAAATAATGACAGATGGTCTTATCACGAAGATATAAAAAGTTCCGAATCCGCGCCTATCGTAGATCGAAAAAAATCGCCGAAAACGGGTTTTTAACAAACGCTAACAACAACCCGCTGCGCCTTGCTGGGTAAGGCGTCACAATAAATTTCGCGTGGCTCGTGGAAATTATTGTTCGGTTTTTTCATGTTAACTTGCAGCCACGGACAAAACGCAAATGGAGCCGCATCATGGATTTACATTGGGTAGCCGGCGTCGCGGTGCTCTTGATTCTCGTAGCTATTTCCGCCTATCGCGAAGCACTCGAATCCGATCGAACGATGCGCATTGGCACGTTCAAGCGCGATCGAGCGATGCCGCGCGAAGCGGATCAGGCGATGGAGCGCGTCTGAGTTGACAGAGGTTTGACGAATTCCTTCATGGAGCCTTCATATACAACGACTTTCCCAAGAGGGGACGAACGATGTTGAAAGTCACCAAAGCGGTATTTCCTGTGGCAGGTCTCGGCACGCGGTTCTTGCCTGCCACGAAGGCCAGTCCCAAGGAGATGCTGCCGGTCGTCGATAAGCCGCTGATTCAATATGCGGTGGAGGAGGCAATCGAGGCGGGTATCACGGAGCTGATCTTCGTTACCGGCCGCAGCAAACGTGCTATCGAGGATCACTTCGATACGTCGTACGAAATCGAGGCGGAGCTCGAGGCGCGCGGCAAAGAGAAGTTGCTCGATCTCGTGCGCAACATCAAGCCGAGCCACGTCGATTGTTTCTATGTGCGCCAGCCGGCCGCGCGCGGATTGGGGCATGCGGTGCTGTGTGCCGAGAAGCTGGTGGCCGACAGCCCGTTTGCCGTGATTCTGGCTGACGATCTGCTGCACGGCGAGCAGCCCGTCATGAAGCAGATGATCGACGTATTCAACCACTATCACAGTTCGATCGTCGGCGTGGAGGCGATCGCGCGCGAAGACAGCCGTTCTTATGGCGTCGTCGAAGGCCGGGAGTGGGAAGAGGACATCTTCAAGCTGTCGGGCATCGTTGAAAAGCCATCGCCCGAATCGGCGCCGTCGAATCTGGGTGTCGTCGGCCGATACGTGCTGATGCCCAGTATCTTTTCGCATCTTCGCAAGCTCGAAGCCGGTGTCGCGGGCGAGCTGCAGCTGACCGACGCGCTGCAGGCGCTCCTCGCCGAAGAGCAGGTGCTGGCCTATCGCTATTACGGCACGCGTTTCGACTGCGGCAGCAAGCTCGGTTATTTGAAAGCGACGGTCGAGTTCGCGCTTCGCCATCCGGAGATCGGTGCGCCGTTCGATGCCTATCTGCGCGAACACATCACGCAGATGATTTCCTGAAGCGCTTTCTTCCTCGCATCAGCGTGCGCGCACAGCGCGCCGTCACCATCTCATCGCGCAGGTACGCCCTTACGGGCGTACCGCATGCGCCCCTCCTATCGCGGATTGCATCGCGTACCTATGCGTTTCATGCAAGGCGCGGCTGCGTTTCCCGCCACGAGTCTCTCCTCTAACGCACGCTTGGCACATTGAGACGAATGCATGTTTCGCGCATAACGGTCTTCATCAAGAAGACACGATTCGTTTCTATCGTGTCCGCCATTCGAGCCGCATGCTCATTCATTCTGGGTATGCGGTATTGCGGTTCGATTGCTGGAGGAGCGATGCAGGCGCGTCGACGGTGCATGGTATTTCACACACGGTGGTTGTTTGCATTGGCGGCATTCGCGGTGTCCCTTTCCACGCTGACCGGCTGCGGTGACGACCGCGGCGGCCGCGCTAACGAGGCACCGTCGCGCGACAGCGAACGCGTGCCGATGTTGCCTGGCACCGGTCAGGCGTCCCCCATCATCGAGCCTTCGAAGCCGGTTACTGCTGAGCGCTTCGGTTCCAACGGGAACGCAGGAGCAGCGTCCGCATCGGGCGCGTTATTGCCGCCGGTCATGCATTCCGCCGACTAGGTCGCAATTGGAAGCATGCGGAGTTCGTTCGACGCGGGTTCTCCGCGGATGATGGACGGTTGCGTTTCAAGTTGTTCGCGTGTGTTCGTGCGTGTTCGCTTTGGCCTTACCCCGCCGACGTGTCCCGCTTGCCGCGAGGCCGTCTCGTTCCACCTCTGCCTGACGAATCCAAAATGACCTCGACAAGCCGCCGTGACTTCCTGCGTGCCGCCGCTCAAGCGGCAGGCGCCGCCGCCGCCATGGGCGCGTTGCCCGTTGGCATTCGCAATGCCCTTGCTATCCCAGCAAACGATGCGACGCGCAGCATCAACGATATCGAGCACATCGTCATCCTGATGCAGGAGAACCGCTCGTTCGACCACTACTTCGGCACGCTGCGCGGCGTGCGCGGGTACGGCGACCGCCGTGCGATTACGTTGCCGAACGGCCGGCCTGTCTGGTACCAGCCGGCTGTGGCGAATGTCGGCTATGTCTTGCCGTTTCGCCCGAGCGCGCCGGATCTCGGCATGCAGTTTCTGCAAGACTTGCCGCATGACTGGACGACGACGCATGCCGCGTGGAACGGGGGCCGCTACGATCAGTGGGTGCCGGCCAAGAGCGCGACTACGATGGCTTATCTCACGCGCGAAGACATTCCGTTTCACTATCAGCTTGCCGACGCATTTACGATCTGCGACGCCTATCACTGCTCCGGCATGATGCCGACGGACCCGAACCGCTATTACATGTGGTCGGGTTGGGTGGGTAACGATGGCGGCGGTGGCGGCCCCGTGATCGATAACGCCGAAGCGGGTTACGGTTGGTCGACGTTTCCCGAGAAGCTTCAAGCGGCGGGCATCTCGTGGAAAATTTATCAGGACATCGGGACCGGCCTCGACGCGAAAGGTTCGTGGGGATGGACGCAGGATGCCTTCATCGGCAACTATGGCGACAATTCGCTGCTCTATTTCAATCAGTACCGCAATGCCCAGCCGGGCGATCCGCTTTACGACAACGCGCGCACGGGTACGAATGTGGCGGCGGGGGGCGATTATTTCGATATCCTGAAGCGCGACGTGGGAAGCGGCAAGCTCCCGCAGGTCTCGTGGATCGTGGCTCCCGAAGCTTATTCGGAACACCCGAATTGGCCCGCAAATTATGGCGCCTGGTATATCGACCAGGTGTTGCAGGTTCTGACATCCAATCCGGCGGTATGGAGCAAAACGGCGCTTTTGATCACCTACGACGAGAACGATGGCTTTTTCGATCATGTGGCGCCGCCGTTTGCGCCATGGTCGACGAGTGTCGGGCGCTCGACGGTGGATACGATCGACGAGTATTACCCCGGCAAGGATACGAATCCCGCCGGGCCGTATGGTTTGGGGCCCCGCGTACCGATGCTCGTCGTTTCGCCCTGGTCGAAGGGGGGATGGCTCTGCTCGGAGACGTTCGATCACACCTCGATCGTTCGCTTCATCGCGCGCCGGTTCGGCAACGGTGGAAATCGCGATTTGAGCGAGCCCAATATCACACCGTGGCGCCATGCGATCTGCGGCGACCTCACGCGCGCATTCGATTTTGTCCATCCGAATGCCGCATTCCCCACATTGCCGACGACGACCGGCTATGTGCCGCCGGATAAAGCGCGCCATGCGGACTATATACCGGTGCCCCCGCTCGTCCAGGCCAAGCCGAATCAGGAGCCGGGTATGCGACCGGCGCGCGCGCTGCCTTACGAGCTGTTCGTGCGCTCGCACGTCGAAGTGGCTCAGCGTGCGCTGCGTCTGGATTTCATCAACACGGGCTCGGCGGGGGCGGCGTTTCTTGTCTACCGCGCTAAGAGTCTCGATGCGCCACGCTCGTATGCGGTCGAAGCGAAAAAGCGCATTACCGATACGCTCGCGTTGCCGATCGATGGCCGGTATGACTACACCGTCTACGGCCCGAATGGGTTGATGCGCCGCTTCGCGGGCGGGGTGACGCCGGTCGCGGGCAACGGCTGGCGCGCCGGTGTGGCCATGCCGGAAGTGACGGAGTCGTACGACGTGGCGAATGGCAACATCGAACTGCATTTGAAAAATTTCGGTAGCGCGGCTTGCGTGTTTACCGTGGTCAATGCCTACGACGGGAGCCTCGTCAAACACAAAGTCGCCGGTGGCGAAAGTGTCGACCTGTATATCGATTTGCGCGCGTTCCATGCCTGGTATGACTTGAAGGTCAGCGTCGATGTCGATCCCGCGTTTCATCGCGCGCTTGCCGGCCATGTCGAAACGGGCCGCGACAGTATGAGCGATCCGGCTTTCGGTATAGCCTGATCGAACGGACGGGTTCGCCGTTTATGGCGGACCCGTGCTTCCGTCTGATTTCTCAGATCGAGCCTCGCGGGCAGCGACGGGCGTGCCACCGTTTGAATCCAATTCAACGGCACGGACCGCGAGGCGATAGATGAAAGAGCTGCTACCGTTTTACGAGCGTGACTTATCGTATTTGCGTCACTATTCCCGGCATTTCTCGGAGCGCTATCCCAAGATAGCGGGGCGGCTCATACCACAGGGGGAGTATGGCGAAGACCCGCATGTCGAGCGACTGATTCAGGCGATAGCGCTGTTGAGTGCACGCACCGGCAAGAAGCTTGACGACGGTTATCCGCAATTCCTCGATGCGCTGTTCGACGTTCTGTATCCGCACTATCTGCGGCCCTTCCCAGCATGCTCCATCGCACGGTTCAACGTTACGCATGCTGACCATCCGGGTTCCCGCTACACGTTTCCCCGTGGCACGGAATTGATCAGCCGGTCGATCGATGGAGTTGAATGCCGGTTCAGGACCGCCTACGATGTGGCGCTTGCGCCCATCGCGATCAGCAAAGCATGTTATCTGCCGGCGGCGCACGCGCCCATTGGGTTGCCGGGGAGTGCGGCGGGTACCGTCTCGATTTCGTTCGAATCGACGTCATCCCAGCACGACCTGAGCTCACTTGGGTTGCGTGCAGTTCGCGTGCATCTCAACGGAGAGCGCTCACTCATCGCGGCGGTTGTCGACGGGCTTTTCGTGCACGAGCTGGCGACCTATGTTGAGGCAGACGATAGCGGCCGTTGGCAACCGTTACGCGGGGCACCCGTCGCTCCAACCGGCTTCGCGGAAGCCGACGCTCTATTCGACTATCCGATGATGTCGCACCCGGCATACCGGCTTCTGTCCGAATACTTCGGGTTCGAAGAGAAGTTCGATTTTATCGATGTCGACCTCGGTGCCATGCTCGATGTAGTCGGACCTTGCCGACGCGTGACATTACACATCGCTTTGGGAGAAGGCAATAGTCGTGAGCATGCCGCGCCGCAGTTGGAATCGTTATCGGCGACACATTTCCAGCTTTTCTCCACACCCGTCGTCAACTTGTTTCGTCAGCACGGCGAGCCGATTCGCATGACCCATACAGCATTGGCTTATCCCGTTGTAGCGGAGGCGTGCAACGTATCCGCCTACGAAATTTACTCGATCGAATCGGTATGCCTGCTGCAGCAGACAGCTGAGCGCGACGAACTGAGGGAATTGCGTCCGTTCTTCGCGTTGCGCTACGGCGAAGAGGCGCGATGTGGACATTACTGGTTCGCTCGCCGGGATGAGACGGTCGAGCACAAGAGTCCCGGCTATGAAACGGAGATTTCGGTGGTCAATATCGATTTCGATCCGTCCGTCCGTCAAACCGACACGTTGAGCATCGAGCTCTTTTGTACGAATCGAAACCTGCCATCGAGACTTGCCGTTGGCCTCGCGGGCGGCGATCTGTTCGTGCAGGATGCCATGCGCGACAGTGGCATCCCAACGGTCGAAATCGCGATGCTGCGGCGGCCGAGCCCGAGCCTGCGTTTCAAGCGGAGCGACGACTTGCAGATGCGGCTCCTATCGCATCTGAGCCTGAACCATCTTTCGCTCGGCGATATGGATCTGGCCGCGCTCAAAGCCGTGTTGACGCTATATGACGTGCGTCGCACGGTGGTGTCGTCCCGGCTGATCGACGCCATCGTGGGTGTCGAGGTGCGCGATGCGGTGGTGGAGCTGCCGGGCAACCCGTTTCCCACATCCGTGCAAGGCATCGAAATGCGTTTGACCCTCGATGAGGGACATTTTGCCGGAACCAGCATTGCGACGTTCGTGGGCGTGATGGATGCGTTTCTCGGTAACTACGTCCAATTGAACGGCTTCGTGCAGTTGACCGTTCTATCGAAGCGTACGGGCCGAGAGGTCATGCGATGCGCGCCCCGTAGCGGCGAATCGATCCTGGCCTAGCGAATAGCGTGTCGACGGGCGGTGTGCCCCATCCTGCCAATCTTGCTGCAGACATGCTTACGATGAATACGAATAACGACGACTACGACGACGACTTATTGCGGCATTACTATGAGCAGGAACTTGAGTTCCTGCGGCGCGATATGCGCAGCTTTATGCTGCGGCATCCTGAAGCCGCGGCGCGTCTGTCGATCAACGGCGACGGGCATTCCGACGATCCGGGTGTCGAGCGCCTGGTGCAGTCCACGGCACTACTGCACGCCCGGCATAGCGCGAAGATTGACGACGACTATCCCGAGTTCAGTGAAGCCCTGACGCGCATGCTCTATCCGCAGTACCTGCGGCCGTTCCCCTCTTGCTCTGTCGTGCAGTTCCATATCGGCGAGATGTTTGACAGCTTGACCGAGTCAGTCATGGTGGCACGCGGCACGCAACTGCTGACGAAGACTGGCCGGCTTACGTTTTGCACCGCGTACGATGTCGCGCTTGCGCCGCTGCGCGTCGCTTATGCAAAGTACATGTCAGCTCCCGTCGCACCGGCATGCGTGACGCTACCGCCAGATACGAGTGGCTTGCTCTCGATCGGGTTTTGCGGCGTCGGACCCGATGGCGCTCGGTTCGCCGCCATGCCGGCTACGTTGCGGGTCTATCTTGCCGGCCCGGCTTGTTTCATTGCCGCGCTGATGGATACGCTGCTGCTGCGTGCGGCAACTGCCTACGTCGAGGACTGCGCTGGCCGTTGCGTGCGCTTGCCGTCCACACCTGTTGCCATCGCGGGCTTTGGGCCTCGGGATTGGCTTTTTACAGACCCTGTTGAGCCCGGTCAGGCGTTCGGACTGCTCGGCGAGTATTTCGCATTTGCCGACCGTTTTCGTTTCATCGACATCGATTTCGCGGCGCTGCGAGCTGCGGCTCCAGGTGAGCGGCTTACGCTGCATCTGGCCGTGGATCAGATATGCCCGAATTCGCGGATCGGTCAGCAACTGGTCCAGCTACACGCGGATCACGTGAAGCTCTTTTGCACGCCCGTTGTGAATTTGTTCCAGAAGAAGGGCGTCGCGCTCAAATTCGATCCGCTGACTGGAGCGTGGCCCCTGCAGGTGCAGGCTGGCGACGACGCGCTGACAGAGGTCTGGTCGATCGATCGGGTTCGCACGGAGCAATGTAACGTCGTTCATTCATCAGCTTCGTTGATATCGCGCCAAGCGGATGGCGCCGGTCTGAAATGGACGCTTGCGCAGCGCGGTGAACCAATATCGACTGGCACCAGCCGGATGACTGCGCTCAGCGTAGCCGGTGTGAGCGGCGTTAGCGGCTCGGGAAAATACCGCGATCCTCTTCGGGTCGACGTGACTTGCTCGAATGGCGACCTGCCGCGGTCGCTCGACGTTGGCTCCCCCCAAGGCGACATGCGGATGGAGGACAACGGGAACGTGGTGGATAACATTGCGCTGCTACGCGCGCCGACCGCCGTCGCGTGGCTGCCCCGTAGAAACGGCGCATTGTGGAGACTGATCAGTCAGCAGACACCGCAGCCGATCCGGCTCGGCCGAGAGGGCTTGCCCGAGCTTAAGCAAATGCTTTATCAGTTCGCCACATTGTCGCCGTCGCAGGCACGACATATCGACGGGATTACAGGGCTCAGCCGCCAATCCGTCATGACGATGATGATGCGAGGACCTCAGCCAGCTATGGTGCGTGGGCTCGAGATTACGTTGGAAATCGATGAGCGACTGTTTGCGGAGAATAGCGTTGCCGTATTTGCGCATGTGATGGAGCGCTTCTTTGCGCCGTACGCACCTACCAACAGCTTCGTGCGGTTGGTCGTCATGTCTGCCAATGGCGCGCTTTTATGGCGAGGAGAGCCGGTGAGGGGAGCCAGTCCGCTGCTTTGACGAGCGCTACTTGACGAAGTGAGTAGCCCAACGATCACCTCAAATGCTGTTGAGATCGATCTGGCCACATGTCTTATCGGCCGACTTTTACGTCGTACTGGACTCGCGCTGTGAATCTGCGTATAGGATCGTCCCGCTTCTCCTATTGCGCAAGGAGGGCGTCTTCATTGATGCATTGTGCATCTCATGCACTGCCATGAGCCGATGACGTGACGCGTGGCTACGACTACCCAAAGGACATGAGGATGACGAAGCGAATCTGTCGTTTATGGCTCGCAGTGCTCGCTTTCTCGGCGATGGCGATGTTCAGTCCGGCCGTTAGTGCTTCCATGACCGGTATCGACCATCTCGCGGACAATCTCAGCGTGACGGACTTCTGGGTTAACGGGACCGGTGGTTTCCAGGCGGGTAAGGGGGGGCGGAGCGCTCCTGGCCCAGTGTTGCCGGATAAGTGGCATCCGGGGCTCACTATCCATGTGGTATGGCATGTCCGCGATTGGGAGCACGACACAGGCAGCAAACACGAGGCCGATGTGCCGGTCGAGCCCTACTCGGACGACGGGGGTACGTTGTGGGTGCATTTTCTTGCCAATGGCAGTGTGCGTGCCGTGGTGTCGAACATGGGGCCTCGCTCGCCTATATACCCTGGTCCGCGCGATCCGATTCCACAGAAGGAGCCGTGGGATATGTATCCGCCACGGATTGATTGGCGCGACGGGCGCGAACAAACTGAGGACATTGCCATCGGCAAGCAGCTGTGTGCTACGGCGCCCGATCCTGCTGTGTGCGCCGACGCGGCATGGGAGAAACAGATCGACGAGCAGCGAGTGGACGCTCGCCGTTACCTGCCGCGATGCGCGGTGATACAGGCAAAGTACGACTATCAAGACTGTGAGAGGCAGGCGCAGCAGAGCATGGCGGCTGCACGTCTCGCCCGGCGTTGCCATGCCGCGCCGCACCTGCCTCAATGTGTAGCGCATAAAGCCAAACGCGATGCGGCCACGGCGAACGCAACCAGGGGAGCGCCGGACCAATGAGCGAAGAGATCAGCCTCTTGACGGCGGCGGCGCATCCGGACAATGCCGAAGGCGTGGTCGCAACGGGACCGACGAAATATTATCGTCCGGAAAAATGCGAGTTCGCGATCGACATCGGCCTGTTCTTCGACGGCACCGGCAACAACCAGGATTGGGCGGAGCCGGGGTTAGGAGGAGCGACACAGCTGACGCGTAAAAAAGATAGTAACGTTGCGCGCCTGTCTCGGGCGTATCCGGATGAGCCGTTACGAGGCCAGTATTCCCGCTACGTCCCCGGAGTCGGCACACCGTTTCTCGAAGTTGGCGAGAAAGGGGCGAGCAGACTGGGGATGGGCTTCGGTGCGGGCGGCGATGCGCGCATCGTATTTGGGCTGCTGCACGTGCTGAACGCAATGCACCGCTCGATCAACGACTATGACCGGCCGATGATCGACGATCGAACTGTCAGGGCGCTATGCCGCAACGGCTGGCTACCGTTGCAGACCGGCAACGAAGGTAGGTCCGACCGCCTGTCGCCAGCCGACCATTGGGCGCTGGATGCGATCGACATGCAGAACAAAGGAGGCCTGTTGACCATGAACGGATTCTCCTATCGCACGACGTTCCTGAAGCAGCAGTTCGCGCAACTGGCGCAGAAAATCAAGGAACTCAACCATCCAAAGCTCGTCGAGATATTCATCGACGTATTCGGCTTCAGCCGCGGCGCGGCTCAGGCGCGCGTGTTTTGCAACTGGCTGGACGAGTGTTTCGAGGGTGACATGCTCGCGGGCGTGAAGACGCACATTCGCTTTCTCGGCATCTTCGATACAGTGGCTGCCGTGGGTCTCGGGCCAGCCGCGAACCGCTGGGCCAATGGTCACAACGACTGGGGACAGGCGAAGAACCTGCGGATTTCGCCCCGGGTACGGCACTGCGAGCACTACGTCGCCATGCACGAACAGCGCCAATCGTTTCCGCTCGAGGACATCCAGATGCCTGGCGATTCCATGCCACCAAATTGCCGGCAGTTCCGGTTTCCAGGAATGCACTCGGACGTGGGCGGCGGCTACCTTCCCGAAGAGCAGGGCAAGAACAGCGGCGAGGACGAGCATAAGCTGGCACGCATACCGCTAAACATGATGTATCGGGCCGCCGTTGCCGCGAAGGTTCCGCTAAAAGCGCAAACGATGATTGCACAGCACGACGGATGGGATGCGTTCGCGGTCAGTAAAGAACTGCGCGCCGACTACAACGCGTTTATGCAAGCAAACGGCACCGGCGTACGCGCGATAACCGATTGCCTTATCGACATGCTCGCGTGGCGTTTTCGGCACCGCGATGTCTATGAGACGCTTCCATTCGTACGGAGTTCGTCAGACGATGACAAACAAGACCTGCTCGGCGCACACCGCATCTTTATGAAAGACATCGGCGAGATTCTGGAAGCGGTTGCTCAGCTGGCCAGCGCGAAGCAGCGCATTACCCCAACGAGACTGTCGCTCGGAATGAGGCTTATCTGGCGGAACGCTGCCAAACAGAAGCGAACAAACGTTCCGAACGCGACGCTGGTTTTCCCTAAGGAACGACGGGAGATTCTCGAGCAGGCGATACAACGCAAACTGAGCGACGCGGAACAGGCGTTTTTCAGCACGTACTGCCACGACTCCTTTGCCGGCTTCAAGCCGTTCGACTTTGCTGTCGCGAACGCCCTCCTGTCACGTAACGCGCCGTGGGAGGACGGGGGCTACCTTCATTACCGCTCGCGATACGCGGGCGAAAACCTGCGGCTTGCGATGCGGGAACTCAATAGCGCGGAGCTGGCAAGTGCGGATATCGCATAACGTGCCGGACATGCAATGAAAGACCAACAGGGCAGCGGCACGATCCGCTTGCCCGATGATAGAGCGGTGGACGAAGCCACCAGCCCGACTATTGCGTCAATGCGGTGGAGACCGGCCTTGGCCGTATTTCCTATCGACCGAATCTTCCTTCGTACTGGACTTCGACGGGGAATCTGCGTATAGGATCGCCGCACCTCTCGTATCGGCATATCTGGGGTTCCTATGAATACCTACTTGTCCGTTCAAGACTTGCGGAAACTCGCGGCCAGTATGCAGCACAATCGCCTGTTGACGCTCTCTTTTCCTGAAGATGATGCACCCTACGATGTCCTGGTGGTGAACGGTCTGGAAGGGGAAGAGCACCTGTCGCGCGATTTCCGGTTCACTATCGAAGTACTGTCCGATAATGCAAAGCTCGACCCGAAGGATTTCACCGGAAAACGCATAACTATTCACTTGCTGCGCAGTGACGGCACCTTTCGGTATTTCAATGGGTACATCTTCTCGTTTCGGCTTGTGAGGACGGACGGTGGAATCGCCTTTTACGAGGTCGAAGCGGGTCCGTGGCTGCGTCACCTGACGCTGTGCAACAACAATCGGCTGTTCCTCGATCGCAGCGTGCGCGGCCAGACTGCTGCCATTTTCGAAGGCTATGGCCACTTGCCGGTATGGGATTGGAAGGTCTACGAAGCTGACCCATCGATGACGATGGCGTGTCAATTCAATGAGCACGACCACAATTATCTCCACCGCCGCTGGGAGCATCTTGGGCTGACCTACTGGTACGAGCACACGGCCAGTCATCACCAACTGATTGTGTCCGATCCGATTCGCAGTGAGCCGGCTATCGACGGTGACAGTGCCGAGATCCGCTATCAGAGCGAGGCGGGCTCCCAGGAAGCAGACGGCATTGCGTCCTGGTCACCGGTCCAGATAATCACGTCTACCCACGTTGCGCTGTCTCGCTCCGACTTCAAGGACCCATCCCTTACAGCGCGCACTGGGGGCTTGGCCGACTCTGGGATCAACGGGTGGAATCACAGCAGCGCGCCAAAGATGGAGTGGTACGAGTACGCCGGTGCATATGGTTATCGCAACACCAATGACGGACAGCAATTGGCGGGCAGGCGCATCGAAGCGATAGAGGCAACCGCGCGCCAATATGAGGCGCGCGGCAACAATCGCTTCGTGATGCCGGGCCGTTGGTTCCGACTCACCGATCACTTCGGAGGCGCCATCGGCCGCGGTGGACACGACGACGAATATTTGATTGTTTCCGCACGCCACCGGGCTGCGAACAACTACCTGCAAGGCGCTGGAGCTGAAGCCACCTACAGCAACATCTTTACGTGTGTGGCTCGACGCACACCGTGGCGCCCGCCTTGCGGGTGGAACAGCGTCGATACGCGCATCCTTGCGCCGCAGACCGCGACGGTCGTCGGGCCAACGGGCGAAAGTCTCTTCACCGACGAGTATGGCCGCTGCCTGCTGCAATTCCATTGGGACCGGGAGGGCAATTACACGGCGTGGGTGCGTGTAGCGAGCGGTTGGGCGGGTGGGAGCCAAGGCATGACCGCATTGCCGCGGATCGGCTCCGAGGTCATCGTGCAATGGCTCGACGGCAATCCGGACCATCCGATCGTTACGGGTCGCGTGCCCAATGTCCGGAACTTGTCGGCATGGCGGTTGCCGCATCAACGCGCGCTGACGGGTATCCGCAGCCGGGAGCTTTCGGGGGACGCCGGCAATCGTGCAGGCGGGCGCAGCAATCACCTCGTTTTTGACGACACGGCAGGCGCCATTCAAGCGCAACTCCGGAGCGACCATCAAGCCAGTCAATTGTCGCTGGGCAGCGTTACGCGTATTGACGACTGGCGCGGCCGGAAGGAGGCGCGCGGAGAAGGTTTCGAGTTGCGGACCGACGCCAACGGTGCGGTCACCACGGGCAGGGGTATGTTGGTGAGCACCGAGGGCGCGCCCGAGGCAAAGGCCCATATTACCGAAGTCGGCAAGCCTGTCTCCCGCCTCACGAAGGCACAAAAGATCCATGAGCACCTTGGCAAGCTCGCCGAGCAGCATCACGCGCAGGACACGGGCGCCGATCAGGCCCAAGTGGCAGATGCGCTTCGATCCCAGTCGGACGGCATCAAAGGCGTTGGCGGTTGTGGAGAAGCTTTCCCCGAGCTCAACGAAGCCCATTTGGTATTGGCTGGCGCAGCCGGAATCGAGCTGACAACGCCTGCTACTGTCCACGTCGCAGGCGGCCAGCATGTGGCCGTCACGTCGGGCGAAAACGTTTCGGTGGCGACAAGAAAGTCGCTTTTTGCGAGCGTCACGGAAAAGTTCTCGCTATTCGTGCATCGGATGGGCATGAAGTTGATTGCGGCCAGCGGGAAGATTCAGGTGCAGGCGCAGAACGACGACCTTGAATTGCTCGCGAAGAAGGTCGTGGCGATCATCAGCACCACGGACTGGATCAATATCACGGCGAAGAAGGGAATTCGACTCAATGCGGGCAACAGCGAGCTCGTGATCAATCAAGAAGGCATCAAGGGCTTCACGCCCGGCGAGAACATCGTGCATGCGGCAGATCATCGAACCGTAGGGCCGCAGAGTGTGCCGACAGTTTTTCCGGGCCTTCCCGACAAGTTCTGCGAGCGCTGCTTCGAGTTGGCTGCACGCTCAGGCAGCACCATCGTGCCTCACTAGACCAGGGATATCCGATGAGGGAGTTCGTGCTGCTCGATGCGGCGATTTGGCGAGCGTTTCCTCGGTTCGATGCACTGACGCGCGCGGAGAATGCAATTCCGATATATGCAGACCTGCCGTCTGCGAATGCAAGCCACTTCGGACCGTGGCTCGTCGATGCCGACGCATTTTGCGCTTGCCTGCCGGGCGATGAACCGCGCGAGCTGCCGTGGCGATATGGGGTCAGCCGGTTGTTGACTGACGCGAGCCGTGCCAGCGTGGCCAGACATCTTGAATCGCAACGGTGCGTCGCGATGGCGGAAGGCGATCGCTATTACCTCCGATACGCCGACACGCGTGCGCTCGACGCGCTGGCGCGCGTACTGGCGACTGAGCAGGTGCAGCAACTGAAAGGCCCCATTGGGCAATGGCGCTATTTGGATCGCTTCGGGGACGAACGGGAATTCGGCGCAGGTTTGCCGGCTGGCCTGCCTCGTCATGCCGAGATTGTTCTGTCGGATGAGCAGAGTGCTCGGCTATTGGAACAGGAGCTGGCCTCGGCCCTGGCCGGTTATCTGGATACGAGGCGGGGAAGAGGAAATTCCGTCCGATACGGTTTGTCAGCGGACCAGTATGCACAGGTCGAAAAATCGGCCGCATTCATACTGCTGCATGGTATTGAGCCGCTCGAAGTGCAGCAGCATATCGCTGCAGTTGCGGTCGAGACGCTTGGCGCTGTCTTCACCGACGCTCGATTTTTGGTGCAGGTCGAGTCATCGCGTTCCCCCGGACAGTGGCGCGAGCTATTGAAGTGGCGCGTGGTTTAAATGACCTGAGCAAGGATATAAGGATGAGAAAAAGAGCCTGTCGCACATGGTTTGCTGTGCTTGGTT
>CBJLAJ010000134.1:0-14632 GCA_966421005.1 uncultured Paraburkholderia sp.
CTAGACTTATGCGCAATTGATAATCGTTCGCATTCGCGTTATGTTTTCCAATGCGGGCGGCGATCGAACCACATCGAGTCACCGTTTCGGCGCGCGGGTGCAATGGCCCGGTCGCCTTTCGAAGGAGTGTCAATGCAGCGTTCTTCCTGGATGCGCGGGAGCCTGATCGTGGCTGCCGCGATGGCCGCCACGGCGGCGTCGGCCGCCGAATACCCGATCGGCAAGCAAAAGATCGAGGGAGGAATGGAGATCGGCGCCGTCTATCTGCAGCCGATCACGATGGATCCCGAAGGGATGATGCGCAAGGCGTCGGACTCGGACATCCATCTCGAAGCGGACGTCCATGCCGTGAAGAAGAACCCGACGGGCTTTGCGGAAGGGGATTGGATGCCCTACCTGCAGGTGAAATACGAACTCACGAAAGCGGGTTCGAACTACAAGCAGTCGGGCGACTTGATGCCGATGGTGGCCGATGACGGCCCGCACTATGGCGATAACGTCAAGCTTGGCGGTCCGGGCAAGTATCACCTGAAGCTCATGGTCAATCCGCCGATGCAGACGGGCCATATGGCGTTTGGTCGCCATGTCGACAAGGAAACCGGTGTCGGCCCCTGGTTCACGCCCATTACGATCGAATACGACTTCCCGTTCGCGGGCATCGGCAAGAAGGGCGGATATTGAACCTTCCCGCGAAACCCGACGAAGGAATGCGCGTATGAATTTTCATCGTGTCTGCGTATGGCTCGCTGTCATCGTGCTCGGGCTGACGGGCGTCGTCGTCCATGCGGAGGACTTGCCGACCTTCAAGCTCGCTATGGCGGATGGCAAGGTCAATCCGACCCGCATCGAAGTGCCGGCGGGAAAACGCATCAAGATCGAAATCAGCAACACCGGCAAGGGTGCTGTCGAATTCGAAAGCGTGGAGCTGCGCAAGGAAAAGGTACTTGCGCCGGGCGCGGAGTCGTTCGTCGTGATCGCGCCGCTGTCGCCCGGGGAGTACAAGTTCTTCGACGATTTCCACCAGAGTGCGCATGGCGTGATCGTCGCAAAGTAGTCGCTTGAGTTGAGCATATGCGTGCGGTTGGGGCAGTCCGCATTCGCCGCGCGCCGGAGAAGTTCGGATGGGCCAGGTATTGTTCGTCGTATGGCGGGAAAGCGTCGAGGCGTTGCTCGTCGTCGGCATCCTTTACGCGTGGCTGAAAAACGGCGATGTGTCCGCGTGGCGGTCGTTGCCGTATCTCTGGTCGGGTGTCGGCGCGGGTGTGCTGGCGGCCGTTGCGCTGGGCGCGGCGCTCATTGGATTCAGCGAATTCCTGTCGGGCGACGCGGCCGACTATTTTCAAACGGGCATGGTGCTCGTCGCCTGCGTGCTGATCGTGCAGATGGTGCTGTGGATGAAGCGGCACGGCCGCACATTGAAGCGCGACATGGAGCGCTCGCTTCAGACGCATACGCGCGACGGCAATGGTTGGGGTATTGCCATCCTCGTCGCACTCGCCATTGCCCGAGAAGGCAGCGAGACGGTCATCTTCCTGTACGGGCTCGGATTCGGGCAGTCCGGACATGTCGGCGGCCACGACGTTCTCGCCATAGCACTCGGTCTCGCATTGGCGTTTCTCACCTTCTACTGCCTGCAGCTCGGTGGCCGGTTCTTCTCATGGAAGTACTTCTTCCGTGTCACGGAGATCATGTTGCTGCTACTCGGCGCGGGCTTGCTGCAAACCGGTGTCGATAAGCTGATCGACAAAGAGATATTGCCGCTCGGCATCGCGCAGCTGTGGAATACGTCGGCGCTAATCGACGATTCGAGCCCGGCAGGGTCGCTCGTCGCCGCATTGACGGGCTACCGGGCGCATCCGTCGTTGACGAACCTCGTGGCCTATGTGTTGTATTGGGTGGTGGTCGGCTGGCTCGCGCGGCGTGCGAGCCGCGTGCCGGCAAGCACGGCGGGCCGCGTCGTATGAGCAGTCCCGCGGTCAGCCTCTCGAGAGCGAGTCGGCTCGCGCAGGCGGGCGCCTGGATGCAGCGCCACGGTGCGGTCATTCGTGCGATTCAGTGGGGCGTAGTGTTGGTCTACGCGTTCCTCATTGTCGTGCCGGCATGCATGCCGTTGCCAGACAACACTGCCCATCTCTGGACCAATTTGACGCTTGCCGCGCAGTTCGTCTTCTGGGGAATCTGGTGGCCGTTCGTTTTACTTTCGATGGTGATGCTTGGCCGCTTCTGGTGCGGCGTGCTTTGCCCCGAGGGCGCACTGTCGGAATTCGCGAGCAAACATGGGCGAGGACGCGCCATTCCGCATTGGATGCGTTGGGGCGGCTGGCCGTTTGTCGCGTTTGGGCTCACTACGATCTATGGCCAGATGGTGAGCGTCTACCAGTATCCGAGAGCTGTTTTGCTCGTGCTGGGCGGCTCGACGGTGGCGGCGATCGGGATCGGTTTGCTGTACGGCCGTGAAAAGCGCGTTTGGTGCCGGTATCTCTGTCCGGTCAACGGTGTCTTTGCTTTACTCGCGCGTCTCGCGCCGTTCCATTACAAGGTCGATGAAGACGCGTGGCGGCGTTCCTATAAAGCTGGAGAGCATGGTCATCGCGTGATTCCGATCAATTGTGCGCCGCTCGTTCCCCTGCGCAATATGAAGGGCGGTGCTGCATGTCATATGTGCGGACGGTGTAGCGGCCACCGCGACGCTATTGCGCTGACGTGGCGTTCGCCGTCGCAGGAGGTTGTGGAGCTGGGCCGTGATACGGCCAGCGGCTGGGATACCGCGCTGATTCTCTATGGGCTGCTCGGTATCGCCATTGGGGCGTTTCACTGGACGGTCAGCCCATGGTTCGTGCAGATCAAGCAGTCCATCGCGATGTGGCTCATCGATCGCGATATCACGTGGCCGCTCGATACCAGTGCGCCGTGGTTCTTGCTGACCCACTATCCCGAACAAAACGATGTTTTCTCGTGGCTCGATGGCGCGCTCGTCGTCGGCTATATTCTGGCCACTGCCGCGGTCTATGGCACGGCACTCCTCGCCTGCCTTGCGCTCGCTACGCGCGCGCTCGGCCGGTTCGAGTTCAAGCGGTTGCACCATCTGGCGCAGGCGCTGATTCCAATTGCAGGTGCAGGGGTTTTTCTCGGGTTGTCCGCGACAACGCTTTCGCTGCTGCGCGCGGAGCACATTCCGCTTGGGTGGGCGCCGGGCGTCAGAATCGCCGTGCTGGCGATCGCGAATCTATGGAGCGCATGGCTTGGCTGGCGCGTGACTGGCCGATATGCCGCCGCCTTTTTGGCGAGGGGAGTGGCGATGCTGCCGTACATTGCGGCGCTTGCGGTTGCCGATAGCGCCTGGTGGTTGATGTTCTGGGGTTTCGCTCACCAGTAGGGCGCGAGCGGCGCAATACTGCGTCAAAAAAGCGGCATGGCTGGCTACGACGGTTGCAGAACATGGTTGCACGAAGGGGTCTAGACTCGCGTGCGATGCCGTCGCGGCTGGCTACTGCCCAACACCTCGTTCGGAGGTGGTCCCCACAATACCCGGTCGTTACTTCGTCAGGATCAGCTTGCCCAGGCGCGTTGCCCGGAGCTGGTAAGTTTCACCGTTGTGCGCAATCAGCACATGCGTGTTTCCCTGCAGCAGCGCATCGCTGCTCACCACGCGCTGCTCGCGGCGTTCATCGCCATCGCCTACCGAAGCCGTTCGCGGGGCAAGCACTGGATCGGCTCTTTCGTTTCGACTATGGCGGGGGGCGGCTGGCATAGGGCGTCGCAAAGTCAGTGTGGTAGGGCGGTTGAATTCACTCATTCGCGCATCGGTGTCTCGATTCGATGAAGCAAAGTATAAATGAGAATCATTATTGATTGCAAAAAAGATTTTCATCGAGATACTGTGCCGATAGGGGAAGCATTGATGCGGTTTGCTTGCCCCTGACGCGTGATTTTTGCACCTAATGCAGGGCGCCGGGCTCTTTCGGGGTGCTCGCGTATTGGCGAATGAGACGTACGGTATCGATGTCCGATTCGCGATACGCTGACTTCACGATCTCGGTGGTTTGCCTTGCATCTTCCGTATCGGCCGTGGGCAGCGTCGTCTCGTACTGGAAGCGCAGAAAGAGCTGGGCGGCATTGGGCTCTTCGATCGTCATCGTGAGCGAGCCGCCCACATGGGCTTGTGTCGCAAGGATGTCGTAACGCACGCTCTTGTTCGGCGTCAGCGTGACACGATCCCGGACGGTAGCGGAGCCGTAGTGGAGTTCGCGTTCGAGCGTCAGATCCGTGCGCGAGAGGATCGTGCAACTATCCAATCCGATCACGAAGAGTTGCGGCTGCTCGGCCCGCAACACGAGTCCCTCCCAAAGCTGCTCGCGCGTCAACGTTTCGACGAGCGGATTCAGTGGGTCATTGATCTGGATGAGGTGTTCGAAATTCAAGGGCGGGGTCCTTCGGTTCAAGCGTTCATGCTCCGGTGGCATCCACAGTCGACGGCGGCACAGCGGCAAGTCCGGTATGGATGTCGATCGGACCGGTAAGAATCTTGTGAACGGGGCAGGCGTTGGCGATTTGAAGGAGTCGTTCGCGCTGCTCGTCGGAAAGCGACGAGCCCGCAAGGACAATCGTTCGCTTGATCGTCGTGCCTTCTTTGCTCGGCTCTAGCGAGAGCGTGACGTGCACGTCTTCGAGCGGCCACTGCTTGCGCTGCGCGTACATCTTCAGCGTGATCGAAGTGCATGCGCCAAGACCCGATAGCAGCAGCGATACCGGAGTGGGCGCGCGATCGCCGCCGCCCAGCGTGGCGGGTTCGTCGGCGTGCCAGAGATGGACGCCATCATCGAAGAGAACTTGATAAGGGGTGGGACCGATCTTTGCGTGGACGACGCGTTCGCTCATGCCTGGGCTCCGGGTTCAGGGACGCGCGCGGCGGTGTAATGCCGCTAATGCCGCGCGCCGACGTACGGCAGGCGCGAGTGGCGACCGGCCGCACGAACGGCTATTGTGACGCAATTCCCCGACGCTTGCGCACGGATGCCCCTGCTGGCGTCACGTTGCCCCGAGCGGCGAATCAGTGGGTGATCTGACCCATGCGCCCCGTCTGATAGTCGACGACAGCCTGCCTGATTTCGTCCTCGGTGTTCATCACGAACGGACCGTGCCGCACAATCGGCTCGTTCAGGGGCACGCCGCCGATGAGCAACACTTCGAGCGGTTCGTCGCCCGCACTCAGCGTAACGCTGTCGCCGTCATCGCCGAATACAACCATATGTTGTGCTCGCACGGATTGTCCCTTCGGGCCGAACCGCCCCGTTCCGGAAAGCGGATACGCAAATACACGGAATGCTTGGGGCACCGGATGAACGATCGATCCGCCAGGCTCCAGCGAAAAATGTTGATAGAGGATCGGGGTGCGCGTTTCGATGTGTGCTCGCACGCCGAGCGCTTCCCCCGCGATCACTTTGACCTGGACCTTGCCGTCTTCCGAACGCGCTGTCGGGATATTCTCCGAAGGCACTTCCTGGTAGCGCGGCGCAATCATCTTGTCCTTGCGCGGCAGATTGACCCAAAGTTGGAGCCCGTGCACGCGGCCGCCATCGGCCGCGAAAGCCGGGTCCGGCATTTCACTGTGGACCACGCCCGCGCCGGCTGTCATCCACTGAACATCACCCGGCCTCAAGACACCTGCGTGCCCTGCCGAATCCTTGTGGCTGAAGCGACCTTCGAGCAGATAAGTCACCGTTTCGAAGCCACGGTGAGGGTGATCGGGGGCGCCCTTGGCCGCGCCGGGTGCATAGTCGATGGGGCCCATCTCATCGAGCAGCAAAAATGGATCGAAGTCCATCAGCATGCGGGTAGGAAATGGACGATGAACGACAAATCCGCCGCCTTCCGTTGTTCGGACGGCGGGGAGCGTGTACTTGATGCTACGCGTGGTGGACATGATGGAATGACCTTGTGGACGCCCTTTCGGGCGTCGCGATTTCACGATGTGGGCTTATTATATGGACCGGAACCAGCCATTCCAGCCACCCCCAGGGCAATGGACTGTCCCATCGATGGAACAATCAAATGCAGCTCGATTCGCACAATTTGAACGACCTCATGTACTTCGCCCAGGTCGTCGAACACGGCGGCTTCTCCGCGGCTGAGCGCGTTCTCGGCATTTCGAAATCGCGCTTGTCGCGCAGAGTGGCCGAGCTCGAATCGGCGGTGGGCGTGCGGTTACTGCAGCGCTCGACGCGCAAGCTTGCGCTGACGGAGGCGGGGCAGCTCTTTTACCAGCATTGCCGGGCGATGCTCGAACAAGCACAGGCTGCAATGGACGCGGTTCAGGCGTTGCGCTCGTCGCCGCGCGGGACGGTGCGTGTCAGCGTTCCGGTGACGGTGTCGCAGACGCTGCTGTCGGATGTCCTTCCCGAATTCTTGCTGCGATATCCCGAAATCAGGCTTTCCATCCGTGTGACGAACCGCGTCATCGACCTTTACGACGACTCCATCGATGTGGCGTTGCGCGTACGCTCGGAACCGCCCAACAGTGCCAACATCGTCGCGCGGCCGCTCTGGCGCACCGAGCAAATGCTCGTGGGGGCGCCCAGTCTTTTGAGTCAACACGCGCCGCCGGTCGTCCCGGCCGATCTGGCGCGCTTTCAGACGCTCGATACGCCCAGCGGGGACGGACGCCATGTCTTCCATCTGATCTCGCCCGACGGCAAGCGGCATGCACACGAGCATGAGCCGCGGGTCGTGACCGCCGATCTCGCGACCATCCGCGAGGCGGTGCTGGCCGGTGTCGGTATCGCTGCGTTGCCGGTCATGATGTACGGGGCCGCCATGCGTACGGGACAGCTTTCGCCGGTGATGCCGGGTTGGTCGTTGCCGTCACCGCAACTGTTTGCGGTCTTCGTCTCGCGACAGGGCATGGTCCCCGCCGTGCGCGCCTTCGTCGATTATCTCGTCGAAGTGATCGATCGGGCCGAACATCCCGGCGAATGCCCCACGCGCGAGCAGGTCCGGGCTGCGCAATTGCAGGCGTCGATGATGGCGCCGTGAGGCGGGTGTATCGCTTTTGTCATTTAAGCGCTGTCGACGATCAGTAGTTTCTATGAGGGTTGGCTTGAACCGGCCGGCACACGGGCCTATAGTGGAATCCCGTTCGCGCTGGACTGTCCGGTGCGAGATATGGCGGCTGCTCTTATAGCAAGCCGAATAGGGCTGAAACGCGCTGTCCGTGAGAAACACGGCTGCCGCATTTGCGTGCTCCCGCTACCCCGATGGCGAGCGAGCCCGCCGCCCGAAGGCGCCGCGTGCGCATGAAAAAAAGGCCCTCGTCGCGTGATGAGGGCCTTTTATTTTCGCCGACGGCGCGCTTAGTGAGCTTCGTTCGCTCTGGGTGCGGTGACGAACCCGATTCTCGTCAGTCCGCCTGCCTGTGCCGTCGACATGACTTCGGCCACACGCTCATAGGGGACTTTGCGATCGGCCTCGAGATGCAGCTCTGTTTGCGGATCGGCCTGAGCCGTCTTTCGAATCCGTTGCAACAGCGCATCCGCCGTAATCGGTTCGTTGTTCCAGAAGAGCGCGCCGTCGGCACGCACGGCCACGCTCACATGCGCGGGTTTCGGAGCTGGTGCGGCTCCCCCGGCTTGCGGGAGATCGATCGCGATAGCACGATGAATCGCGGGAACGGCGACGAGAAATACGATGAGCAGCACGAGCATGACATCGATGAAAGGTGTCATGTTGATCTCGTTCATCAGATCGTCTTCATCGTCGACGTCGAAGGCTTGCATGGCCATTGCCCGTCTCCTGATCAGTTCGCGCGCGTTGCGAGCCGCAGGCTGCCGGTGCCAGTCGACGAAAGGCGCGTGCCCGTTACGAAATAGGCATGCAGGCCGTGCGCAAACCGACGCAGGCTTCCGACGATTGCCTTGTTCGAACGGGTGAGCGCGTTATAGCCGAGCACGGCCGGGACGGCGACAACCAGGCCGAACGCCGTCATGACGAGTGCTTCGCCGATCGGGCCGGCGATCTGATCGATTGACGTCGCGCCGCTGGTGCCGATCGAGATCAACGCACGATGAATCCCCCACACGGTGCCGAACAGCCCGACGAACGGCGCAGTGGATCCAATCGAGGCGAGCACACCGAGCCCGCTCTGCAAATGTCCGATGCGATTGTCCATCGTGTCCTTCAGGCATCGCGAGATCCATTCCGAAACGTCCAGTTGATCGTGCAGATGCGGCTGCGTTCGCTTGTGATGATCTGCCGCCTCCTGGCCAGAGAGCGCGAGCGCGAGGTAGGGGTTGTCGTGGGAGGTGCGCGCTGACGCGCCGAGCTTATCGATCCCGCTCGTGAAATCGCCGGAATGCCAGAAATCGCGCTCGGCATGCGTCGTGAGGCGGCGTAGCCGGATCACGCTCCATCCCTTTGCGATCATCACGCTCCATGACATCAACGACATTGCCAGTAACGCGATCGCAATGGCGCGTGTGACGAAATCGCCCTGCGCCCAGACGTGGGCCACACCGTAACTCTGCATTGATTTCCTCTTTTTCTGTAGCGGGTCAATCGCCGAACACGAACGTAAATGGCTTCGTGTAGGCCGCGCGCACCGGTGCGCCATTTTCCGTATAAGGATGACAAGAACTCGCACGCATAGCGGCAAGCGCCGCTTCGTCGAGCCGTGGATAGCCGCTGCTCTTCGCCAGTTCGATGTTTTCGATCGCGCCTGTCAGCCCGATGACGAATTTCACGTCCGCGGTGCCTTCTTCGCCGCGGCGACGCGACAAGGCGGGATAGTCTGGTTTGACGATGCTGCAATCGATATGGCGGACATCTTTCGGCGCATTGATGGCAAGGGTTTCGCGTCCGATGGCTGGGGACGCGGCCTGAGCCGGGTGGCTCGCGGCTTCGTTCGAGTTGGGTGCGGCGACGGCATCTGACGATTCCTGCCTGCTGGGCGAAGCGACCGACGGCGCGGGCGCTGCTGGCTGGGCGGGTGCCGCGGGCACAGCCGTGCGCGCTGGCGCGGGCGGCCGTACGTGTGGCTCCGCGCGCTTTTTGGCGACGGGTTGAGGCGCGGGAGCGGGCGTGGGGCTTGATCGTAACGCGCTCGGGACGGCCGGTGCCGGTGCAGGGTTCAGCAACTGCGCGCGGATGACAGGCGATTGGATCGCATGGGGCGGGGCGGCATGCTCGCTTGCCCGCATGATCGCGACGATCAACACGGCATGAAGGACGGCCACCGCGGCGACGGTCGAGAGCGCGCGCATGCGTGCCGAGGGCGCCGCCGCCGGTGCGGCTCCGGCCAGGGCGTTGAATGGCGCGCTCATGATCAGGACGATCGCGCGCCGGCTTCCAGGCGCGCGAGACCGAATGGCTGGCACTTCATTCGCGAAAGATCAGAAAGGAGATACAAAGCGCCGTCGCAAAGCCGATAAGCAGTTCCATCTCGAAGTCCTCCGAGGAACACGAGCGGCTGCTGGCGGATTACAAAACTGGCGTGCCGAACGAAAAGATAAACAGGTGAGGCAAACTGCGCAATGCTCAGGCAGCCTTGCGCTCGTAAAAAGCGACTTCCATGGGATGCGCCGGCGCCGGGCGCTCCACGCCGCAGCGGGCCTCGCATACACCACACTGCGCCATGACGTCCCGCACCGATTCCTCACACTTGCCGCAGCAGGTGGCGACGCCGAACTCGAATTGCAGCTCGTCGAACGAATCGACGCCTTCCGCGATGGCGGCGCGGATCTTCCTGTCGGAAACCGATTTGCAGACGCAGACGATCATGGTGAGTGCAATAGCGAACGTTAATGCGAACTATTATCATTTCGTTCGCGGCGCTTTGCAAGCTTCTCGTTGTTTTTTATCGGCGCGTGCGTAAATGTTTCCGCCCTTTTAGGGGCGTGGAAAGGCGACTGCTGGCTGACTGGCTTTGCGTTACGCCGCTTCGGGCGGTCGCGCCGCGAGGCCGTGTTCGCCGCCGTGCGTGCCGGCGGGCCCCAGCTGCTCCACCGGCAGCTCCAGGTTCAAAAGAGCCTGAACCAGCTGCCGCAAATGGGCACCGTCGCTCGTCGAGCACAGGCGTGGCGCCGAAGGAACGGTTGTTGGGGCTGCCCGCAACCCATGCGTCTCGAGAATGCGTTCGAGCTGCTTGGCGATTGCAATGCTCGTATCGATGAGTGTCAGCCGGTCTCCGACGATTCTGCGGATGGCTGTATCGAGAAAAGGGTAGTGGGTGCAGCCGAGCACGAGCGTATCCGCACCGGCTTCGAGCATCGGCTCGATGTAGCCTTCGAGCAGCCGCGACAGCGCCGGCGAATCGATGTCGCAACGCTCGATCGCCTCGACGAGGCCGTGTCCTGGTTGGCAAATGAAGCGGCAATCGGCCGCGTGGCGCTCGACGAGCTGGCGAAAACGCTCGCTTTTCAGCGTGACTTGCGTGGCGAGTACCCCTGCCACGCGAGACTTCGACTGCGCAGCTGCCGGTTTGACGCCTGGCTCGACCCCGACGACGGGAATGGACAAGCGCTCGCGTAGCGCGGCAATCGACTCGGCGGTGGCGGTATTGCAAGCCACGACGAGCGCTTTGGCGCCTTGCGAAACGACCCAATCGCCGATAGCGAGGGTGCGCTCGACGATATACGCGTGGTCGCGCTCTCCGTAGGGGGCGTGACGCGAGTCCGCCACATAGAGGAGCGATTCGCTCGGCAGCACGGTACGAACGGCGCGTAGCACCGAGAGACCGCCGAGGCCCGAATCGAAGATGCCGACGGGTGCCGCCGCGGCGGAAGCGGTGCCTGCCGGGCTGCCTGCGAACGAGGTGGGAGTTGTCGTCATGAGGAGTGACGAAGTGGCGAATCGTCTGGAGCGCAATACGGTCCGATCAGGACTCGATAGAACCCATTGCGGACTGTTGGTAGTTCTGGATACCCACCTTGTCGATGAGATCGAGTTGCGTCTCGAGCCAATCGATATGTTCTTCCGTGTCATCGAGGATTTTCTCGAAGATCGAGCGCGAGACGTAATCGCGAACGGATTCGCAGTGGGCGATGGCTTCCTTGCATGTTGCCTGCGATCCTTGCTCGAGCTTCAGATCGCACTCGAGAATCTCACGCGTTTCCTCTCCGATGAGCAGCTTGTGCAGATCCTGCAGATTCGGCAGACCTTCGAGCATGAAGATGCGTTCGATCAGCATGTCGGCGTGCTTCATCTCGCCGATGGACTCATCGTATTCATGCTTGCCCAGTTTCTCGAACCCCCAGTTCTTGTACATGCGGGCGTGCAGGAAATATTGATTGATCGCCGTCAGCTCGTTTGTCAGTTGGCGGTTCAAATATTCGAGGACTTTCTTGTCGCCTTGCATGATCTTCCTTTGTCGTGAGGCATCCGAGTGCGAACGATAAACGCTGCTGCACGAAATGCCAAGCTGCGGGACCCGACGTTGGCCGATCGGCCGATGTCAGGGGCGCCGTCGTGAAAAAGCCGGGCACGACGGCCCGGCTTTCGTGCCGCGACAAGCCGCGACGCGGGGGGGAGGCATCAGGCCGGGACGACCGGCAGCTTGCCGATCTTGGCACGCCACTCCTTGGGGCCAGTCTCGTGGACCGAAGTACCCGTCGAATCGACTGCAACGGTGACCGGCATATCCGTCACATCGAATTCGTAGATGGCTTCCATGCCCAGGTCTTCGAACGCGAGCACCTTCGCGCCGCGAATCGCTTTCGATACCAGATAAGCCGCGCCGCCGACCGCCATCAGATAGGCGGCCTTGTGCTTCTTGATGGCCTCGATCGCGACCGGACCGCGCTCGGCCTTGCCGATCATCGAGATGAGACCCGTTTGCGCGAGCATCGTCTCGGTGAACTTATCCATACGGGTGGCCGTGGTCGGACCGGCGGGGCCAACCACTTCCTCGCGGACCGGATCGACGGGCCCGACGTAGTAGATCACGCGATTCGTGAAATCGACCGGCAACTTTTCGCCTTTCGCCAGCATGTCCGCAATGCGCTTGTGGGCCGCATCGCGACCGGTGAGCATCTTGCCCGACAGCAGCAGCGTTTGTCCCGGCTTCCAGCTGGCGACTTCCTCGGCCGTGAGCGTATTGAGATCGATGCGCTTGCTCGTCTCGGTATCGGCCACCCATTGAACCTTCGGCCACGCGTCGAGCGGCGGCGCGTCGAGCTTCGCTACGCCCGATCCGTCGAGCGTGAAGTGCGCATGGCGGGTCGCCGCGCAGTTCGGAATGATGGCGATCGGCTTGGAAGCGGCGTGCGTCGGCGCGGCCATGATTTTCACGTCGAGCACCGTCGCGAGGCCGCCGAGGCCTTGCGCGCCGATGCCGAGCGCGTTGACCTTTTCGTGCAGTTCGATGCGAAGCTCTTCGATCCAGTCGCGCGGGCCGCGTGCAATGATGTCCTGGATGTCGATCGGATCCATCAGCGATTCTTTCGCCATCACCATCGCTTTTTCGGCCGTGCCGCCGATGCCGATGCCGAGCATGCCGGGCGGGCACCAGCCGGCGCCCATCGTCGGCACCGTCTTGAGCACCCAGTCGACGATCGAATCGGACGGATTGAGCATCGCGAACTTCGATTTGTTCTCCGAGCCACCGCCCTTCGCCGCGACCTGCACATCGACAGCATTGCCCGGCACGATCTCGTAATGGATCACAGCCGGCGTATTGTCCTTCGTGTTCTTGCGTGCGCCCTCGGGCGGATTGACGATCGATGCGCGCAGCACGTTGTCGGGGTTCAGATACCCGCGGCGCACGCCTTCGTTGATCATGTCGGTCACGCCCATCGTTGCCGCGCCGCTCTCGCTGCCCCAGCGCACGTCCATGCCAACCTTGACGAAGACTGTGACGATGCCGGTGTCCTGGCAGATCGGCCGGCGGCCTTCCGCGCACATGCGGCTGTTGGTCAGGATTTGCGCGATGGCGTCTTTCGCCGCCGGGCTCGCTTCGAGTTCATACGCGCGACCGAGTGCCTGGATGTAGTCGAGCGGATGGTAGTAGCTGATGTATTGCAGCGCGTCGGCGATGCTCTGGATCAGGTCTTCCTGTTTGATGACTGTCATGGCTTGGATGCTGTGGGGGCGAGGCGGCGCTTGGCGCCGGAGCGCCGACCGCCGGAAAAACGCGGAAAAATCGCGCTATTGTACCGCGCCGCGCGTCGGTCGTCCGGGGTCGCACGCCAGCCCGGGCCCTTGCCGGCTCAGGAGGCGACGGGTGGCGTGCGCTTCGTGGTCACGCTCGCCAGTGCGATGCCAGCGATGACGAAAGCCAGCGCGACGCCGTGCGCGAGCGTCGGACGTTCGCCCAGGAAGACGATGCCGTATGCGGCCGCCGCGATCGGCAGCACGGCGCTGAAGACGCCGGCCAGGCTGCCGTGAACGTGGCGGATGCCTTTCATCCAGAGCCAGAACGAGAAGATGCTGGCCGACAGTCCATACCAGACGACGAGTACCCATGTGTGGCCGGGCACGCTCGAGTAGTCGAAGTGCGCGAGGGTGCTCGCGCCCAGGGGCAACATCAGCAGCAAGCCGAAAAGATGCGTGTAGGCGCAGATATCGATCGGTGCCAGTGTTTGCGTGAGACGGCGCGACAGGATTACGTAAAGCGATTCGCAGCAAACGGCGCCGAGCACCATCAGGTTGCCGATGAGAGACCCGGCCGCGGGTTGCGCAACGGAGTGCGTGCCGATCTGCGAAAGATTGATGGCCACGATACCGGCCACGGCGCACACGATCGAGACAATGGCCCGGCCCGTTGGCTTTTCACCGAGAAACATCCAGGCGAACAGTGCGACGACGGCCGGAATCGTGCTCGTGATGACGCCGGCGGCCACCGCGCTCGTACGGGCGACGCCGCCCAACATCAGCAGCGTGAATCCGAACGTGCCGAAAAGGGCTTGCAAGAAGAGATTGAACCATTCGTCGCGCTTGACGCGCTTCATTTTGCCGACGCGCAAAAGTGGCCAAAGCACGGCGAGTGCAATGACGAAACGCAGCGTGGCAAAAAGCGGGACGGGAACGAAAGCGACAATCGACTTGCCGATGCCGACGTTGCTGCCCACCAGCAGCATCGCGGCGATGAGAAACCAAGCGTATCGATTCATTTGATTCGGATGCGATGTCGAGCCGCGCATTGTAGGCGCGTGGGCGCGGCGCGGTAAAGGCAGCGAGGGGCAGCGGGGTGCGCACACCGGTGTGCGCATCAGAGCTATTCGACCTCGAGCGCACCGTATAGGACAGAGCAATCGCCAGGTATCACGCGAGTTGCGGCAGGGCCGGTGCAGGGCATATTCTCGGGATGTTGCCGATGCGCTGGATGGATGTGGCACATGCTGCGTCGCAGCATCCATCGAATCCAGCTTGCGGCTGCCTGAATACGAATTCACCTTGTCGATTAGGGAGTTGTCGATGTCTGCGATTGAATCAGTCCTTCACGAAAGCCGCGTCTTTGCGCCGCCTGCCGCGTTCGTGGCGAATGCGACGGTGTCCGGCATGGACGCCTACCGCGCGTTGGCGGGCGAAGCCGAGCGTGACTTCGAAGGATTCTGGGCGAAGCTCGCGCGCGAGACGCTGTCGTGGAGAAAGCCGTTCACCCAGGTGCTCGACGAATCGAACGCGCCGTTTTACACCTGGTTCG
>CBJLAJ010000135.1:0-14582 GCA_966421005.1 uncultured Paraburkholderia sp.
GCATTATTTATCGGTGCGCAAGCGAGCGCACTACCTCGAGTGCCGCCGATACCATGCGTTCGACCACCGGCTCGACCTTTGCCGCAAGATCAGGCAGATAATCAAACGGCGCCGCTTCATTCATATACGTGGACTGGCACATCTCGAGCTGAACCGCATGTACGCGTTGCTCCGGTTGGCCATAGGCGCGCGTGATGTACCCGCCTTTGAAGCGTCCATTCGCCACCCACGTGAACGGTTGATCGCTCAACGACGAGGTTATCGCATCGAGCACGCGCCCGTCACAACTGTTACCGGAGTTCGTGCCCACATTCAGATCAGGCAACTTGCCTTCGAATAGACGTGGTAGCACGCTGGCGATCGAATGGGCCTCCCAGAGCAGGACGCTGCCGAATTCGGTTTTCAAGCGGTCCAGTTCGTCGCGCAGCTTCGCATGATACGGATGCCAATACGCATCCAAGCGACGCTTCATTTCGCTCGCATCGGGCGCGCCCCCATTCGGATACAGCGGCTCGCCGCGGAATGTCTCCGTGGGACATAACCCTGTCGTCGTCTGCCCCGGATAGAGGCTTTCACCGGTCGACGGGCGATTGAGATCGATCACGTAGCGCGAAAACCGCGCGCCTAGTACCGATGCGCCCATGTCGGCGGCAAAGCCGTAAAGGCGATCGAGGTGCCAATCAGTGTCCGCGACAACGCCTGCTATATCGGTCAGTTGTTCCCGAACCTCCGAGGGGATTTCCGTACCAAGATGAGGAATCGAGATCAGGAGCGGAACACTGCCCTGACGAAAATGAAAGCCGATATTGCTCAAGATACACTCCCCATCGTTTCTGCATTCAGGCCGCCGACGCGTTGCGCGTTGAACTTGAAGCGGACCTTCGGTTGCGTGACTGCCCGGACGTCCGCCGAACGCGGCTTCTCGATAGCTCGCCGCCCCCTCCGATAGCGACCAAAGTAGCCTCGAAGGGGACCAACGGCACCATCATCGCACGTTACGGTGTTTGCAAGCACGCTCGCGTTCGCGGTCATCCAGAGCCGAACGGCACCGAAACGGCTACGTTCCCGCCTGGTGGCAATGGCAACTCATGACGCCATCCTCGATGCAAACATCGCGGGCCCGGATTGGGCGGGTGGGAATACATTCCACGATCCGTCGTCGTGACGGAAAAAGAAGAACGACAGCAGCCCGCCGGGATGCGCCGCCTCGACACACACACCGCGGCAATGCCTCTGCGAGCGGAAAAAGCGCACAACGCGCGCGGGCGTGGCAGGTGTCGGCGCGAGCCATTTGTCGACGGCCCAGTGCAGTGTCTTTTCGGTGGCGCTCATGATGGTCTCCTAGACGCTTTACGCTTCGAATTTCAGGCTCATACCGCAGTAGCAACGGCGCGGCCGAAGCACATCCGGTTTTCGACGAAAGCACTGGCGAGGCACATCAGCGCACGCACGCCAGCACGCGGATGCGTGAGACACGTATGCACCTGTTCGCTGCGGCTTTCGCCAAGCAGGCACCACGCACAGAAGTGTTCGCAGTTGTTCGTCAGCAGGCGGTAGCAGTTCTCGCCAAGACGCGTATGTGCACGGCGCACCGCTTCTTCGCCCGAGAACTTCGGAAACGGATGCGGACGGACAGCGAGTTCGTGTCCATCGGCGAACTGAGCAAGCGATACTTTTTCGACAGGGCCGCGATGAGCAGACTTCGCGAAACCCGCGTAGTGGATGACCATGCCGTGGCCGGCGTAGATGCCGTGATGTTCGTAACCGCGGCGTTGCGTGACCAGATGCGCACCGAGGGCGGGTTCGTCACACGAGGCGTCGAGCAGAACGTCGGCCGATGCGTAGGCGGCTGCCCGATCGGTGCCTTGTTCACTGCCTGATTGTTGGTGCGTGCGGTTCATGGCTTGCCTCGGTACTCGATTCAAAAGGCCAACACTGTTGCGGGCTCTTTTGCATCATCCGGACCATATTCAGCAAGCCATTGATTTATCGATGAATTGGGCGAATCAAGGAGACTCTGACGCAGTTTGTGTCGGTGCGGCGCCAACAGGTTTTTCGCCCTTTGTGTTGCGTACTCGCCGCCACTTTTCGCTACGACGGTGTGAGTAGCCGGACCCCTGAAAGTGTTGGCTGCCCCACCTGTTGCACGTGCGCTGTGTTGGCCGTGCGCCAACCTCGATCATCCTTTGAGCGTGACCGCGTCACGACACGTTCGCGACAACCCGCGTCCGGCAAGGCGCCATCATGTCGGTCCGGCTAACGAAGCGCATTGGCATAGCCTTTGCACTATCAGCCGCAACGCCTTTTTGATTTCCCGCCTCGCGACAGACCGCCGAGGCCACTCCGGAGACGAGTCATGGCATCGATCACCATCACCGATCTTCCGCACAACCTCGCACTCGACCGCAAGGCCATGTCGCGAATCTGCGGAGGCGGCGGCGCACCCTGGGTATTCGGTTGGATCACGCCGTATGTCCGCGACACGCCAAGTGTGGGACCTGTCGTCAACCTGTACGACATCACGAACAACTTCTATGCTAACCAAATGATCAACCAGTTCCAGACGGTCGATGTGCGCAACACCGGCAACAACTCGAACATCAATGTCGCGCCCGACGAACGGAGCAGAAACCAGGCGTAGTGGTCGTGGTCCCTATCAGTCGATTTCGCTGGACATCGGCGGCATGCTCGGACACTGGCCGCGTGCGCGCGATCAACGAGGATGCCTGTCTCGATGAACCGGAACGCGGCCTGTGGGCCGTGGCTGACGGCATGGGCGGACACGACGTCGGCGACGTCGCGAGCCGGCTCGTCATCGACGTGCTCGGCCAGTTGCCCGATACGACAGGTATCAAGCAATCGATCGCCGAAGCCCGTGCAAGGCTGCAAACAGCGAACGAACAATTGCGCGACGAAGCTGAGCGCAGGCAGGTGCAGCGCATCGGCACAACGGTCGTCGTGCTGCTCGCGCGCGATCGTTTTTGCGGCTATCTATGGGCAGGCGACAGCCGCATTTATCTGCTACGGCAAGGCCAGTTGCGTCAGCTGACGCGAGACCACAGCCAGGTTGAGGCGCTACGGCAATCCGGCTACCTGACCGAAGAAGAAGCGCGCCGCCATCCAGCCCGCAACATCATCACGCGCGCGATCGGCGCAACCGATCACCTCGATTTGGAGGAAGACGCGACCGAAGTTGCTGATGGAGACGTCTTTCTGCTTTGCAGCGACGGACTGAGCAACGAACTCAGCGATGACGAAATACTGCGGACACTCATGAGCGTGGATTGCCTGCACGCACCACATGCACTCGTCGATGCGGCACTGGCGCGCGGGGGCCACGACAACATAACAGCCATCGTCGTGCAGGCCGAAGACACGCAGGCCGCCGACAAGACCTTACTGAACCCTGCCCCTTGAGTCGATTCTTCGACACCCGCCTTCACTGCATCTCGGTTTCGTCGCTCCCCTGCGCATCGCTTCGACCCGCATTGCGCGGCGCATGCTGCCGACGAAAATCCTTCGAATGCAATCCGTGTTTCTTCAGCAGCATCTGCAGATGCGAGCGATTCATGTCGACGCGCCGCGCCAGTTCGGCGACCGTGCCGCCCACTTCCTGCAAGCCGCGCTGCAAAAAGGCCTTCTCTGCTTCATCGCTTGCCGCCCGTTTTGCGTCGCTCAGCGAGAGCATATTCGTTACGCTTGCCGCTCCGTCCGCGGTATTGTTCGCTATTCCCAATATCGATGCCCCAACCGATGAAGTGGGTCGCATGTCGGTCGGCAGATGGTCGACATCCGCAATATCGCTTGCGAGACAAGATATGCGATACATCAGGTTGCGTAACTCGCGGATATTGCCGGGGTAGGCATAGGTGAGCATAAAATCCCTCAGTTTGGGCGTTATCCTCACTGGGCGGCGTTTGAGCACGCCTGCTGCCTCGTCGCCGAAATACTGAATCAACAGTGGGATTTCATCGCGCCGTTCGCGCAGCGGCGGCAACGTCACATGTATCACGCTGAGCCGATAAAACAGATCTTCGCGGAATGTGCCCTGCTCGCTGAGCTTACGCAAGTTTCGGTTCGTCGCCGCCACGACACGCGTATCGATGGAGATCGGCTCATCGGAACCGACGCGCTGTATTTCATGCGCTTCGAGCGCGCGCAGTAACTTCACCTGCCCCGTCAAAGGCAATTCGCCGATTTCATCGAGAAAGATCGTTCCCGTATGAGCGCTTTCAAACTTGCCTTTGCGATCGTTCGTTGCACCGGTGAAGGCGCCTTTCCTGTGGCCGAACAGTTCCGACTCGAGCAGGTTCTCGGGAATGGCGCCGCAATTCACGGAGATAAAAGGCTTGTCCGCGCGAAGGCCGTTCGCATGGATGACCTTCGCCATCAGTTCCTTGCCAGTGCCGCTCTCACCGTCGATCAACACAGGCAGATCGGTCGGCGCCGCTTTCTCCGCGATTTCCAGTGCTTCGAGCAGCTTGGGGTTGTCGCCAAACGTGCCCTCGAAAACGAAGCTGCGCGCAAGCAAAGCCTGGCGCCGCGCCGCGCGCGACTGATCGCCGCGCAACGGCTCGACCACCGCGGCCTGCACGAAGCGCTCCTTATGCGACATCTGCATCACTTCGTCGCGCAACAGGCTCGCCTGCCTCAGCAGCTTCTCGATGTCCGCGCGTTCGAGCCGCGACGACCAGCGCAGCGTCGAGCGCAAGATCTCGATCTTCTCGATCAATCCTGCATAAGAGAGGGCGGAGCCGCCGTCGTCGGGCTGCTGATCCAGTATTTTCATCAGGCGCTCAATTGTTTCTGGACGAGCTGGTAGTACATGCCCTTCCGGTTGACCAGTTCCTCGTGACGTCCTTGCTCGACGATCGCGCCTTCATAGAGCACGAGAATCGTATCGGCGCGCATGATCGTACTGAGCCGGTGCGCGATGATGACCGCGGTGCGTCCTCTGAGGATGTGCTGCATGTTGCCGAGGATATTGCTCTCCGATTGAGTATCCAGCGCTGACGTTGCTTCGTCGAATACGAGTAGACGCGGATCGTGATATAGCGCGCGCGCAATGCACAGTCGTTGAATCTGGCCGCCCGAAAGCCCGATGCCGCGCTCGCCGACGACCTGCTCGTAGCCCAGAGGCAGCTTGGCGATAAACGCATGCGCATCCGCCATTTTTGCGACTTCCTCGATGCGCCTTCGGTCCGGCGTGTCGTCGCCACTTGCAATGTTCTCCGCAATCGTGCCTGAAAACAGCAGATTGGTTTGCATCACATAGCCGATCTGAGCGCGATAGAACGCTTTGTCGATGACGCTCATGTCGTAGCCGTCGACAGTCATCTTGCCTTCGCTCGGTGCGTAAAAACCGACGAGCAGCTTCGCGAGCGTCGTCTTTCCCGATCCGCTGCGTCCGACAATTGCAACGAGCTCGCCCGGCTTGATGTCGAAGCTGATGTTTTCCAGTACGTAGGCACTGTCATTGTCGCCGTACCGGAAATAGACGCCGTTCAGGCTGATTTCGCCTTGGAGGTCGGGCAGCATCACGCGCGACGGAAGATCTTCCGGCTTCTGCTCCGGCTCGATGTCGAGCACGTCGCCGAGACGCTCCATCGCCACGCCCGCGTCGTTGGCCATGCTCCACAGACCGACAAGCCCCATCAGCGGGCTCAGCACGCTGCCCATGAATGCGTTGAACGCGATCAACTGACCGATCGTCAATTCGCGCGCAAGCACGAGATTCGCGCCGACCCAGAGCACCGCGATCGTCGTCGCGGCATTCAACAGTTGGCTCACGAAACCGATGGAAATGTTGAATGCGTGGGCGCGATATTGCACCTCCAACGCTTTCGCGTATTTCTTTTCCCAGCGCAACCGGACGGGCCGCTCGATGCCCATGCCCTTGACTGTTTCGACACCCGAGAGCGCCTCCATCAAAAAGGCCTTCGAATCGGTCGAAGCCGCGAACGTTTCGCGCGCATAGGCTTTTATCTTCGGCGTCGCGATCACCGTCAACGCCATGATCGGAATCACGAAGGCGATCAGCACCAGCGTCATTTTCGCGTTATAGAAAAACATGATCGCGAAGTAGATGAACACCATCAATAAATTGAGCGCGGTCGTGACCGTCGACTCGGTCAGAAACGCGCGTATCGTCACGTTCTCTTGAAAGCGCGCAAAAATGTCCCCCGTCTTGCGCTTTGCGAAGAACGAGAACGGCAATGACATCGTGTGACGGAAAAACTGCGACATCATCGCGAAATCCATGTTACGAACCATGAAGTTCGACAGATACGCGCGGATCATCGACATCAACTGCGAGAACAGGTTCGAAATGATGAGCCCGAGTATCAGCAGGTGCAGCAGCCCAATGTTCTGGTGGACGATCACGCCGTCCAATATGTTCTGAATGATCAATGGCGGAATCACGCCCAGCACCTGAATCACGAAGGTCGCGAGAAAAAGATGCAGCAGAATCTGCTTGTATGGCGTCAGATAGCCGATGAACCGCAGCCACGGCGAACGCGCCGCCGATAGCTGGACGAGATTCGGCCCCGCCGAAAACAGCAGACAGGTCCCACTCCAGCCGCGCTCGAAGTCTTCCAGCGCCAACTTTCGGAAACCCAAGGCTGGATCGGCAAGCCACACACGATCTTTCGACACGCCGTAGACGATCACGTAATGGTAGCCCTCCCAATGCACGATGAATGGCAAGTCGAAGCCGCGCAGCGAGTCGAACGTACACTGCACACCGCGCGCGGTGAACCCGAGCGATTCTCCCGCGCGCGCAAGGCTGTCCAGCGTCGCGCCTTGCGTCGTCACGTTCGCGAGTTCCCGCAGCTTGCCGAGCGTCATCGGAATGCCGTAGTGCTTGCAGATCATCGCAAGGCACGCAGCACCGCAATCCATTTCCTCCGCCTGCTCCACAAGCGCAAAGCGCCGGATCACCCGCTCGCCCATTTCGGGCTTCGTATGCAGATCGAGCCTCAATGGCGCTTTCCGGCGCTGTTCAATACGCTTTTGCCGATCCAGCTCGCGATCGGCGTATTTGATGCGTTCGTCGAGCACCTCGCGCAGTTTCGGATTGCGCTCGAGGATGAAATGCACTGTACGCTCGGGAATGACGAGCAGGCGCGTATCGGTCGTCGCGATTGCCGACGCATTCTGCTCCTGCCGCAAGAGGCACGCCTTTTCGCCGAAGATTTCGCCTTCGTGCAGCGTGGCGAGCGTGTAATCGCTGCCGTCCTCGTGCCGTACGACGCGTACTTCGCCTTGCCGGATCACATAAAGCCGACGGTCGCCGCGCGCGTCCTGCTTGAGAATTTCCTTGCCGGCGCCGACGCGTTTTGCACCAACGCTGCGCACATACTCCTCGAGCTCCGCTTTGTCGAGCTTGCCGCGCAGATCGAATAGCTGCGCCACGAAGCCGCCCGCGGAATTGATCGCGACATAGCTCGCGACGAACGCGAGCGCGGCCTGATTGCCCGTGATCACGGGTTCGATAGCCGAGTGAGGCACGAAGAGCAATTCGGTCTTGGCTGAAGAACGCACCGACGATTCATGCACATACGTACGCAGCATCGCAATGTCCGCGAAGACTTCGCCGGCCTTGCGCACCCCCATGCTGATTTCCTTACCGTGCTCCTCCGTAAAAATGCGCACCGATCCCGACTTGACAACGTAGAGACCATCGGCGGCATCGCCGGCACTGCATACGGTTTCGCCGAAGGAGAAGAAGCGCGACTGCGCATGTTCGGCGAGACGGTCGATTTCCTCGCGCGAGAAAGGCGAAAGAATCTCGACCGTCGAGAGGAAATCGGCGATGGTCGGTGTGGCTTGCGGTGCATCCATGTCAGGTGCGGTTCCGGTCAGTAGTCAGCATTCGCTCATCCGTCTTCGGTAGGGCAGCGTGGTCACAGCGTTTCGATGATGTGTTCCTGCGCACGCGACATGAGCCACTCCTCACGCACGAGGCGCTTGATTTCCGACGCAACGTCCGCATCGAGCACGGCCGGGTATTTGGCGGTAACAGCGAAAATTTCGAAGCACGAACGGTCCGGCGATGGGAACGGCCCCAACAGTTCGCCAACGTCCGCATTGAAGATCTTCGCCTCGATATCGGGTTTCAGGGAGCCGCGCAGCACTTTGCCGATCACACCGCCGGAGGCTTTGGTATCCGCAATCGAGTGCTCGCGCGCCATTTCCGAAAATGCAGCGGGATCGTCGCGCAAATACGAGATCATCTCCTTCGCCTTACCTTCGTCGTCGAGCAGGATATGGCTCACTTCGATGGCATCGAACTTCGGTGAATTCATCGAAAAGTACTCCTCGATCTCGCCATCGCTGCCAACCTGTTCGAGCATCTTTTCCTGATACAGACTGTCCGTAATAAAAGCCTCGAACTCGTCGAGACTGACTTTGAGCGTATCGAGGTACTGGTTCATATCCGCCGCGCGGTGCAGTCCACGCACGCGCCGGAATTGATCGGCGCGCTCCTGGATGTCGGCGTCCGTGATCGCGATGCCATGCTTTTTCGCGGCATGCACGGTCAGTTTGTCGCGCACCATCTGCTCGATCAGGTTTTCGAATTGTCCCGTCAGTTTCAGTAGACGAATGAATTCGCCGACGTCAACGACTTCGTCATCGATTCGTACGATCGGGGTCATCTCGCCTGCTCCTCTAACGATGGTTATCCGGCCAATTGTCTGAACGGGTCCAGCCCCAGGTCGATCAGCCGCCGCTCGCGCACGACGATTTCCGCGCTCGCCGTCATGCCGTAACGGAGCGGATAGCGGGTCTGGGCGACCTGGTAGTAATTCTTGTCGAGCGATACGCGGCCTTCGTAGACCGGCTGCTTGTCCTGCGCCGAAGGCTTGGTCGCCGGCGAGATGTACGCAAGCGTGCCGTCGATGAGCCCATAGCGCTGGTATGGGAACGCGTTGAACTTGAGCTTGACGGGCATACCTTCGTGCAAAAACGCGCGATCGCGCTCGGCGATCTCGATCTTCAGTATGGGCCGGGCATCCTTGGGCGCGATACCGCCGAGCGGCGTATTCGCCTGAATCTTGTCGCCGGTTTGCGTCGACGTGACTTCGGTAACCACACCCGATGTCGGCGCCAGAATCAGCAGGAAATTGTCCTTGTCGATATTTTCGAAGCGGATACGTGCGGCCGCATCGGCAACGAGTCTTGCCGTCTGCAACTGCAAGCGCAGCTTTTCTTCGGTGCTGGCGATGGCCCGGATCGCATCGTCATACTCGATTTGCAAGGTCGTTGCCTGCTGGCCGCTGGTTTCGAGCTGTGCGTTCGCTTGCGCGTATTCGTGACTCAGTTTGAAATCGAGTTCGGTCAATCGCGATTGCGCGACGCGGTATGCATTTTCCGCCTCCAGGTAGGCATTGCGTTTCGCATCGACCTGCAGTTCAGCCACCCCACCGCCGCCAGGCTGCGCAAAGAGGCGCTGATATTTATCCGCCTCCTGGCGCGCCGCGTCGCGTGTTCGGCGCGCATTGTCGAGCGAGCTGCGCGCTTCTTCCAGTTGCGCCTTTTGCCCTTCCGCAAGCTTCGTCGTTCCCTCGGAAATCCGGTTTTCGTGCAGACGCTCCTCCACTTCCAGCTGATCTTTGAGCGCTGCCGCTTTACGCTCCATCAGCGCTTTCTTTTGCGGAAACTCTTTCCACTCGCGCTCGGCGTCCTCCAGTTTCAATTGCGCCTGCAATGCGTTGGTCGCGGCTTCTATCGCCCCACGTGCATTGATTCGAGCGAGCACGTCGCCCTTCGACACCGGCTGTCCTTCAGCGATATACAGATCCGTGAGTTCGCCGTCGATCGGTGCATAGATACGGCGCACGTCCGATTCAGGCGAAAGCGTGCCTGGCGCCGTGACGATGACGTCGGCTCTGCCGACGAACGACCACAACAGCCCCGCGACGACGAGCGCAACCAGCGTCAGCACGAGCGCGCGCGCAATGCGCACGGGCTGAGCCGTGAGAATCGCGATACCTTCGGCGCTATGGTCTTCCAGCGCCTCGTATAGCGGCCTAGGGTGAGGGTCGCGCTTCATCGTTGCCGGCGCCTCCGATCAAGGCGAGTTTCGCTTTCAACAGTCCCGGATCGAGCACCATTCGCAACTCCTCGAGCGAACGTCGCTGCAATTGCGTTTCCGCTTCGATCTGAGCGGCGAGCTGATCCGAGCCGGCCGGATGCGGCGCCTTCAATTGCGTATAGATGCGCATGCCCAGGTGCGCTGACGCGTACGCTTGCGCGAGCAAACGCGCCTGGTTGCGAAAACCGTCCGAGATTCCGCTCTCGAGACGCTGCGTGCCGCCAATCGAACCGTTGCCGCGATATTGCTTCCACATCGCCTGCGCTCGATCGATCCTGTCCTGAGCGCGCGCGAGCGCGTTGTCTCGCAGCGCGTCGACGTCGCCCTGGATGGCGTGGACGTAGTACGCGTCCTCCACGGGATCGAGGCTCGCGTAAAACGACAATAATTTATCGTCGCGATTACCCGCACCGCCCGGGCCGCCGCGATTCGTCCGCAGTTCGGCGAACTGGTCGGCGAGCGCTTTCTTGTGGGCCAGCTCCGCCGACACAGCATCGGACCACGATCCCACAGGTATCGCTTGCAAGCCAGCCAGTGCCTGCTGGCTGTCGCCCCTGAGCCAGGCGGCGCTCACCGCGTCGTGCCGGGCAATGAGATCCGGCGACGGCAGCCGGCTCGCGCGCAATTGGCGAAATTGCGACTGAAACGGCGGCGTGCGGAAATGCACTTTTTGGAGCGACCCCAGCAAGGGCGTCAGATGGCGGGCCTTCAACGCGCCGAAAAGGTCCGCGTACTGCTGTAAATCGGTGCGGACCACGTCCAATCCGGCAAGCCTCGGGTAACGTTGAGCATAGTCGTCAAGCACGGCCGGCAGCGCATCGGGCTTGTCCTGCGCGAGGTCGGTAGCAATCGTCGCATTGAGGCGTTCGATCGCGGCGAGATACACCGAATCGTCCGTTTTCAGTTGGCGCAAATGGCTCATTGCCAGTGCGTAGGGCTCGGCAAACTCGGGCACATACGACGCGATGCGATCCAGCATGCGCTGGTGTCCTTTCGCGTCGTCGTCCCAGCGTTTGAGCAGATCGTCGATGCGGCTTTCGTCGCGATAGATGCGAATGGGCGCGTCCGGCCCGCCGCGTCCGGCCACGAAGCGCTCGAGCGCCACGATCCAGCCCAATTGGTTGATCAATGACAGCGCATCGGCATTCCCCTGGCTCGACGTCCGCATTTCTTCCACGAGTGTCGACGCGCGGTCGAACTGCTTGTCCCGCAATGCCGAGAGCCAACCGGGTACACGCGCCTTCATCAGCGCCTCGCTCGCGAGCGCGGCGATCGTGTCGCTGGAGGGGTGATGCTGCAGATAGGATGTGGCTACTGCCACCGCCGTTTCGTATTCTCCGGCCGCCAGCAGATCTTTCACTTCGCGTTCAGACGCGCCGCGCATGTATAGCACCACGGCGATTCCGACAACGACGAGCAGTACGCCCAGGCTTCCCCACCCGATGCGCCGCAGCGTCGTTCGGTCTCCACCGGCAAACGTGCGCGTGAATTCGCTGAGTAGCAGCCGCCAGCGCCTTGGCGTACGTTGGGCCGGCGCTCGCCCCGGCTCTTCGGGTGCGGCCGGAGGTGCATTCTGGTTGACCTCGTCTTCACGCAGCAGTGCACGATCGACGCAGAAGATGTCCAGAAACGAATGCGCCGCACCGACGAAGGTCGTCTTGTCCAGGTCGTCGGCGCTCGCATGCGAAGACCCCGGAGCAGATGGCGGCATTGCCGCAGCGGCAGCCGGCATTACAAGCTGTGTCACGGTCGGTTCGATCTCGTACGTCTTGCCGATGGCGACCCGATACACGAAGTGATCGCCGCCGAATCCGATGACGTCGCCGGTTTTCAGCCCAACAGACGATTCGCCCAGACGTTTTCGGTTCACGAAGGTGCCGTTAGTGCTGCCCAGGTCCTCGATCCACGGTTCACCGCCCTTGAGAAAAATATGGGCATGGCGCCGGGAAATGTAATTGACCTCGTGCGGATAGCGGTCCTTGTAGCGCGCAAACAGCGCGTCCGTCTTGCTCACGAGAAACGGAAACGCCGTGATATCGATCGTCTCCAACCCGAGGTCCGCGCGCTCCGGCTCCAGCGTGATCGTGAGCTGCCTGCCGCGCGCGGAGGCGGAGCTGAACGGACGCGGCTCGATTGCCACGCGATAGGTCAACTCGTCGCCAAAGCTCAACTCGTCGCCGGCGCGTACGCGAGCAGGCATCTGCTGCACGGGGATACCGTTGACGCTCGTGCCGTTCTTGCTATCGAGATCGGCCACATAAACGGTACCGTGCTCGCTGAAAATGCGCGCGTGCCGACGCGAAAGTTTAGCGATCAGCTCGCGCGGATAATCGACAAAAGGCAGTTCGCCGCGGCCAATGGCAAACAAGTCGTCGCTGATTCGGATCGAACCGAGAGAAGGATGCGAGACAGGCAGGAGCAGGACATCGAACGCGTTGTCCAGAACCGCTCGCATTTCAGCAATCGGAGCCTCGCCGGGATTCATGTCTTTGCAACACTAAGTGCCGACAAAAAGTTTAAGTCACGCATGGGGTTAGTCAATCGACATTACTGCTACAGCGTTTGGTTCGAAACGTCGACAGCCGTCCATCCACCGCCGAGCGCCTTATAGAGCAGTACCGTGTCCGTGAGTATTTGCTGATGATTCGCGAGCAACTCGAGCTGCGCCTGTAGCAACGTGCGCTCCGTCTCGAATACTTCCAACTGCGAGGTGACCCCCTCGCGCAGTTGTGCCTCGATCTGATCCGCGACGACGCGCAGCCTCTGCACTTCCTCTTGCAATTCGATGCGCTGCTGCCTGTGCGCATCGAGATTGACGAGCGCGTTTTCGACTTCCTCGAAAGCTGCCATCACCGCTTGCCGGTACTGCTGCTCGGCCACGCTCGTTTGCGCTTGCGTCGTCTTGACATGCGCACGTACGCTCGGATCGAGCAGCGGAATATTGATGCTCGGCATCAGACCCAGCGTGAACGACTTGAGCAGGCTCGACAGCGCAAAACTCGCCGTGCCGCCATGACCTGTCAGGCTGATGGTCGGTAATTGCGCGAGCTTCGCTTCGCCGACGAGGTTGTAGGCTTCGAGCACGCGCAGCTCCGCCGCGACGAGATCCGGCCGTCGCGATAGCAATTGCGCCGGCAGGCCGCCCGGCACCGGCGGCAGTTGCACGCGTTGTTGCAGATGCCCCGCCGGTACGGCGAACTCACCGGCAGGCACGCCTAGCAGCGTACACAGCGCGTTGTTCGCGAGATTGCGCGAGCGGCGCAAGTCGATGAGATCCTTCGTCAGACGATTGACCTCGGCCTGCTGACGCATGAACTGCGTCTTAGGAATGAGACCGCTGCGGCTCATGCCGTCGTAGATATTGAGGATCACCTTGTTTTCGTCGACCATCTTCTGCTGCGCGACGATCTGGTCATCGAATTGAAGAATCTGGAAATAGGTGGTCGCGACGTTGGACACCAGTTCCAGGTAGCCCGCGCGCCAGTCGGCTTCGGTCGCATGAAACTCCGCCTTTTGCGCCTGCACGCCTTTCGCGACCTTGCCCCAGATGTCGATGTCCCAGTTGACCTGACCTGCCACGTTGTATTGCCTCGAAAGCGGCTGTCCCGTGACTTTCTGGAAATTCGCGCCCGCGCCCAGATCGGCCGTCGGCAATGCGCCCGCCTTTGCTTCGCCGATCTGCGCGCTCGCAACGTCGATGCGCGCTGCGAGCACTTTGATATCGAAGTTGCCTTGAATCGCTTTGGCGATCAGCGAGTCGAGATACGGGTCGTGAAAGCCCTTCCACCAGTCGGGGGCAATGGTGTCGGCCGCGGAAACGAGGGCCCCCGTCTTGTCGGACCACGATGTTTTGGCAGGCGTATCGGGGCGCTTGTAGTCGGCCATGTGCACGTCGACACAGCCGGCGAGCAACGACAACGCAGCGACACTTGCAGCGAAAATGCGAGCGGCGCTCGACCGGCAGGCGACGAACGAATCAGGCAACGCGGACACGATGTTCTCCGATCTTTCCCGGCTGTACTGCACGTGCAGCGCGCCTTTCCAGTAAAGCACGTCCGGTGAGGTATCTCTACCGATGCCGGCGGATTTCGTTCGATACGGAATCCGTGCGGTGACGCAGCGCCCGTGTGGACTGGACGATGGTTTTCGATCCTGGTGGAAAGCCCGCGGCGCTCAGGTGCGAGCGCCGCGGATTCCAGCCGTGCATCAGTACACGGTGACGTTGTTGTGCGCTTCCATCGTCGGCTTGATCGTCGTCGACAAGCCCGTAGCGAAGGCGTTGTTGTTGTCGCTCACGTTATCGATCCTGAGACCTTGCTGGATCATTTGTTGTGCGTTGACGGTCTTGCTCTTGTCGATGTCGACCTTGAAACTCGGGAAAGGTGCGAACATGTAGCCGCCGCGAACGGCCTTCATGGCCTTCGTGCCGAGTTCTTCCTTGACGGAAAGGTCTTTGATCATCAGTGCGCTCATGACAGTTCTC
>CBJLAJ010000136.1:0-14558 GCA_966421005.1 uncultured Paraburkholderia sp.
TTCGTCGCGTTCCTCGCGAGCGGCCCTTCTCGTGGCAACGCACGCGCGTTCCATATGTAAACAGACCCTAAGACATTGGAGACATTCATGGACGGAAACCCATTTTTGAAGGTCCAGCGGCTAGGACGCGCGCTGATGCTGCCGATTGCGGTACTGCCGGTCGCGGGCATTTTGCTGCGACTCGGCCAGGCCGATGTGCTCAACATCAAGATGATTGCCGATGCAGGCGGCACCATCTTCGACAACCTGCCGTTGCTGTTCGCGATCGGCGTGGCGGTGGGCTTCGCGAAGGACAACAACGGCGTTGCGGCGTTGGCTGGGGCGATCGGCTATCTGATCGAAATCGCCGTGATGAAGGACATCAACGACAAGCTCAATATGGGCGTGCTGTCGGGGATCATCGCGGGCGTCGTGGCGGGGATGCTCTATAACCGCTACAAGGACATCAAGCTGCCCGATTATCTGGCATTCTTCGGCGGCAAGCGTTTCGTGCCGATCGTGACCGGGCTCGTCTGCGTCGTGCTGGGCATCGTGTTCGGGTACGTCTGGCAGCCCGTGCAGGCGGCCATCGACGCGACGGGCCACTGGCTCACCACGGCAGGCGCAATCGGCGTATTCGTCTATGGCACGCTGAACCGGCTGTTGCTCGTGACGGGCCTGCACCACATCATCAATTCGCTCGCGTGGTTCGTGTTCGGCACGTTCACGCCGCCGGGCGGTGGCGCGGCGGTGACGGGCGATCTGCATCGCTTCTTTGCCGGAGATCCGACCGCGGGCGGTTTCATGACGGGCTTCTTCCCGATCATGATGTTTGGCCTGCCGGCGGCATGCCTCGCGATGCTGCACGAAGCGCCGAAGGAGCGTCGGGCGATGGTGGGCGGTCTGCTGTTCTCGATGGCGCTGACGTCCTTTCTGACCGGCGTGACCGAGCCCGTCGAGTTCAGCTTCATGTTCCTCGCACCGGTGCTCTACGTGATCCATGCGTTGCTCACGGGCTTGTCGCTCGCGATCTGTCAGGCGCTTGGCATTCATCTCGGCTTCACGTTCTCGGCCGGCGCGATCGACTACGTATTGAACTACGGGTTATCGACCAAAGGCTGGCTCGCGATTCCGATCGGGCTCGTCTACGCGGCGATCTACTACGGCCTTTTCCGGTTCTTCATCCGCAAGTTCAACATGGCCACGCCGGGCCGCGAGCCCGCCACAACCGAAGCTCAGGTCGAATCGTTCGCGGCCGGCGGTTATGTCGCACCGACGGCGGGCGCCGCCGCGCCGCGTGCCGCGCGCTACATCGCCGCGCTGGGCGGAGCGTCGAATCTTACGCTCGTCGACGCCTGCACGACGCGCCTGCGCCTGTCGGTGGTCGATGCCGAGAAAATTTCGGAGTCCCAATTAAAGGCGATCGGTGCGCGTGGCGTGCTCAAACGCGATGCGCGCAACGTACAGGTCGTGATTGGTCCGGAAGCGGACATGATTGCCGACGAGATCCGCGCGACCATGGCGGGCACCGCGGGGCAGCCCGCGCCGGCTGCCGCTGCCGCCGAGCAAGGACCGAGCGGGCCCCTCGACCCCGATCCGATGCGCTGGCTCGCCGTGTTTGGCGGCGCGACCAATGTGGCGGCGCTCGACGCCGTCGCGGCGACGCGCCTGCGCGTGGTTGTACGCGATCCGGGCGCTGTCGATCGCCAGCGCCTCGGCGAGCTTGACGTTGCGTGGGTGTCGGCCGATACGTTCCACATCGTATGCGGCACCGCCGCGCAGCGCTATGCGAAGCAACTGGCCACGCGCGTGCCGCCGGCCGCGGGTGCCTCGCCGCAGCCTGTCTGAGACACGCGATGCCAGCCCGAAGTACGCCTTGCTTCGGGCAATGAAAAAGAGCGGCCAGGGTGACCTGATGCCGCTCTTTTTATGCCCCCTTTCGAGGGGACTGGATCGACGCGTCTTAGGCGTACGCGGTCAACGCGTTGCGCATCTTTTTCATCGCACTGGCTTCGATCTGGCGAATCCGCTCCGCCGAAACGCCGAACTCGGCGGCGAGCTCATGCAGCGTCGAGCCCCCCGACCCGTCGTCCTCGACATTGAGCCAGCGTGCCTCGATGATGCGGCGGCTGCGTGCGTCGAGCGAATCGAGCGCTTCGGCGATGCCGTCCGTTTGCAGCTTGTCGCGCTGACGCGCGGCCAGCACGGCCGTTGGCTCGCTGTGCGCATCCGCGAGGTAGGCGATCGGGGCAAACGACTCTTCGCCGTCTTCGACGTGCCCTTCGAGCGCAATATCGCCGCCCGAGAGCCGCGTTTCCATTTCGGTGACTTCTTCGCGTTTGACGTTCAGCTCTTTCGCGAGACCGTCGATTTCGTCGGGCGAAAACGCCTGAAGCCCTTGCTTATGGCTGCGCAGATTGAAGAACAGCTTGCGCTGCGCCTTCGTGGTCGCAACCTTCACCATGCGCCAATTGCGCAGGATGTATTCGTGGATTTCGGCCTTGATCCAGTGGATTGCGTAGGACACCAGGCGCACGTTTTGCTCGGGGTCGAAGCGTTTGACCGCCTTCATCAACCCGATGTTGCCTTCCTGGATTATGTCCGCATGCGGCAGGCCGTAGCCGAGATAGTTGCGCGCGATCGACACGACGAGCCGCAGATGCGACAGGACGAGCTGACGCGCGGCATCGAGGTTGTTGTGCAGGCGGAATTCGGTGGCGAACCGGCGCTCTTCGTCCGCCGTCAGCATCGGAATGCGGTTGACGGCCTGGATGTAGGCGTCGATATTGCCCAACTGACCCGGCAGCATCGACGTTGGCGCGAGCGTCAGCGCACCTGCCGAAGCGGCCATGGCGGACGCCGGGGCAAGCGGGCTCGGAAGGGTCATTGCGTTGCTCACGTAGGAAACTCCTTGAAATCGGATTACCGCTCAGTCACAAACAGGACTCCCCGGGGATATTAGCACTCCCGGAAGCCGAGTGCTAAGTCTTGGAGTCTCAAATTGGACTGGAAGTTCCATCAGGCTATCGATTCTAAAAAGCGATAGTTGATTATACTCCCCCCTGGGAAAGGTCGCTGGAAGTGGGCCCAGGAACGAGGGTGCGACCGAATGCTGGCACCCTTCCTTTATGAGATTGTGTTTTGCGCGAGACAGTACGACGTGCTGAAAAACCATACCGTAAGATGGACGCGCTTCGGGCGGAATCCCCTCGCCGTACCGGCCCGATCATCCACGAGCCCCTTCGGAGTATGCGAATGAATAAGAAGAACCGGATCAGGCAACGCCCCTTCACCGTTTTTGTCGGAGCGGCGATGGCAGCGGCCACGCTTGCCGTGGTGCCCGGCTCCGCGCGAGCCGATACATTCGGCGTGCAACTGGGCGGCGGATTTGGCGAGCACGATGTCAACAAACTCGACCTGGGGCTCGTCTGGGACCCGGGCATCAATTGGTGGGAGATGGGCGGCTGGCATTTTTCTCTGGTCGGCGAAGCCCATGTGGCCTATTGGCACCCAGGCAACGGGACATCGCGTCACGACGTCTACGCGTTCGGCGTGCAGCCGATGGTCCGCTTCATCAAGAGCGCCGGCGCCGTTCGCCCGTTCATTGAAGCGGGCGCGGGAGTGCGCGGACTCTCCCGCGTGACGATCAAGGATGGATACTCGCTTGGGACGGCCTTTCAGTTCACCGAAATCGTCGGTGTCGGCGCCCAATTCGGAGGCCATCAGCAGTACCAGGCCGGTTTTCGATTTCAACATGTGTCGAATGCCGGTATCAAAGAGCCGAATCCTGGTATAAATTTCAGCCAGCTATATCTGCAATACAACTTCTGACGCGGATGCCTTCGTGGGGCATTCGGGTGCATGGGAGCTGAGCGATGGCGGCAAAGATGATCGAAGCGATTCGCGTACTCGAGCGTGACAGATTTCGCGCGATGGTTGACGGTGATGTGCCGTTGCTCAACGAGTTGCTGTCCGAGAACGTGAGCTTCGTTCATACCAACGGCAAGCGCGAGTCGAAACAACAGTTCATCGACGCTATTTCCGCCGGGCGCCGCCGCTACCGGCAAATCGAAGTGCAATCGCAGGACGTGTTGCCTGTCGGCAGCGAGACCTGTGTCGTCACGGGGCGCGCGTTGATCGAAATGGAAGCGAACAACGGCGCCTTGCTCTATCCGATCGCCTATACGGCCATTCAGACGCAAGAAGGCGGGCAGTGGCGTCTCGTCGCGTGGCACGCGACGCGCTGCGCGCTCGAATGAAACGCGCCGCCCGCATGGCTGCTCGCTCGCTGCTCGTGCGGCTTACGCCGCGACCTGACGCTCGTCGTCGTTCCATTCGAATCTGTTCACCGCGCTGATGAGTGCGTCCGCCGCGGCTGTCGCTGCGTCGGCGTGCACGCCAACGCCGAAACGCAACGGCGCGCTGCCCGCACGGCATCCGACGAATGCCGCCCAACCGCCGTCGGCCGTGCGTGCAGTCTCGAACGAACAGACGTCGATGGGGCGAGACGCCGCGTTGCTGAGCGCGCGCGCCAAAGCTTCGACGAGCGCATCGCCCTCGGCATCGGCTTCGCCCGCTCCAATGCGCGCGACTTCGCGACGCTGCCAGCGCACGGTGGCGGCGTCGGTGCGCATGGCCGGCCCGCGCACGCCAAGGTACTCATGCGCGAAGCGTTCGCAGATTGCTTCGCTTGTGACTTCGACACCGGATTCGTCGGCGATTTGCTGCACGACATGGCTGAACTCGATCTGCAGGCGCCGCGGCGGCGCAAAGCCAAGCCCGCGCTCGAGCAGGAATGTCGAGCCGCCTTTGCCCGATTGACTGTTCACGCGGATGACCGCATCGTAGCTGCGGCCGAGGTCCGCGGGATCGACGGGCAGGTACGGCACTTCCCACAATCCCGTCGCACTTTGCTGTGCGAAGCCTTTTCGAATCGCGTCCTGATGCGAGCCGGAGAACGCCGTGAAGACGAGATCGCCCGCATAGGGGTGGCGCGGATGAACGGGTATCGCATTGCAACGCTCCACGAGCCGGCGCACTGCGTCGATATCGGAGAAATCGAGGCCAGGATCGATCCCTTGCGTATAAAGGTTCAGCGCAAGCGTCACGAGATCGACGTTGCCCGTGCGCTCGCCGTTGCCGAAAAGACATCCTTCGATGCGCTCGGCCCCCGCGAGCAATGCCAGTTCGGCTGCGGCGACGGCGGTGCCGCGATCGTTGTGCGGATGCACCGAAAGCACGATGCTGTCGCGCCAGGCCAGGTTGCGATCCATCCATTCGATCTGATCGGCGAACACGTTCGGTGTGGCCGCTTCGACAGTGGCCGGAAGGTTCAGGATCATCTTGTGCTCGCGCGTCGGGCGCCAGGTCTGTGCTACGGCGTCACAGACTTCGCGCGCGAAGGCGAGCTCGGTCATGCTGAACGTCTCGGGCGAGTATTGAAACGTCCAGTGCGTGTCGGGCCGTCGTTCGGCCTCTTCCTTGATGAGCCGCGTGCCCTCGACCGCGAGCGTTTTGACGTCTTCGGTCGAAGCGTCGAACACGATGCGCCTGAACGAGGGGCAGATCGCGTTGTACAAATGGACGATGGCGCGGGGCGCGCCTTCGAGCGCTTCGAACGTGCGCGCGATGAGATCGGCGCGCGACTGCACGAGTACTTCGATCGTCACATCGTCGGGAATGCGCCGCTCGTCGATCAACTTGCGCACGAAATCGAAGTCCGTTTGCGATGCCGACGGGAAACCGACCTCGATCTCCTTGAACCCGATTGCAAGCAGCATCTCGAAGAATTCCAGCTTCTGCTCGATCGTCATCGGGTCGATCAGCGACTGATTGCCGTCGCGAAGATCGGTACTCATCCAAATCGGCGCGGACTCGATGGTCCGGCTCGGCCACTTGCGCGTGGCGAGGCGAACAGGCTGGAACGGTCGGTATTTACCGGCGGGATTGCGGAGCATGGCGAACCTCGTTCGTTGGGTCGTCTGCGAAACGCGAGGCAAGGCTCGAGCGGCTGGCCAGCCCTGCCGGGGCGCAATGCGCCGGCGCTTTTCGCGATCCGTCCGAACGGTATTCGGCCGAATGCTGACGACTACGTGTTGTAGGGAACTACGGTTTGGGCGAAACGGAACTGCGGGAACTGCAAGGAGGACCGCGCAAACGGCACGCGGCGCTACGGCTGGCTTACGCTAGTCGTAGCGATAGGGGCCGCGCTAGGCGGCCGAAGCTAATTCGGAGGGTGTTCGAAATGGAACGCATGAAGCGCACTGTATGTCAGTGACGCCAAAAATGTCAACTTTCGTCGTTCGGCTCTTGCGACGTAACTACGTTCGCCGCGCGATCCGCACGATAGTGTCGACCTGGCGCGCGAGCGTAGGCGGCACAGGCCGCCTCCCGGCGACTACCGCTTCGATCCACGCCGCGGTCGTGTCCGCATCGCGCGATTCGGGCAATGCGGCCGGCTCGGCATCGGACGAGCTGCGCTCGGCCGCGACGAGCGTTTCGGCAACGCCGTCGTGCAGCCAGTCGATCTGGACCTGGCGACGCGTGTCGGCCACCGCCTCTCCCTCGGTTCCGCGTGCGAGCAACGCGCCACCGACGGCGGCGGCGGGGTGCCCGGCGAAAAGTTCGGCGAGGCTCTCGCGATACTCCGGATGGGTGTAATTGACGAGCCGCAAGCCTGGGGATGAAAACGGCTGCAGGATTTTCACGAGCGTATGCGTGGAATTGCGCACGCCCATGATCCGACGCAGCGCCAAAAGGCGCGCGAGCTTGGGCGCGAGCACTTCGATCGGCGCGAATGCCAATGCGCGGCCAGCGAGTTGCGCTTCGATGTCGGCATGGGACGCAGCCGGCGCAATGCCCAGCTTCGCGAAAATCTCGGCGCTCGTCACGCGGCCCGCGTCGGTGCTGACGCCGTGCACGAGGGTCGGTACACCCTCGCGCGCGAGCAGCAGCGCGAGCAGCGGCACGAGATTCGGCTGCTTGCGGGCGCCGTTGTAGCTCGGAATGGAGACGGACCGGCTTTCGCCGGCAGGCACCTGTAGCGGCTCAAACGACGTTTGCGCAGCCTCGAGCATGGCGGCGAGTTCCGCTGCCGTCTCGCCTTTGAGCCGGTACGCGAGCAACACCGCGCCGAGCTCGATGTCCGAGACGCGGCCATCGAGCATGGCGCTATACAACGCGTGCGTGTCTTCGGGCGAAAGCGCGCGTGCGCCGTTCGGACCGCGTCCGATTTCCTTGATGAAGCGGGCGCAGGCAAAGGCGCCTGGCGAGGCGGCGGCGGATTCGGTCATGACAGAAAGCGGGTGCGACGAGAACCCGTCGAAAGTAAGTGAACTGCTAAACCCCATTGAGTACAGCATTCGCCGCTATCTTGCAAGTCGCGGCGCGCATACGCGCGTTACACTCGTGCCCTTCATTGCGTTTTCGTCTCGATCCGCACGGGGTGGGTGAATCCACCATCCAGGGGAGAAAAGAATGGATTATGTGTTTGCTCCGGCACCGGCCGTCACTGTGCCCGTCGCCGAAACCGCGGGCGCTGCCGGCGCCGGCCGGCAATTTCCCGTGCGCCGCATCTACTGCGTCGGACGCAATTACGAGGCGCACGCGCGTGAAATGGGCCATGATCCGGACCGCGAGCCGCCGTTCTTTTTCTCGAAGCCGGCCGACGCGGTCCTGAACGTGGCGCCCGGCGCAACGGGCGAATTTCCCTATCCGGCGTGCTCGACCAATGTCCATTATGAAATGGAACTCGTCGTGGCCATCGGCAAAGCCGGTGCGAACATTCCCGTCGAGCGCGCGCTCGAGCACGTCTACGGGTACGCGCTCGGCCTCGACATGACGCGGCGCGACTTGCAGGCCGAAGCGAAAAAGCTCGGCCGTCCCTGGGAAACCGCCAAGGGCTTCGATCACTCCGCGCCGATCGGCCCGATTCATCCTGTCGCGCGAGTTGGCCACATCGATCACGGAGCAATCTGGCTCGAGGTGAACGGCGCCGAAAAGCAGCGCTCCGATGTGTCGCAACTGATCTGGTCGACACCGGAAACGATCACATACTTATCGACGCTCTTTGCGTTGCGGCCCGGCGACCTGATCTTTACGGGGACGCCCGAAGGCGTGGGCGCTATCGTGAAGGGCGATTCGATGCGGGGCGGCATCGATGGGCTGGGCGAATTCAGCGTGCGCGTCGTGTGAGCGCCCACATAATTGGGAGTCCTCAATGAAGCTTTACAGCTACTTTCGAAGCTCGGCCGCGTACCGTGTGCGCATCGCCCTCAATTTGAAGAACCTGCCGTACGAGTACGTACCCGTGCATTTGCTGCGATCGGGCGGCGAGCAGCTCACGGCCGAGTATCGCAAGCTCAGCCCGGACGCTATCGTGCCGACGCTCGTCGATGGCGATGCCGTATTGCAGCAGTCGCTGGCCATCATCGAATATCTCGAGGAAACGCATCCGAGCCCGCCGCTGTTGCCCGCGGCGGCCGCCGATCGAGCCTACGTGCGGGCTATCGCATTGCAGATCGCCTGCGAGATCCATCCGCTCGACAATCTGCGCGTGCTGCGCTATCTCGTGCACGAGATGGGCGTGTCGGAGGAAGCCAAGAACGACTGGTACCGGCATTGGATCGAGAACGGCTTCGCATCGCTCGAGGCACGGCTATCGGCCGATCCGCGCACGGGCACTTTCGTGTTCGGCGATACGCCGACGCTGGCCGATATCTGTCTCGTGCCGCAAGTGTTCAACGCAACGCGGTTCAAGATCGACACGGCGCCTTATCCGACGCTTCATCGTCTTTACGAGCATGCAAGCGCGCTGGATGCGTTCGCGCGTGCCGCGCCCGGCGCGCAGCCGGACGCGGAGTGAGGCCGAGTAAAGTCGTGGCGTGCCGCGCGCGGCACACTCAGCCGAGCATGGCGTCGGCGAATTCTTCGGCGCTGAAGGGCTGCAAGTCCTCGACTTTCTCGCCGACGCCGATGAAATAGACGGGCACGGGCCGTTGGCGCGCGATCGCGACGAGGATGCCGCCTTTCGCGGTTCCGTCGAGTTTGGTGACGACAAGGCCGGTCAACGAAAGCGCATCGTCGAACGCCTTCACTTGCGCGAGTGCGTTCTGACCGGTATTCGCATCGATCACGAGCAGCACCTCTTGAGGCGCGCCATCCATCGCCTTGCCGATCACGCGTTTGACCTTGCGCAGTTCTTCCATCAAATGGAGCTGCGTCGGCAGACGGCCCGCGGTGTCGGCCATCACGACATCGATTTTGCGCGCGCGCGCGGCGCTGACCGCATCGAAGATCACGGCGGCCGGGTCGCCGCTTTCCTGCGAAACGACGGTTACGTTGTTGCGCTCGCCCCAGATCGCCAGCTGCTCGCGGGCGGCCGCGCGGAACGTATCGCCGGCCGCGAGCAGCACCGACTGCTCGAACCGCTGCAAATGTTTGGCAAGCTTGCCAATGCTCGTCGTTTTGCCCGCGCCGTTGACCCCGGCGATCATCATGACCATCGGCTGGGCACGTCCGAGCATCAGCGATTTTTCGAGCGGGCTCAGTAGCTCGACGAGCAGCGAACGCAGGGCCGATTTCACCTGCTGAGGATCGGTGAGCCGCTCGGCGCGGACTTTTTCGCGCAGCGCACCGAGCAGGTACTCCGTCGCTTCGACTCCGGCGTCCGACATCAGCAGCGCGGTTTCGAGCTCCTCGTAGAGCGCATCGTCGATCTTTGTTCCGACGAATATGCCGGTCAGCCCCGCGCTCGTCTTCGACAGGCCCGCCTTCAGCCGTGAAAGCCATGATTGCTTCGCGGCAGGTTCGGGCTCGGGCGGCGGGACGATTTCCACGACTTCGTCCGCGGGCTCGTTCGATTGCTCGAGGTGCTCGGGTTGTTCGAATCGATCGGGGGCCGCCTCCACCCCGACGCGCGAGACGGCCGGCAGCGGCGCTTGACCCGGCGCCGGTTGCGGGTTGCGCGGCGCCGGGCCGGTGGCGGGCAACTGAGTTTGCGGCCCGGGCTGCGGTGCGCGTGCAGCGGGCCCCTCGCTCGGCGCATGAGCGGTTGCCGGGGGAGGCACGCTTGCCGGCGTGGCCGCCGGCGTTTCGGCGGCGGGGGCTTGCGGCGCTTCGACAGCTTCGGGCGCTTTCGAGCCCTTGAATCGCTTGAAAAAACTGAACATGGTCTGGACGATGGAGTAGGGCTGGCGCTGCGCGACGCATGCCATGTCGCGTGCCAGGGTGTCGCACGGGACGCGATGCGCGGAAAAGACGGCTATTTTATCAGGCGTCGTCGGGGCGGCTCGCTCACGCCGCCGAAGGGGCGTCGCGGCACATGCTGTGGTAACGTGGGCGCCGTTACGTCCGCTGGGTGCCTTTGCCCTATGCGCTTGCCCGTCTCATTCAAGTTTCGTTCGATGCCTCGTTCCGCCTCCCCTCATTCACGCACGCCGCAGGCGCCCGCTGGCCGCGGCAAGGGTCATACTGTACGGATCATTGGCGGCGACTGGAAGCGTACGCCGCTGCCGGTACTCGATCTCGACGGGCTGCGCCCGACGCCCGACCGCGTGCGCGAAACGCTCTTCAACTGGCTGGGCCAGCGGCTCGACGGTCAACGTTGCCTCGATCTCTTCGCCGGCAGCGGCGCACTCGGTTTCGAAGCGGCGTCGCGCGGGGCGGAGCGAGTCGTTATGGTCGAGCGCAACGCGCGCGCTGCGAGGCAGCTACGCGAAAATCAGGCGCGCCTTGCCGCTCGCGCGATCGAAATCGCCGAGGCCGATGGGCTGAAGCTTGCTGCCAGCCTCGCTCCGCGGTCTTTCGACGTCGTTTTTCTCGATCCGCCGTTCGGCGAGGGCATGATTGCGCGTGCGCTGGAAGTTGCCATACCGCTCGTCGCAGATGATGGCTGGCTTTATGTGGAGGCCGGTGAGCCACTCGACGAGGACGATTCGTCGCTCGCGGGCTGGCGCATTGTCCGCCACGGTAAGGCCGGCGCGGTCCACTATCATTTGCTGCAGCGCGAAAATGATGAATAATGCGCGTTTCGACCGCGACGCCGGGCGGGTGCTGAGTGGCCTTCCGGTTCGCAGTGGCCCGCGGGATGCGGGGCGCCCGCTGGATAACGAGAGGAGATGTCCATGGTAATCGCCGTGTACCCGGGTACGTTCGACCCGCTCACCCGGGGTCATGAGGACCTCGTGCGCCGCGCGGCGAGCATATTCGACACGCTCGTGGTTGGCGTTGCCGACAGCCGCAACAAGCGGCCGTTTTTCGAACTGCAGGAGCGACTGGACATCGCTCGCGAAGTGCTCGGGCATTATTCGAACGTGCAGGTGATGAGCTTCAGCGGGTTGCTCAAGGATTTCGTGCGGGCGAATAACGCGCGCGTCATCGTGCGCGGACTGCGTGCGGTCTCGGATTTCGAATACGAGTTTCAGATGGCGGGCATGAACCGTTATCTGCTGCCCGATGTTGAAACGATGTTCATGACGCCGTCGGACCAGTATCAATTCATCTCGGGCACGATCGTGCGCGAGATTGCGCAACTGGGCGGCGATGTGAGCAAGTTCGTGTTTCCGTCGGTCGAGAAGTGGTTGAAGGAGAAGGTCGCGCAGATGGCGGGAGGGTCGGCGACGCCGTGACGCGTGGTCTCGTCCCGCGAACGTGCAGGCGGGCGAGACTGCATGCGCGGTGCATCAGGCCTCGAAGGCTGAAGCTATAATGCGAAAGTCTTTCAAGAAGGTTTGCGGCAGCATGGCCCTGATAATTACCGACGAATGCATCAATTGCGACGTTTGCGAGCCCGAGTGCCCAAATGACGCCATTTCGATGGGGCCCGAGATCTATGTGATCGACCCGTCGAAGTGCACCGAATGCGTCGGCCACTTCGATGAACCGCAGTGTCAGCAGGTCTGCCCTGTCGAGTGCATTCCGCGCGATCCGCAGCACGTGGAAAGCGCCGACGAATTGCTCGTCAAGTACCGCAAGCTGCAGGCGGCAAAAGCTGCAGCGAATGGCAGCGGCAGCGAAAACACAAACGAAGGCGACGCGGAAAACAAAGCTGGCTGAGGTGCCCGCTGTCGGTTCGGCCATGCATGTCGGAACCGACTGACAACCTCACTGGACGCACTCCCTCACGCGCGATGCAGCTGCATCATCGCCCGCTCGGTTTCGCCCTTCACGACATGCGACATGACCGCGAGCGCGCGTTCGATCGCCGCGTCGATGACATCCTGCTCTTCCTTGCGGGGAGGCTTTAACACATAGTTTGCGACATCAGGCTTTGCGCCAGCGCGCGCTGCTTCAGGAATGAGATCGCGCGGATGGCCAATGCCGATCCGCAGGCGCCAGTATTGCTGCGAAGAGAGGTGCGCCGAAATATCCTTGAGGCCGTTATGACCGCCGCTGCCGCCACCGAGCTTGAGCTTGACGGCTCCGGGCGGCAGATCGAGTTCGTCGTGAGCGACAAGGATCTGATCGGGCAATATCTTGAAGAAGTGCGCGAGCGCGACAACCGATTGCCCCGAACGGTTCATGAACGTCTGCGGCTCGAGAAGATGCACTTCTTCGCCGAAGAGTCGCGCTTTGGCGTAGAAACCATGAAAGCGCCGCTCGTCGCGCAGTGTCGTGCCGGCATCGCGAGCGAGTTGATCGACGAGCCAGAAGCCCGCGTTGTGGCGAGTCGCAGTGTATTCCGCGCCCGGGTTACCGAGCCCGACGATCAGCTTGATCATGGTTCGTTTCAGCCATCAGCTTTAGCCGAATAATGACAAAAAAAAACCCGCCGGGCATGCCGCGGCGGGTCACGTCGTCCGTTCCATTGAAACGGATCGAGAGGATATCGATCGACGAAATCCTTATGCTGCCGGCGTCTCGCCTTCGCCTTCGGCGGCGGCTTCGCTCGACACGGCACCGGCCGGCACTGCTGCAGCGGCGATCACAGGATTGTCGGCTTCGACGTGCGCGGTCAACGACACACCCTTCGGCAACGCGATGTCCTTCGCGTGCAGCGACTGGCCCGCTTCGATCTTCGCGAGATCGAGCTCGACAAACTCAGGCAGATCGCCCGGCAGGCATTCGATTTCCACTTCGGTCACGACGTGCGAGATCACCGCACCGCCCAGCTTCACGGCCGGGTTCGTTTCCTGGTTCATGAAGTGCACGGGCACCTTCGTGTGCAGCTTCTTGTTCGCATCGACGCGCTGGAAGTCGACATGCAGCACGATCTGACGGAACGGGTGATATTGCACGTCGCGCAACAGTACGGCTTGCGACTTGCCGGCCACTTCCAGATCGAGGATTGACGAATGGAACGCTTCCTTCTTCAGGGCGTGCCACAGGGCGTTGTGATCGAGTTCGATCAGTTGCGGTTCGCTGCTCGCGCCATACACGATTCCCGGCGTCTTGCCGGAATTGCGCAGGCGGCGGCTCGCACCCGTACCTTGCTTGTTGCGCTCGAAAGCGACGACTTTCATGTTCAATCTCCATAACTGCCCGCGACCAGGCAGTGAAACGGGACATCAGCGCATTTGCGCATCGGCCCCACGGTAATACGGCACACCGAAAAGGAAGCGTGCCTCTCAAGCCAAAGGCGCTGCACGAAGCAGCGCCTCCGGTCATGTCTTGTCTGCGATGCTCAGCTTTCGGCGAACAGCGACATCACCGAATCCCCACGGCGGATGCGCGAGAACGTTTCGGCCAGCAAACCGGCGCACGACAGCGAGCGGATTTTCGCGCAACCGCGCGATTCGTCGCTAAGCGGAATCGTATCCGTCACGACGAGCTCGTCGAGCGCGGAGTTCGTCAAACGCTCGGCCGCACCGCCGGAGAGGACCGGGTGCGTGGCATAGGCGACGACCTGCTTCGCGCCGCGCTCCTTCAGTACTTGCGCGGCTTTGCACAGCGTGCCGGCCGTATCGACCATGTCGTCCATGATCACGCAGGTGCGACCTTCCACTTCGCCGATGATGTTCATCACTTCGGCGACATTCGCTTTCGGACGGCGTTTGTCGATGATCGCGAGATCGCAATTGAGCTGTTTCGCGAGCGCACGCGCGCGCACCACACCGCCAACGTCAGGCGACACCACGAGCAGGTTTTCGTAGTTCTGCTTGCGCAGATCGCCCAGCAGCACCGGCGTCGCGTAAATGTTGTCGACAGGTATGTCGAAGAAGCCTTGAATCTGGTCGGCGTGCAGATCCATCGTGATGATCCGCTCGACACCGGCGATTTCCAGCATGTTCGCGATGACCTTCGCCGAAATCGCCACGCGCGCCGAACGAGGGCGGCGGTCCTGCCGTGCGTAGCCGAAGTAGGGGATGGCGGCGGTGATACGACCGGCCGAGGCGCGCTTGAGCGCATCGACCATGATCATCAGCTCCATCAGATTGTCGTTCGTCGGCGCGCAGGTGGACTGGAGCACGAAGACATCCTTGCCACGCACGTTTTCCTGAATCTCGACTTGGATCTCGCCGTCCGAAAAACGGCTGACCATCGCTTTGCCGAGGGGTATGCCGAGAATTCTGACGACTTCTTGCGCAAGCGCCGGATTCGCGTTGCCAGTAAAAACCATCAGGCCGTCATGGCTGCTCATC
>CBJLAJ010000137.1:0-14488 GCA_966421005.1 uncultured Paraburkholderia sp.
CGCGTATAGCGATGCGCGGCCATGGCGATCGCCACGGCCGCGAGCAATGCAGTCAACAGCGATACGAGCCGCAGAAAATGGCCCGCCCGATCGAGCGTCAAGCGCACCTGGGGCTGCCCCTCCTGCAGCGATTCGAGCGCAACGCCGCGCATCTTGCCGCCATCGACGCGGGCATGTGCAAAGCGGGTGAATCGTGCAACGGCCGCGTCGTCGCCGGCCACGAGCAGCCGATAGGTCACACGGCTGCCGTAACCGAGCAGGCCGGTCGAAGCGAGCTCATCGGCGCGCATCATGAGGCGCGGCGAAAAATTGACGAACGCGAAGCCGCGATCGAGCTCGCGCGTGATGACAGCCGCGACGCTGAACGTGCGCAGTCCCAGCGTCACGCGATCGCCCACGTGCAGGTGCAGCTCGCCGAGCAGCTCGGCATCCACCCAGACCGTGCCGGGGGTCGGAATCCCTTCGGCCGGACGATCGGGCGCCGCCGGCCCCGGCGCAAGGCGCAGGGCACCACGCAGAGGATAGCCAGGCGAGACGGCCTTGACGGCCGCGAGCCGCGCGTTGGCGATAGCGCCGTCGCCCTGCCCCGCCGCCGCATTCGCGAGCGCGACCATGCTCGGAAAAATGGCCGTGGAGGCGGTGCGCAGACCGAGCGAGCGCGCTTCGTCGATAAATACCGCATCGATAGGATGATCGGCGCGCACGACGAAATCGGCGGCAATCATGCGCCGCGCATCGCGCTCGAGCCCTTGCTGGAGACGATCGGCGAGAAAACCGACACTGGCGAATGCCGCCACGGCGAGCACCAACGCCAGCGAGAGCATCGTCAGCTCGCCCGCGCGCCAGTCGCGCATGGTCATGCGCAGCGCCTGCCGAATCAGGCGGAACATCCGAACGCCGGGTCCCGGGCGTTGTTCAGCGCTCGCATCGCCGGCATTGCTGGCCCCGCTGACATCGCTCAATCGCGCTTGCCTCCAAACGAGCCGAGCCGCGAGCTCATGTGCGAGGCCATGCCGCGAAAGCCGCCTTGCACGCCGCGCCAGAGGCGCGGCAGCGCCCAGCCGGCGAAAAGCAGAAAGCCGACCATCAATACCAGCAGGACCACCGGCGCGAAGAACGCCAGGGCCAGGCCGATACAGACCAGCACGTCTTCCGTCGACGACGCGATCCAATTCGAAAGCGGCTCGGGCGACAGATTGATGAGCGCGCGCGTGCCTGCTTTGGTGAGATGGGCGGAACCGGCGAGCGTGCCGCCCGCCAGCGCCGCAACGGTCATGAGGGCCGGATCGGCATGGCCGAGGGCGCCGGCGGCGAGCAGAGCACCGGCGGGAATGCGGATGAAAGTATGAACGGCATCCCAGAGCGAATCGAACGCGGGGATGCGGTCGGCGAAGAATTCGAGCGCGGCGAGCACCGCGGCGGCGCCGATGACCCACGGCGAAGCGAGCGCCGCGAGCGAATCGGGCAGGTGCACGATGTTCAGCCGGGCGAACACACCGACGAGGAGCACCGTCAAATAGAGCCGCAGACCGCTGGCCCAGGACAGGCCCGCGCCGAGCGAAAGCGCGTTGAGCATCGCTCCTCCCTCCAAGCTTTACGGCCGGCGAACATCCGCACCCGAAACCCACGCGCCGCCCGACTTTGTCTCATTATAGACACGGCGCAGTCGCGTCCGCTCTCCGCAAAATCGACAGGTTCGGCGATGAAGCTCGGCAGCGGCAGCGTTGCCGGACGCTGCCGGCCCCGCCACCCTCGCTTCACTCAGGGCACGAGGATGGTCGATCCCGTCGTCTTTCGCCCTTCGAGTTCGCGATGCGCCGTGGCGACGTCGGCCAGCGCATGACGCTGACGCACGTTCGTCTTCACCTTGCCGGAAGCGATCACGTCGAAGAGTTCGGTCGCCATTGCGTCAAGCCACTCGCGCTTGCCCATGTAGCTGAAAAGCGTCGGACGCGTGAAAAAGAGCGAGCCGCGATTCGAGAATTCCGACGCCTCGATCGGCGGCAAAGGCCCCGACGCGCTGCCGAAACTCACGAAATAGCCGAGCGGAGCCAGGCAATCGAGCGAGCCTTTGTAGGTGTCCTTGCCGATGGAGTCATAAACGACCGGCACGCCCGCGCCGCCCGTCAGTTCCTTGACTCGCTCGGTAAAGTTCTCGCGCGTATAGACGATCGGATGGTCACAGCCGTGGGCGCGCGCCAACTCGGCTTTCTCGTCCGAGCCCACGGTGCCGATGACCGTCGCGCCGAGCGCCTTGGCCCACTGGCAAACGAAGAGTCCCACGCCGCCGGCGGCGGCGTGAATCAGGATCGTCTCGCCGGGCTGCACGCGATAGGTCCGGCGCAGCAGATACTGCGCGGTCAGACCCTGCAGCATCGCGGAGGCCGCATCGTCGAACGAAATCGCGTCGGGCAGCTTGACCAGCGTCGCGATCGGCAACACGCGCTCCTCGGCGTACGCGCCGGGCGGGCGCGCGACATAGGCCACGCGATCGCCGGTCTTGAACTGCGTGACGCCGGGCCCCGTTGCCGTGACGACGCCCGCCGCCTCCATGCCGAGGCCCGCCGGCAGCGGCATCGGATACTGCCCCGTGCGGAAGTAGACATCGATGTAATTGAGCCCCACCGCATGATGCTTGATGCGGACTTCGCCGGCGCCCGGTTCGCCCACGTCCACGTCGACCCACTGCATCACCTCCGGGCCGCCCGTACGCTCGATTCGAATGGCCTTGACCATCATGTTCTCCTTTTCGGTTCGTCCTGCTCGGTGTGAACCCGCGTTCACGCGCGGTCGTCGAGATGCCGCGTCAGTGCATCGAGAATCATGCGCGCCGTCGCGATGTTCGTCGCGCAAGGAACGTCGTGCACGTCGCAGGCGCGCACGAGCGCGTTGATATCGGGCTCGTGCGGCTGCGGCGTTTGCGGATCGCGCAGAAAAATGACGACGTCGACGCCGCCCTCCGCGAGCCGCGCGCCGATTTGCAGATCGCCGCCGTAGGGGCCCGAGAGCATGCGCTCGACGGTGAGCCCGTGTGCATCGGCTATGCGCCCGCCTGTCGTGCCCGTGGCGACCAGATGGCAACGGCGCAGCACGTCGACATATTCCCCAGCCAGGGCAACGATGTCGTCTTTTTTATGATCGTGCGCAATCAATGCGACGCGTGGACTCATGAGGCGGCTCCTTGCCGTCGGGGTTAATTAGTGCTGCTTGGCGTTGTAGCGATCAGAACGTGCCGGGGTAAGCGCCGCCGTCGATGAGCCAGTTCTGGCCCGTGATATAGCCCGCATGCTCGCTGCACAGAAATGCGCAGGCCTTGCCGAACTCGCCCGGCTCGCCGAAACGGCCCGCAGGAATGGTTTTCATGCGCTCGCGGCGCGCCTCGTCGATGCTGATGCCGCGCGCGTCGGCCTGCGCCTTGAACGTTGTCGCGATGCGATCGGTATCGAAGAGACCCGGCAGCAGATTGTTGATCGTCACGTTGTGCGCGGCGACCTTGCGCGCGACGCCGGCCACGAAACCGGTGAGCCCCGAGCGGGCGCCGTTGGACAGCCCGAGCACGTCGATCGGCGCCTTGACAGCCGAACTCGTGATGTTGACGATGCGGCCGAACCCGCGCGCGATCATGCCGTCGATGCTCGCCTGGATCAGCGCGATCGGCGTGAGCATATTGGCCTCGAGCGCGCGGATCCAATCGTCGTGCGTGAACTGGCGAAAATCGCCGGGCGGCGGCCCGCCCGCGTTGTTGACGAGGATGTCGGGCTGCGGACAGGCCGCGAGCGCGGCGGCGCGGCCCTCGGCGGTCGTGATGTCGCAGGCGACGGTACGCACGGTCGCCCCAGTCTTGGCGCGAATCTCGGCGGCCGTCGTCTCGAGGGTTGCGGCCGTGCGCGCGACGATCACCACTTCGACGCCCTCGGCGGCGAGCGCCTCGGCGCAGCCGCGCCCCAACCCCTTGCTTGCCGCGCAAACGAGCGCGGTCTTGCCTGCGAGCCCCAAATCCATGGCGTTTGTCCCGGTGTTCCGTTGAGTCGATGCGAGGAATTGACGCGATTGTAGAAGAATCCCCGCGGCGGCGCGCGAAGCGCATCTTTCGGTACACTTGCGGCAGACGATATCGAGCCGCCTCACACGCCCCGCAGGCCCACCTGCACGTAGACCTTCAAGCCCGCCATGAAACAAGATCCCCGCTTCCCGAAGCTTTTCATCCTCGATCACCCGCTCATTCAGCACAAACTCACGCACATGCGCGACAAGGACACGTCGACTCGCACGTTTCGCGAGTTGCTGCGCGAAATCACGCTCCTGATGGGCTATGAGATCACGCGCAATCTGCCGATCACGACCAAGCGCGTCGCCACACCGCTCGTCGAAATCGATGCGCCCGTCATCGCCGGCAGAAAACTGGCCATCGTCCCCGTGCTGCGCGCGGGCATCGGCATGTCCGACGGCCTGCTCGAGTTGATTCCCTCGGCACGTGTCGGACACATCGGCGTCTATCGCGACGACGCTCATCGCCCGGTGGAGTATCTGGTGCGCCTGCCCGATCTCGAAGACCGCATCTTCATCCTCTGCGACCCGATGGTGGCCACCGGCTATTCGGCGGTGCATGCCGTCGACGTACTCAAGCGCCGCAACGTGGCCGGCGAGCATATTCTTTTTCTTGCGCTCGTCGCCGCGCCCGAGGGCGTCGAGGTGTTCCAGCGCGCGCATCCGGACGTCAAACTCTTTGTCGCCTCGCTCGACTCGCATCTGAACGATCACGCGTATATCGTGCCGGGTCTCGGCGATGCCGGCGACCGCCTTTTCGGCACGAAGAACTGAAACTGAAGGGTTTTCACCGGTCGTTGCCAACGCATAGCGTGCCGATATAAGCGTGAGTACCAATAAGAAGGCGCGGATATTATTCGCGCCACATCGGGTCCGCCATGCACGGCATTTACAACTTTTGGCTCGTGGGCCTGTCGCTCACGGTCGCAACGCTCGCGTCCTTCACGGCGCTCGATCTTTCGGGATGCATCGCCTCGCTGCCGCACCGCCGGCAACGGCCCGCGTGGCTCGCCGGCGGGGCGGTGGCGATGGGCGTCGGCATCTGGTCGATGCACTTCATCGGCGTCATCGCATACTCGTTGCCGATCCCCGTCGGCTATGACTTCTGGATCACGGCCAGCTCGCTGCTGATCGCAATCCTGGTCTCGTACTTCGCGCTGCGCGTGATTGCGCACGAAACACTGAATGCCACGCGCCTTGCCGTCGCCGCGACGCTCATGGGCCTCGGTATCGCCGGCATGCACTACACGGGCGACGCGGCGATGCGCATGCAGCCGCCAATTCAATACGACCCTCTTTTGTTTGCCGCCTCGATCGTCATTGCGATCGCGGCCTCCGCCGCGGCGCTGGCCATTGCCCACACGCTGCGCGCCGAAGATCAGGACCGCGTGCTTGCCAAGCGGGCCGTGGCCTCGCTCGTCATGGGTCTCGCGATTACGGGGATGCACTATACGGCGAATGCGGCCGCCAATTTTCTGCCCGGATCGGTGTGCGGCGCCGCGGGCGGCATCGACATGCGCTGGCTCGGCACGACGATCACGGTCTTCACGTTCGCGATTCTCTTCGGGACCCTCATGCTGTCCCGTTTCGTCGCACGCACGGCTTCTCTGCTGCAATCCCTTTCCCTGCTGAATGGCCGCATCCTGCATATGGCGGCATTCGACACGCTCACCGAACTGCCGAACCGCCGCACGCTGACCGAACACATCCAGCATGCGATCGACCAGGGCAAGCGCGGCAAGGATCAGGGACAGAATCGGTTCGCGATCCTCTTCATGGATATCGACGGCTTCAAGATGATCAACGATTCGCTCGGGCATACCGTCGGCGATGAGGTACTCAAGGCCTTCGCCCGGCGTCTCGCCGCTTGCGCGAGCGCCGGCGATGTCGTGGCACGTCTGGGCGGCGACGAATTCGTCATGCTCGCGCTCGATGTGGGCCTGCCGGAACACGCGCGGAGGGTCGCGCAAGCAATCCTCGAATGCACGCATGAAAGCATCTGGGTCGAGCAGCACGCGTTGCAAGTCGTGCCGAGCGTCGGTATCGCCTTGTTCCCGCGCGACGGCGAGACGGTCGGCGCCCTGCTCAAGAACGCGGACGCGGCGATGTACGCCGCGAAGCGCGCGGGACGCGGCACATGTCGGTTCTTCGAACCCGACATGAGCGAGGAGGCCACGCGCACGCTGCTGATCCAGCAGGCACTGCGCGAGGCGCTCGACGAAGGCTACTTCGCGCTGCGCTTCCAGCCGAAGTTCTATAGCCGGGATGGCGCGCTCGCAGGCGCCGAGGCACTGCTGCGGCTCAATCATCCGACGCTTGGCCTGCTCTCGCCGGCGGAATTCATTTCGATCGCCGAGCGCAATGGGCAGATCGTCCCCATCGGCTATTGGGTCGTGAGCGAGGCGTGCCGCCAGATTCGGCGCTGGCATGAGCAGGGGCTCGGCCCGGCGAAAATCGCGATCAATCTTTCCCCGCGCCAGCTCACGCAGCCGGACCTGCTCGCGCGAATTCAGCAGATCGTCCTGGACGAAGGCGTGCCCTGCGACCAGGTCATGTTCGAAATCACGGAAACCGCGGCGATGCACGACGTGCGCCGCACGGCCGACATGGTGCACGCGTTTCAGCGCAGCGGCTTCGAAGTCGCCATCGACGATTTCGGTACCGGCTATTCGAGCCTCGCTTACCTGCAACGCTTTCGCGTGCGGCAGTTGAAGATCGACCGTTCTTTCGTCGACGGGCTCGACGCGCCGAGCGAGGAAGGCACGGCGATCGTCTCGGCGATCATCGAGCTCGCCCATTCGCTCGGGATGGATGTCGTGGCCGAAGGCGTCGAAACACCTTCGCAGCGGGCCAAGCTCGAGGCGTTGCGCTGCGACGAAATGCAGGGGTACCTGCTGGGCAAGCCGCTTGCGCCGGACGCGTTTGGCGCCCTGCTCGCGCCCGCCGATGCCCGCGCGGCATGTTAAAATCGCCGTCTGCTCTGAGGACGGTCTGCCCTACCCCGCCGCGGCCCCGGGATCGTTGGAAACTCGCGGCACCATCGAGGCGCAAAGCGCGGCACGCCGCCCGACACCTGAACCATCGGCAGGACGCGCACGGTTCACACGATTCGCAATCGACAAAACGCATCATGCGTGTGCCGGATCGGCACGCGCCACGGAGAAAATCAATGGCTGGTCATTCGAAATGGGCCAACATCAAGCATAAGAAGGCGGCCGCGGATGCCAAACGCGGCAAGGTCTGGACGCGCCTCATCAAGGAAATTCAGGTGGCGGCCCGCATGGGCGGCGGCGATATCGACTCGAATCCGCGTCTGCGCCTCGCCGTCGACAAGGCGACCGACGCCAATATGCCGAAGGACAACATCAACCGCGCAATCCAGCGCGGCGTGGGCGGTGTCGATGGCGCGAGCTACGAGGAAATTCGCTACGAGGGCTACGGCATCGGCGGCGCCGCGATCATCGTCGATACGATGACCGACAATCGCACGCGCACCGTCGCCGAAGTGCGGCACGCGTTTTCGAAGTTCGGCGGCAACATGGGCACGGACGGCTCGGTGGCGTTCCTCTTCGATCACGTCGGACAATTCCTGTTCGCGCCGGGCACGCCCGAGGACAAGCTCATGGAGGCCGCGCTCGAAGCGGGCGCGGACGATGTCGTCACGAACGACGACGGCAGCGTCGAAGTGCTGTGCCCGCCGAATGACTTCTCGAAGGTCAAGGCGGCGCTCGAAGCGGCCGGTTTCAAGGCCGAACTCGCGGAAGTCACGATGAAGCCGCAAACGGAAGTCGAATTCACCGGCGACGACGCAGTGAAGATGCAAAAACTGCTCGATGCGCTCGAGAATCTCGACGACGTGCAAGAGGTGTACACGAACGCATCGATCGCTGAGGAATAAGGCGCTCTTTCGAAGCATGCGGCGCAACGTTGCGCCAACGCGTTCGATCGTTTCGCGCATCGAATGCCGATATTGCGGCCGGCGTCATTCGCCGGCCGTCCCTTTTAGGTTCTCGGGGATGGATATGAAATTACTTGTCGTCGGTTCGGGCGGCCGCGAACATGCACTGGCCTGGAAGCTCGCGCAATCGCCGCGCGTGCAGCTCGTTTATGTCGCGCCCGGCAACGGCGGCACAGCTCACGACGAACGCCTGCGCAACGTCGCGATCACCGATCTCGATGCGCTCGCCGATTTCGCGGAAAAAGAGCAGATCGCCATGACCGTCGTCGGCCCCGAGGCACCGCTTGCCGCCGGCATCGTCAACCTCTTTCGCCGCCGCGGCCTCAAGGTCTTCGGTCCGACCAGGGAAGCCGCACAGCTCGAAAGCTCGAAGGACTTCGCCAAGGCGTTCATGAAACGCAACGGCATTCCGACGGCCGAATACGAAACGTTCTCCGACGCCGCGGCTGCCCACGCCTATCTCGACAAGCAAGGTGCCCCGATCGTCATCAAGGCGGACGGTCTCGCCGCGGGCAAGGGCGTCGTCGTCGCCGCCACGCTCGACGAGGCGCATGCCGCCGTCGACATGATGCTTGCCGACAACAAGCTGGGGGACGCCGGCGCGCGCGTCGTCATCGAGGAGTTCCTGGAGGGCGAGGAAGCCAGCTTCATCGTCATGGTCGATGGCAAGCACGTGCTGCCGCTTGCGTCGAGCCAGGACCACAAACGGCTGGGCGACGGCGATGCCGGTCCGAACACGGGCGGCATGGGCGCCTATTCGCCGGCACCGATCGTCACGCCGCAGCTGCACGCGCGCGTGATGCGCGAGATCATTTTGCCCACGGTGCGTGGCATGGAAAAGGAAGGCATCCGCTACACGGGCTTTCTCTATGCGGGCCTGATGATCGACGCCAAGGGCAACCCGAAGACGCTCGAATTCAACTGCCGCATGGGAGATCCGGAAACGCAGCCAATCATGGCGCGCCTGAAGGGCGACTTCTCGAAGGTAGTCGAACAAGCGATCGCCGGCACGCTCGACACGGTCGAGCTGACGTGGGACCGCCGCACGGCCCTGGGTGTCGTGCTCGCCGCGCATGGCTACCCGGACGCCCCGCGCAAGGGCGATACGATCGGTGGCATTCCCGCGGAAACTGAAAACGCGGTGACGTTCCACGCCGGCACGACGCTCGTCGACGGCAAGCTCGTCACCTCGGGCGGGCGCGTGCTGTGCGTCGTCGGCCTGGCGGATTCGGTGCGCGGCGCGCAATCGGCCGCCTATGATGCAGTCAATCGCATTTCGTTCGACGGCATGCAGTATCGCCGCGATATCGGCTATCGCGCCCTGAACCGGAAACCGTGACCATGACCGTGACCGCCCCGAGCTTCGATCCGGCGCCCGTTCGCCGCTACTTGCAAGGTTTGCAATCGAGCCTTGCCGATGCCATCGGCGCGCTCGACGGCGCGCCTTTCGCGGCGGACGCCTGGCAGCGTCCGGCGGACGGACCGCTTCGCGGCGAAGGCGTCACGAGGATTCTCGAGGATGGCGAACTGATCGAGCGCGGCGGCATCGGTTTTTCCGATGTGGCCGGCGATGCGCTGCCCCCGTCGGCGAGCGCGGCGCGTCCGCAGCTCGCGGGCCGCGGCTTCGAAGCGATGGGCGTATCGCTCGTCATGCACCCGCGCAATCCGCACTGCCCCACCGCGCACATGAACGTGCGCCTGCTCGTGGCGACCAAGGCCGGCGAGGCGCCCGTGTTCTGGTTCGGCGGCGGGATGGATCTCACGCCTTACTACGGCTACGAAGAAGACGCGAAGCACTTTCACAGCGTTTGCCGCGACGCGCTCGCGCCGTTCGGCAACGATCTCTATCCGCGCTTCAAGGGCTGGTGCGACGAGTACTTCTTCCTCAAGCATCGGGGAGAGACCCGCGGCGTCGGCGGAATATTCTTCGACGACTTCGATGAACTCGGCTTCGAGCGCTCGTTCGAGATGATGCGCAGCGTCGGCGACGCCGTCGTGAACGCTTATCTGCCGATCCTGGAGAAACGCCGCGCGACGCCCTACGGCGAGCGCGAACGCGCATTCCAGAACTACCGGCGTGGCCGCTACGTCGAGTTCAATCTCGTCTTCGACCGCGGGACCCATTTCGGTTTGCAAAGCGGCGGTCGGGCCGAATCGATTCTGCTATCGATGCCGCCCGTCGCGAACTGGCGCTATGACTGGCAACCGGAGCCCGGTACGCCCGAGGCGAAGCTTTATACCGATTTTCTGCGGCCGCGCGCATGGCTCGACGAATCAAACGAAGGGACCGCGCCCTGAATTCGCCCGTCGCCTCCCCCTCGGTCGATACGGCAGCCGACACGCAGCAGAATTTGCCGCGTCGTGTGGGATTGCTCGGCGGCACGTTCGATCCGATCCACAACGGCCATCTGGCACTCGCCAGCCGTTTTGCCGAGTTGCTGCAACTGACCGAGCTCGTGCTGTTGCCCGCGGGCCAGCCCTGGCAGAAAGCCGACGTCAGTGCCGCCGCGCACCGCCTCGCCATGACACGCGCCGCCGCGGCGACGCTTGCGCTGCCGGGCACGGCCGTGAGCGTCGCCACCGATGAAATCGAACAGTCCGGTCCGACGTATACGGTCGAAACGCTCGAGCGCTGGCGCGCGCGCGAGGGCGCCGATGTATCGATCTCGCTTCTGATCGGCGCCGATCAATTGCTGCGGCTCGATACGTGGCGCGACTGGCGGCGATTGTTCGAGTTCGCGCACATCGCCGCGGCCACGCGGCCCGGATTCGAGCTGGCGAGCGCCTCTCCCGCGCTGGCCCGCGAGCTGGCCTCGCGCGAAGCGGACGCGGCCGTATTGCGTGCGCAACCCGCCGGCCACCTGCTGATCGACGCGACACTCGCGCTCGATGTATCGGCAACCGATATCCGCGCGCAAATGCGCGAGCGGCTCGCCGAGCTGGGCAACGAGGGAGCCGCGCCGCCCAGCGCCCCCGCCTCGGTGCCCGAGCCCGTCTGGCGCTACATTCTCCAACATCACCTGTACCATCGGTAACCATGGATATTCGCAAACTGCAACGCGCGATCGTCGACGGACTCGAAGACGTCAAAGCGCAAGACATCCGGGTCTTCAATACGACCCACCTGACCGAGCTCTTCGACCGCGTGATCGTGGCGAGCGGGACCTCGAACCGGCAAACGAAGGCGCTCGCCTCCAGCGTGCGCGAAAAGGTGAAGGAAGCCGGCGGCGACATCGTGAGCACCGAGGGCGAGGACATCGGCGAGTGGGTGCTCGTCGATTGCGGCGATGCGGTGGTCCACATCCTTCAACCCGCGCTGCGGCAGTACTACAACCTCGAGGAAATCTGGGGCGACAAGCCCGTGCGCGTGAAGCTCGCGAGCCCGAGCCCCTTTGCAGGCGCGCGCGCAAGCGAACCGCTCGAGGACGGCGAGGACGAAGACGACGATGAAAGCCCTGCCGCGAGCCGGCCGGCGCCTGCTCGCAAAACGGCGGCCAAGCGCCGCGGCAAACCCTCGTAACATCGCCACCCCTTCGGGATGAAGCTTCACATACTCGCCGTCGGGCACAAGATGCCCGAGTGGATCGCCAGCGGCTTCGACGAATATGCGAAGCGGATGCCGCCTGAGCTGCGTATCGAGTTGCGCGAGATCAAGCCCGAACCGCGCACGGGCGGTCGCACCGCACAAAGCGTCATGACGGCCGAGCGTCAGCGGATCGACGCGGCACTGCCGAAGGGCGCGCGCATCGTCGCCCTCGACGAACGCGGGCAGGACTGGACCACCATGCAGTTGGCCGCGGCGCTGCCAGGGTGGCAACAGGAAGGTCGCGACGTGGCGTTCGTGATCGGAGGCGCCGACGGGCTCGCCCCCGAGGTAAAACAGCGCGCAGAGCTCATGCTGCGCGTGTCGAGCCTGACGCTGCCGCACGGCATGGTACGCGTGCTGTTGGCCGAACAGCTTTACCGCGCGTGGAGCATCACGCAAAATCATCCCTATCATCGCGTTTGACGCGCCGTTTCTCGAAGCGCGCGTGGGCGCATCACGAGAACGACAAATGCCTCCATCGACGTCTGCTTCCCCGCTTTACCCGTTCGTCTACCTCGCTTCGCAAAGTCCACGCCGACAGGAGTTGCTCGGGCAGCTCGGCGTGCGCTTCGAGCTGTTGCTGCCCCGTCCCGACGAAGATGCCGAAGCGCTCGAGGCCGAACTCGCCGGCGAATCGGCCGAGCAATACGTGCTGCGCGTGACCGTGGCGAAAGCGCACGCGGCCCATGCGCGCCGCGTCGCCGGCTCGCATCGGGCCGCCCCTATCCTAGTGGCCGATACGACGGTGGCGATAGACGGTGCGATCCTCGGCAAGCCTACCGATGTCGAGCATGCGGTGGAAATGCTCGAGCGCCTCGTCGGCCGAGCGCACGAAGTGCTGACTGCCATTGCGGTCGTCGACGGCACCGGAGAGCTGCTACCGCCCGCGCTCTCGCGCTCGGTCGTGCGTTTTGCCGCCGCATCGAACGATGCGCTGCGCCGGTACGCCGCCACGGGCGAGCCGCTCGGCAAAGCCGGCGCATATGGCATTCAAGGCCGCGCGGCCGAATTTATCGAGCATATCGACGGGTCCTATTCGAGTATCATGGGTCTGCCCCTTTTTGAGACGGCCGCGTTGCTGCGCGCGGCACGTGTCGACTTCTAAGGCGTCCGAAGGCAACTGATGAACGAAGAAATTCTGATCAATGTCACTCCGCAGGAGACGCGCGTTGCGCTGATCCAGCAAGGCGCCGTACAGGAACTTCACGTCGAGCGCACAGCATCGCGCGGGCGCGTCGGCAACGTCTATCTCGGCAAGGTCGTGCGCGTCTTGCCGGGGATGCAATCGGCCTTCATCGATATCGGTCTCGAGCGTGCGGCGTTCCTGCACGTTGCCGATATCTGGCAACCGCGCGCCGCGGGCGAACATGCGGGCCCCCTGCAGCCGATCGAAAAGACGGTGTTCGAGGGCCAGACGTTGATGGTGCAGGTGATCAAGGACCCGATCGGCACGAAGGGCGCGCGCCTTTCGACACAGGTCAGCATCGCGGGCCGCACGCTCGTCTATCTGCCGCAAGAGCCGCATATCGGCATTTCGCAGAAGATCGAAGACGAAGCGGAACGCGAGGCCATTCGCGCGCGCTTGACCGCGGTGCTGCCTGCCGATGAAAAAGGCGGCTACATCGTGCGCACGATCGCCGAAGACGCCACGAGCGAAGAACTGGCCGGCGATGTGGCGTATCTGCGCAAGACCTGGGCGACGATCGTGGCCCAGGCCCAACGTCTGCCGCCGACGAGTCTGCTCTATCAGGATCTCAATCTGGCGCAGCGCGTGTTGCGCGATTTCGTCAACGATGAGACGACGCGGATTCAAGTCGATTCGCGCGAGACCTATCAAATGCTCGTGGAGTTCGCGACCGAATTCACGCCGGCCGTGAGTTCGAAGCTCAATCACTATATCGGCGAGCGGCCGCTGTTCGACCTTTATAACGTCGAGACAGAAATTCAACGGGCGCTGTCGCGCCGCGTCGATCTGAAGTCTGGCGGCTATCTGATGATCGATCAGACCGAGGCGATGACGACCATCGACGTCAATACCGGTGGTTATGTCGGCGCACGTAATTTCGACGATACGATTTTCAAGACGAACCTCGAAGCGGCCCATACGATTGCCCGCCAACTGCGGCTGCGCAATCTCGGCGGCATCATCATCATCGACTTCATCGATATGGAAAACGCCGAGCACCGCGATGCCGTGCTCGGCGAGTTGAAAAAGGCGCTGTTGCGCGACCGCACGCGTTCGACGGTCAATGGGTTTTCGCAACTCGGGCTCGTGGAGATGACGCGCAAACGCACGCGAGAATCGCTGGCACACGTGCTATGCGAGCCGTGCCCCGTTTGCGAGGGCAAAGGCCAGGTCAAGACGGCGCGCACGGTCTGCTACGACGTGCTGCGCGAAATCCTGCGCGAGTCGCGCCAGTTCAACCCTCGCGAGTTCCGCGTCGTCGCCTCGCAGCAAGTCATCGATCTTTTTCTCGACGAAGAATCGCAACACCTTGCGATGCTGATCGATTTCATCGGCAAGCCGGTATCGCTGCAGGTCGAATCGAACCTGAGCCAGGAGCAGTACGACATCGTGTTGATGTAGCTGCGCCCCTTGCCGGCTCATCGCTCAATGACGGCCGCCGTGCCAGCCGCCGCCGTGCCAGTCGCCGTGATGATGGTGGCCGCCGCCCCCAAAGACGCCGACGATGCCGATCGACGGCCCGGCGTAGTAACCCGGTGCGTAGTATCCCGGCGCATAGTAGCCAGGCGCGTAATACCCCGGTGCAGAGTAATACCCCGGGTCGTAGCTGTAGTAGCCCGGTCCTGGATCGACAACGCAACCGGTCAGCCCAGCCGCGAGCAAAACGGCAATGAATGATCTGACCATGATATGTCCCCTTCGTACAGCTTAG
>CBJLAJ010000138.1:0-14483 GCA_966421005.1 uncultured Paraburkholderia sp.
TGAGCGCGGATCTGGCACTTCCGTCCCGCGGCGAGTGGCATCGACGCGTGCTGATGCTGGCGTTTCCTATCGTTCTCGCCAATCTGACGCAACCGATTCTCGCCGCCGTCGATACGGCGGTCGCCGGACATATGGGCGATGCCGCCATTCTGGGCGGCGTGGCACTCGGCGGAATCTTTTTCAGCTTCGTCTTCTGGAGTTTCGGTTTCCTGCGCATGGGCACGACCGGGCTCGTCGCTCAAGCGTATGGCGCCCGCGATCAGGCAGCGCTGCGCGCGAACGTCGTGCGCGCACTGTTGATGGCGTTCGGCATCGGCATCGCGATTCTCTTCGTGCGGGCGCCGTTGATCGGCCGAGCACTTGCGCTGATCGGCGGCAGCGATGCCGTACAGCACAATGCGCGCCTCTACTGCCACGCGCGCATCGGCTCCGCGCCGTTCGCGCTTGCGAACTATGTCGTCCTCGGTTATCTGCTCGGTATGCAGCGCGTGCGCGTCGCGCTGATCGCACAAGTACTGATCAATACCGTCAACGTGCTCGCTTTGTTTCTTTACGTCTACGGATTCGGGTGGGGCATCGCGGGTGTTGGCGCTGCGACGGCGACAGCCGATACGGTTGGCTTCGTCTTCGGTGCCACGGTGCTCTGGCAGTTGCGACCGCGCGGCCTCGCACCGCTCGCCTGGCGGACGATCTTCGAGTCGGCGGCACTGAGAAGGCTCGTTGCCATCAATCGCGACATCTTTTTGCGAACGATCTGCCTGCTGGCATCGTTTGGCTGGTTTGCGCACCTGGGCGCAAGGCAGGGCGATGCAATCCTTGCCGCCAACGCGCTCCTGCTCAACTTCCAGACCTTCATGGCGTATGGCCTCGACGGCTTTGCGCACGCCGCCGAGGCGCTCGTCGGCGTGGCAATCGGCACCCGCGATCGAGATGCGTTCCGGCAAGCCGTCAAAGTGAACCTGATCTGGTCGGCGTTGGGCGCGCTCGGCTTCGCGCTGGTCTACTGGTGCGCAGGTGCCTCGATCATCGACAGTCTCACCGATGAACCCTCGGTGCGTGCCGCCGCGCGGGCGTTCCTGCCCTGGGTCGTACTGTTGCCACCGATTTCGGTGTGGGGATTCCTGCTCGACGGCGTCTTCATCGGCGCCACTCGAACCCGCGAACTGATGCAGGCAATGGTGATCTCATTGGCCGTGTTTCTCGTTGCCTCGTGGGCGCTCGTCGGCCCGTTCGGCAATCATGGGCTCTGGGTCGCGCTGCTGATCTTCATGGCCGCACGCGGTTTGACGCTCTTGCCTTATTTGCCACGCATAACACCTTCGGCTACAAACAAAACGCCCCGGCTGAACGACTCTCCGGGGCGTGGTTGAGGCTGCCTACCGCTGATGGATCAACGCTGATCGATCGGCTTCGCTTCGCGCGGTGCTTCGCCAATGAAGAGCTGACGCGGACGACCGATCTTCTGTTCGGCTTCCGAAATCATCTCGTTCCACTGAGCGATCCAGCCAACCGTACGGGCCATCGCGAAGATGCAGGTGAACATCGACGTCGGGATGCCCAGCGCGCGCTGCACGATACCCGAGTAGAAATCGACGTTCGGATAGAGCTTGCGCGAAACGAAGTATTCATCCTCGAGCGCGATCTTCTCGAGCTGCATCGCAAGCTTGAACAGCGGATCGTCGTGCAGGCCCAGCTCTTCGAGCACTTCGTGACACGTCTCGCGCATGAGCTTCGCGCGCGGATCGTAGTTCTTGTAGACCCGATGGCCGAAGCCCATCAGCTTGACACCCGAATTCTTGTCCTTCACCTGCTTGATGAACTCGGGAATGTTATCGGACGATCCGATTTGCTCGAGCATGTTGAGCGCGGCTTCGTTCGCGCCGCCATGCGCCGGACCCCAGAGGCAGGCGATACCGGCCGCGATACACGCGAACGGATTGGCGCCCGACGAACCGGCAAGTCGCACCGTCGACGTCGACGCGTTCTGCTCATGGTCCGCATGCAGGATCAGAATCCGGTCGAGCGCACGCACGAGCACGTCGTTGATCTTGTACTCCTCGCACGGATTCGAGAACATCATCCGCATGAAGTTCGCGCTGTACGAGAGATCGTTCTTCGGATACACGAACGGCTGGCCGATGCTGTACTTGTACGCCATGGCTACGAGCGTCGGCAGCTTGGCGATCATGCGGATGGCCGATACGTCGCGATGGTGCGGATCGGTGATATCGAGCGAATCGTGATAGAACGCCGACAGCGCGCCGACCGACGCGACGAGAATCGCCATCGGATGCGAATCGCGGCGGAAACCGCGGAAGAAGAACTGCATCTGCTCGTGCACCATCGTGTGACGCGTGACGGTATTCACGAACTCGGTCTTTTGCGCCTTGTTCGGCAATTCGCCCTTCAACAGCAAATAGCATGTCTCCGGGAAATCCGCGACCTGAGCGAGCTCGTCGATCGGATAGCCGCGATAGAGCAATTCGCCCTTGTCACCGTCGATGTAGGTAATGGCGGAATTGCACGATGCCGTCGACATGAAGCCCGGGTCGTAGGTAAATTTCCCGGTCTGGCCGTACAGCTTGCGGATGTCGATCACGTCGGGGCCCATCGTGCCCTTGTAAATCGGCATTTCGACGCTCGGCGAGTTATCGCTGAACGATAGCGTGGCTTTAACATCTGACGGGGTCATGGCATCCTCAATCGAAGTTGGAACGGTTTCCGTTTCATGCGCGCGCGGCGCCCACATATGCGACGCTCAGACGGCGCGCAAAAGCCCCAGCACCCGGACGACAGCCGGGTCGGAAAGCTCGCCTTCCGGTTCCTTGCGAGCAAGAAGCAAGTCCATCAGGTCGTTGTCGCTCAGCTCGAACAGGCGCGTCAAGACACCCACGTCGTCGTCGCTGAGACTCTCCTCGTAACGGCTGAAAAAACGCTCGAAGATGAGATCGTTTTCCAGCAGACCCCGCCGCGCGCGCCAGCGCAGGCGCGCGCGGCGCAGCGGGTCGGATTGATGCGTAGTGTCAACCATCTCAAACGGTACGGCGAACCATCAATTCCTTGATCTTGCCGATCGCCTTCGTCGGATTGAGGCCCTTCGGGCATACGTCGACGCAGTTCATGATCGTGTGGCAACGGAACAGACGATACGGGTCTTCCAGGTTGTCGAGCCGCTCGGCCGTTGCCTCGTCGCGGCTGTCCGCGATGAAACGGTAGGCCTGCAAGAGCCCGGCGGGGCCGACAAATTTGTCGGGATTCCACCAGAAGCTCGGGCACGACGTCGAGCAACTCGCACACAAGATACACTCATACAGCCCATCGAGCTCGTCCCGCTCTTCGGGGGACTGCAGACGCTCCTTCTCGGGCGGCGGCGTGTCGTTGATGAGGTACGGCTTGATCGAGTGGTATTGATTGAAGAACTGCGTGAAATCGCAGATCAGATCGCGCACCACCGGCAGCCCCGGCAGCGGGCGCAGCACGATCTTTTGCGGCAGTTCGTTCAGGTTCGTCAGGCACGCCAGGCCGTTTTTGCCGTTGATGTTCATCGCGTCCGAACCGCATACGCCTTCACGGCACGAGCGGCGGAACGACAGCGTTTCGTCTACGGATTTCAGCTTGACGAGCGCGTCGAGCAGCATGCGATCGTTGGCGCCGAGTTCGAGCTCGTACGTCTGCATGCGCGGCGCGGCATCCTTGTCGGGATCGTAGCGATAGATTTCAAAAATACGTTTTGCCATTTCGCGTGTGTCCTTTGAATGCGCCGGCTTAGAAGGTACGTGCCTTGGGCGGCACCGATTCGACCGTCAACGGCTTCATGTGCACCGGCTTGTAATCGAGGCGATCGCCTTCGCTAAACCAAAGCGTATGGCGCAGCCAATTGACGTCGTCGCGCTCTTCGTAATCGCTTTGCGCGTGCGCGCCGCGACTTTCCTTGCGCGCTTCGGCCGATACCATCGTTGCGCGCGCGACTTCGATCAGGTTCGCCAGCTCGAGCGCTTCGACGCGAGCCGTGTTGAACACCTTCGATTTGTCCTTCAGGTGCACGTGGTTCACGCGCTCGGCGACTTCCTTGATCTTTTCGACGCCCTCGGCAAGCAGCTTCGACGTACGGAACACACCGGCGTGCGACTGCATCGTCGAACGGATGTCGCCCGCGATCGCTTGCGTGTACTCGCCCGAGCTCGACTTGTCGAGCTTGTCGAGACGAGAGAGCGCAAAATCGGCAGCGTCAAGCGGCAGCGGCTTGTGCTCCTTGATTTCCTTGACGTGCTTGACGATGTGATTGCCGGCCGCGCGACCGAACACAACCAGATCGAGCAGCGAATTCGTGCCCAGGCGGTTCGCGCCGTGAACAGAAACGCACGAGCATTCGCCCACGGCGTAAAAGCCGTTGACGGGCTCTTCATGACCTCGCGACGTACCGACGACCTGACCGTGGATGTTCGTCGGAATGCCGCCCATCTGATAGTGGATCGTCGGCACGACCGGGATCGGCTCCTTGATGCAATCCACGTTGGCGAACTTGAGCGCGATCTCGCGAATCGAGGGCAGGCGCTTCATGATCGTCTCCGCACCGATGTGCGAGAGATCGAGCAGCACGTGGTCCTTGTGCGGACCGACACCGCGGCCTTCCTTGATTTCCTGGTCCATCGAGCGCGAAACGAAGTCGCGCGGCGCAAGATCCTTCAGGGTCGGCGCGTAGCGCTCCATGAAACGTTCGCCGTTCGCATTGCGCAAGATACCGCCTTCGCCGCGCACGCCTTCCGTGATCAGCACGCCCGCACCCGCAACGCCCGTGGGGTGGAATTGCCAGAATTCCATGTCCTGCAGTGCGATGCCCGAGCGAGCGGCCATGCCGAGACCGTCGCCCGTATTGATGAACGCGTTCGTCGATGCGGCGAAGATACGGCCCGCGCCGCCCGTCGCAAACAGCGTGCATTTGCCTTCGAGGATATAAACGTCGCCCGTTTCCATTTCGAGCGCCGTCACGCCGAGCACATCGCCATCGGCGTCGCGAATCAGATCGAGCGCCATCCATTCGACGAAGAACTGCGTCTTCGCGGCGACGTTTTGCTGATAGAGCGTATGCAGCAGCGCGTGACCGGTACGGTCAGCGGCCGCGCAAGCGCGCTGCACGGGTTTCTCGCCGTAATTCGCGGTGTGGCCGCCAAACGGACGCTGATAGATCGTGCCATCCGCATTGCGGTCGAACGGCATGCCGAAGTGCTCGAGCTCGTAGACGGCATTGGGCGCTTCGCGGCACATGAATTCGATCGCGTCCTGGTCGCCGAGCCAGTCGGAACCCTTGATCGTGTCGTAGAAGTGGTAATGCCAGTTGTCTTCGCTCATGTTGCCGAGCGATGCACCGATCCCGCCTTGCGCGGCGACCGTATGCGAGCGCGTGGGGAACACTTTCGACAGCACGCAGACCGAAAGACCCGCGCGCGCGAGTTGCAGCGAAGCGCGCATCCCCGAACCGCCGGCGCCCACGATGACCACGTCAAAGCGGCGACGCGGCAGAGAATTCTTGATCGCAACCATTCTTTTACACTCTCCAGAGAATCTGCGCGGCGTAGCCCGCACACGCGAGCAGCCAAACGATCGTCAGCGCTTGCAGCGTGAGACGCACGCCGGCAGGCTTCACGTAATCCATCCAGATGTCGCGCACACCGACCCAGGCGTGATAAAAGAGCGAGAGCAGCGTGACGAAGGTTGCGAGCTTCATCCACTGCGTGGCGAAGATCGATGCCCAGCCCTCGTACGAGAAATCGCGCGCGCCGAAGAACCAGACGAGCAGGATGACGGTGTAGATCGCCATGATCGTGGCGGTGATGCGTTGCGCGAGCCAATCGCGCAAACCGTAATGTGCGCCGACGACGAGGCGCTTCGAGCCGATTCGATTATTGGCTGCCATTTCTCAGAATGCTCCGAACAGTTTGAGCGCGAAGGCGATCGTGAGGACCGACGAGACGACGAAGACAACGATGGAAGTGCGCTTGCCGCTCTCCTTCGAGACCGCATCGTGGTTCGTATCCATCAGCAAATGGCGGATACCGGCGCAGAAATGAAAGAGAAAAGCCCACGCGAGGACAAGCGTGATGAGCTTGATGATGATGTTGGAGAGGAAGAGCTTGAAGACCTCGAAGCTGAGTTCCGAGGTGAGACTTTGATCGAAGAGGAAGAGCAGAAACGGTAGGAATATGAACAATAGCGCACCGCTCACGCGATGCAGAATCGATACACGCCCCGCCAGAGGAAGACGATACGCCGTCAATATCTGACCGATGCCGATGTTCCGGAACTCCGGCCTCGGCTTTTTTACGGCTTCTGCCATACTAGACCCCTACTATGTAGTCACACTAATCCGCGATTTTAGCGCCTTTTCATACCGCGGCGCAGCGAAAACCCTCGAACTCGATTCCGGCGGCCGCCCGCGCAAACGCGAAATCGAGCCGAACGAGCCCTCTTCTGCGCGCGATTCGCGCCTTCTTGCCTGTATCGTCGCGCCGCATCAGCTCAAGTCGTTCTGATAGTGGTACCCGGTTGTGACATACCAACCGCGGCGCACTTCGACAGGGCGATCCCCGTATGTGTAGGACACGCGCTCGACCGACAACAATGGAAATCCGGCCGGCACGCCCAGCAAGCCGGCAACGGGAACCTCGGCCGCCACGGCCCGGATCTTCTCGGACGCGCGGATCATGCGCGTGCCGAACTCCGCTTCGAACATGGCGTAAAGCGGTCCCTTGTATTCGCTCAGGCGCTCGAAGGTCAGCCCACGAAATACCGCACCGGGCAGCCAGATTTCATCGAAGACCGTCGTCGTGCCATCGAATTCCAGCAAGCGCCTGATCTGCACGACCGGATCGGCCGGCTTCAGCTCGAGCTGACGCGCGATCTCGGCCGGCGCGCGCAGACGCCGACATTCGAGCAGCCGGCTCACGTGCGGATGCTCGGCGCCGTCATCGGCCAGCAATCGCAGGAAACGGAACTGCGCGCGCTCCTCGTTGTGCGTCGCAACGAACGTGCCTTTCCCCTGACGACGCACGAGCAGATTGTCGGCCGCAAGCTCGTCGATCGCTTTGCGCACCGTGCCCTGACTCACCTTGTAGCGCGCCGCGAGTTCGACCTCGCTGGGAATGATCTCGCCGGGCTTCCATTCGCCCGATTCGAGACTCTGTGTAATGAGTGCCTTGATCTGCCGGTAAAGTGGGCTGAACGTCGGCGAAGGGACGTTCGCGGCCTGCCCGTCTTCGGGTAGGTCGTGTTGGTTCGCCGCATTCAGCTGGTTCGCATTCATGCCGCGCATTTCAACATAAACGCGGCTTGCCCGTCCAGGTCTTCGCACCTGATTCATGTGTCTTATATAAGACATAAGATAATGTTGACTTTGCGCCGATGCCCTCCTAAACTCCAGCGCGAACCGCGAGACGCGCCAAGCACGGGCTGCCTCGCCCGGAGCCATCTCGGCCTACACGCTTCGCGCAACGCGCATAAAATGGCGTTTTTCCCTAGCGTAAGACGCATCAAAACGCACCAACGCATCGTCCTGGAGAGTTCTCAATGGCTAAGTCCGCTAAGCGCGTTGCCGTCACCGGCGCCGCAGGTCAAATCGGTTATTCGCTGCTCTTTCGCATCGCCAACGGCGATCTGCTCGGCAAGGACCAGCCCGTCATCCTGCAATTGCTCGATCTGCCGCAAGCGCAAGCCGCCGTCAAAGGCGTCGTAATGGAACTGGAAGACTGCGCATTTCCGCTGCTCGCGGGCGTGGTCGTGACCGACGACCCGAAAGTTGCCTTCAAGGATGCCGATGTCGCGCTGCTCGTGGGCGCCCGCCCGCGCTCGAAAGGCATGGAGCGCAAGGATCTGCTTTCCGCGAACGCTGAAATCTTCACGGTGCAGGGCCGCGCCCTCAATGAAGTGGCAAGCCGCGACGTGAAGGTGCTCGTGGTCGGCAACCCCGCCAACACCAACGCCTATATCGCGATGAAGTCGGCACCCGATCTGCCGAAGAAAAACTTCACGGCCATGCTGCGCCTCGATCACAACCGTGCGCTCTCGCAACTTGCCGCCAAGTCGGGCAAGCCCGTCGCATCGATCGAAAAGCTCGCCGTGTGGGGCAACCACTCGCCGACGATGTACCCCGATTTCCGCTTCGCGACGGCCGAAGGCCAGCCGCTCGCCAAGCTGATCAACGACGACGAATGGAACCGCAACGTCTTCATCCCGACGGTCGGCAAACGCGGCGCCGCCATCATCGAAGCGCGCGGTCTGTCCTCGGCCGCGTCGGCCGCCAATGCGGCGATCGATCACGTGCGTGACTGGATTCTCGGCACGAACGGCAAATGGGTCACGATGGGCATTCCGTCGGATGGGTCCTACGGCATTCCGGAAGACATCGTGTACGGCGTGCCCGTCACCTGCGAAAACGGCGAGTACAAGCGTGTCGAGGGTCTCGAGGTCGATGCCTTCTCCCGCGAAAAAATGGACTTCACGCTGAACGAGCTGCTCGAAGAGCGCGACGGCGTTCAGCACCTGCTCGGCTGATCGACGTCCGGCGCGCCGGTCCGCCCGTCCAGACGACGGGCAACGACCGGGCGCCGCAGCTCAAAGGCCTTGCTACGCGGGCAGCACGGCAGCCGGTATGTTTTTCCCGGCGCGCCGCGGCCCGCGAAGCTTCCAGTGGATTCGCGCGCGCTTTGCCTCTGCCGATGCGCGTACCCGTAGAGTTCGCCCGAATCCGCTTTTCTTCACGACGACTGACGCTTTCCGACGCCGAAGATGCGAGCTCTGACTCCCGCCGAAGTCTTGTTTGACGGCGAAGCTCCGCCAACAGTCCTGCCCGTCTGCGATCACTATGCGGGCAGCGAGAAGCTGATGCTGAAATCGCTCGCGCTGCAGGCAGAGCTCGGACCGGTCTTCGATGTCACGCTCGATTGCGAGGACGGCGCGCAAGTCGGGCGCGAGGCACAGCATGCCGAGCTCGTGGCCTCGTTCATCGGTGGCGAGCAAGATCTGTTCGGCCGCATTGGCGTACGCATTCACGATTTTCGTCATCCGCATTGGCGCGACGACGTGCGGCTCATCTTGCGCGCGGCGAAACGCGCGCCGGCTTACATCACGCTCCCGAAGATCCGCCATGTCGCCGATGCCGCCGAAATGTGCGCGTTCATCGAAGCTACGCGGCTCGAGCTCGGCATCGCCTCGCCGATCCCGACGCACCTGCTGATCGAAACGCACGGTGCGCTCGCTCATGTCTTCGAGCTGGCCGCGCTGCCCACCGTGGAAGCGCTTTCGTTCGGCCTCATGGATTTCGTCTCCGCGCACGACGGCGCCATCCCCGACGCTGCAATGCGCTCGCCAGGGCAATTCGACCATCCGCTCGTGCGGCGTGCCAAGCTCGAGATTGCAGCGGCATGCCACGCGCACGGCCGCGTGCCTTCGCACAACGTGAGCACCGAGGTGCGCGATATGCGCGTCGTCGCAGCCGACGCCGAGCGGGCGCGCGATGAATTCGGCTACACGCGCATGTGGAGCATCCATCCCGCGCAGGTGCCGGTCATTGTCTCGGCATTCGCGCCGCGCGACGAGGCCATTGCAATCGCCGCCGAGATTCTGCTCGCGGCCCAAGCCGCCAACTGGGGCCCCACGCGCCACGGCGACACGCTGCACGACCGCGCCAGCTACCGCTATTACTGGTCAGTGCTGCGCCATGCGCGTGCGACGGGCAAAACGCTCCCCGCCGAAACGGCGCAGTTTTTCGCGGGGCCTGCCAAATAGGAGAGAATAGCGACCGCCGCGTCTCAAAATGCACGGTAGTTCGAATCGAACGCCCGTCCAAATTGACGGTGCCATATCGATTCGGCCTCGTTTCCGTCTCAAAGTTACTCGAAAGGTCTCCATTCCCATGAAGAAACTGCTGCTCGCTTCCCTCATCGGCACGCTGTCCGCCACGATGCTGCTGGTCACCACTGACGCAGCCGCGCAGACGACCACCCATTCCACGGTGAAGAAGCCTGCGCCGAAACACCGCCTCGTGAAACGCAAGCCGGGCGCCACGCCCGCCAAGGCCGATCCCATCGAAGAAGGCTCCGTCGAATGGTCGTGCGCCGAAAGTCAGCACTTCGAGCTCAAGGGCGACATGAAGCGCGATCAGATCGTCACCGTGCACTGGGGCACCAAGAACTACAAGCTGCCGCGCGAAAGCACGACGACGGGCGCCGACCGCTTCCACGACGCCGCGACGGGCATGGATCTCGTCGTGATCCCGACGAAGGCCATGCTGTTCTCCGACAAGGACAGCTCGCGTCTCGCCGACGAGTGCAAGACGGCCTCGATGACGCAAGGCGAGTCCGCGCCGACTCAGTCGAACGCCATCCAAAAATCCAACTAAGCGAGCGTCATACCCTGCCCCATGTCCGCCCCGATCGACAACGTCAGGCCAGAGCCCGATCAAGTGCTCGTCGACATCGTCGACTATGTCCTGAACGCTCAGATCGACAGCGCGCTTGCGCTCGACACCGCGCGCAACTGCCTGATCGACACGCTCGGCTGCGGCCTGGAGGCACTTTCCTATCCGGCCTGCACGAAATTGCTGGGGCCCATCGTGCCCGGCACGATCGTTCCGAACGGAGCGAAAGTACCGGGCACGCAGTTCCAGCTCGACCCCGTGCAGGCCGCGTTCAACATTGGCGCGATGATCCGGTGGCTCGATTTCAACGACACCTGGCTCGCCGCGGAATGGGGTCATCCCTCCGACAATCTCGGCGGCATTCTCGCCACGGCCGATTGGCTCTCGCGCACGGCCATCGCCGCCGGGCGGCTTCCCCTCGTCATGCGCGATGTGCTCGTCGCCATGGTGAAGGCCCATGAGATTCAAGGCGTCATCGCGCTCGAGAATGCCTTCAACCGGGTCGGCCTCGATCACGTGTTGCTCGTCAAACTGGCGTCGACTGCCGTAGTCGGCCAGATGCTCGGATTGACGCGCGACGAGTTGATCAATGCCGTCTCGCTCGTGTTCGTCGATGGGCAGGCATTGCGCACTTATCGGCACGCACCGAATACGGGCTCGCGCAAGTCCTGGGCCGCGGGCGACGCCACTTCGCGCGCGGTGCGCCTCGCGCTCATCGCCAAGACCGGCGAGATGGGTTACCCATCGGCGCTGACCGCGAAGACCTGGGGCTTTTACGACGTCCTCTTCAAAGGCAACGCATTCCGGTTTCAGCGTCCGTACGGCTCGTACGTGATGGAGAACGTGCTGTTCAAGATTGCGTTTCCGGCCGAATTTCATGCGCAGACCGCCGCCGAAGCGGCGATGACGCTGCATGGCCGCTTGCGGGCGAGCGGCAAGCGCGTCGGCGATATCGCGAAGATCACGATCCGTACTCACGAGGCGGCGCTTCGCATCATCGACAAAAAAGGCCCGCTTGCGAATCCGGCCGATCGCGATCACTGCATTCAGTACATGGTCGCCGTGCCGCTCATTTTCGGGCGCCTGACAGCGGCCGATTACGAAGACGCGCTCGCGGCCGATCCGCGCATCGATGCGCTGCGGTCGAAGATCGAGTGCGTCGAAGACCCGCAATTCACGAAAGACTATTACGACCCCGACAAACGTGCGATCGCCAACGCATTGACGATCGCATTCAACGACGGTTCGGTGTTCGACGAAGCGATCGTCGAATATCCGATCGGACACAAGCGCCGCCGCGCCGAAGGCGTGCCGCTGCTCATCGAGAAGTTCAAGATGAATCTGGCGCGGCGATTTCCCGGCAAGCAGCAGCAAGCGATTCTCGATGTCTCGCTCGATCAGGCACGGCTCGAAGCCATGCCCGTTCACGAGTACGTCGATCTATACGTGATTTAGCTTCAAGGTTTCAGCTTCAGGTTTCAGAAACGTCACAACGTCATTTCCTCGCTCCGAACCTAGGAAAAACCATGACTCATAACCTCCACAACACGCTCAAGGAATTCGATAGCGGCAGCGGCACAGGCAAGTTCTACTCGCTGCCCGAACTCGGCCGCGCGTTGAACGTCGAGATCAACCGATTGCCGGTGTCGATCCGCGTCGTCCTCGAATCGGTGCTGCGCAACTTCGACGGCAAGAAGGTTTCCGAGGAGCACGTCGCGCAACTCGCCAATTGGAAGCCGAACGCGGCACGCGTCGACGAAATCCCGTTCGTTGTCGCGCGTGTCGTGTTGCAGGACTTCACGGGGGTGCCGCTGCTCGCCGATATTGCCGCGATGCGCGGCGTGGCCCGGCGCACGGGCAAGGACCCGAAAGCGATCGAGCCGCTCGTGCCGGTGGATCTCGTCGTCGATCACTCGGTCCAGATCGACTATTTCCGCCAGCCGGATGCGCTCGATCTGAACATGAAACTGGAATTCCAGCGCAATAACGAGCGCTATCAGTTCATGAAGTGGGGCATGCAGGCGTTCGACACGTTCAAGGTCGTCCCTCCGGGCGTCGGCATCGTCCACCAGGTCAACCTCGAATATCTTGCGCGCGGCGTGCATAAGAAGGCCGACGGCGGCGATACGGTCTATTACCCCGATACGCTCGTCGGCACGGATAGCCACACGACGATGATCAACGGCATCGGCGTCGTGGGCTGGGGCGTCGGCGGCATCGAGGCGGAAGCCGGCATGCTGGGGCAACCCGTGTATTTCCTCACGCCCGATGTTGTCGGCGTCGAGCTCAAGGGCAAGTTGCGCGAAGGTGTGACCGCGACGGATCTCGTGCTGACGATCACCGAGTTGCTGCGCAAGGAGAAGGTCGTCGGCAAGTTCGTCGAATTCTTCGGCGATGGCACCGCTTCGCTCACGCTGCCCGATCGTGCGACGATCGGCAACATGGCGCCTGAATATGGCGCGACGATGGGCTTTTTCCCTGTCGACGAAAAGACGATCGACTATTTCAAGGGCACGGGCCGTACCGACGCCGAAATCGCCGCCTTCGAAAACTACTTCAAGGCGCAGCAGCTCTTCGGCATTCCGAAGGCCGGCCAGATCGATTATACGAAGGTCGTGACGCTCGATCTCGCCACGGTCGCCCCCTCGCTCGCCGGGCCGAAGCGCCCGCAGGACCGCATCGAAATCGGCAACGTGAAGTCGACGTTCGCCGAGCTGTTCTCGAAGCCTGTCGGCGAAAACGGCTTTGCGAAGAAGCCGGCCGATCTCGACGCCCAGTACGAGACGTCGAACGGCGTTACCTTGAAGAATGGCGACGTGCTGATCGCCGCGATCACGTCATGCACGAATACGTCGAATCCGAGCGTACTGCTGGCCGCTGGCCTGCTTGCGAAGAAGGCTGTCGAAGCCGGCTTGACCGTTGCCCCGCACATCAAGACATCGCTCGCGCCAGGGTCGCGCATCGTCACCGAGTATTTGACCAAGACAGGACTCCTGCCGTATCTCTCGAAGCTCGGCTTCGAATTGGCCGCGTACGGCTGCACGACCTGTATCGGTAACGCCGGCGATCTGACGCCCGAGCTCAACGAAGCCATCACGAAGAACGATGTCGTCGCGGCGGCCGTGCTGTCGGGCAACCGCAATTTCGAGGCGCGCATTCACCCGAACATCCGCGCGAACTTCCTGGCATCGCCGCCGCTTGTCGTCGCGTATGCGATCGCCGGCACGATCACGCGCGACCTGATGACCGAGCCTGTTGGCAAGGGCAACGGCGGCAAGGACATCTGGCTCGGCGATATCTGGCCGTCGAGCGAGGAAGTCAACGCGCTCCTCAAGTATGCGCTCGACGCAGATGCATTCCGGACGAACTACTCGCAACTGACGAAGCAAGGCGATCTCTGGAGCAAGATCGAAGGCGAAGAAGGCCAGGTTTACGATTGGCCGAAGTCGACCTACATTGCCGAGCCACCGTTCTTTGGCAGCGATTTCTCGATGCGGCCGGCCGACTCGATTCCCGCGATTGCCGGCGCGCGCGCGCTCGGTATCTTTGGCGATTCGGTGACGACCGACCACATCAGCCCCGCGGGTTCCATCAAGGAAGATTCGCCGGCCGGCAAGTGGCTCAAGGCGAACGGCGTGCAAAAGGCCGACTTCAACAGCTACGGTTCGCGTCGCGGCAATCATGACGTGATGATGCGCGGCACGTTCGCGAACGTGCGGATCAAGAATCTCATGATTCCGCCGAAGGCCGACGGTACGCGCGTGGAAGGCGGTTTGACGATTCACCAGCCGAGCGGCGAACAGCTCTCGATTTACGATGCGGCGATGAAGTACATCGACGAAGATACGCCGACGATCGTTTTTGCGGGTGAGGAGTACGGCACGGGCTCCTCGCGCGACTGGGCCGCCAAGGGCACGCAATTGCTTGGCGTGAAGGCTGTCGTCGCTCGCAGCTTCGAGCGGATTCACCGTTCCAATCTCGTGGGCATGGGCGTGCTGCCGCTACAGTTCAAAGGAACGGATAGCGTGCAATCGCTCGGTATTACCGGCGAAGAGACGTACGATATCGAAGG
>CBJLAJ010000139.1:0-14436 GCA_966421005.1 uncultured Paraburkholderia sp.
TCAGCCACCCGCAGGCGCTGCAGGATATCGAGCTGCCGACACCGGAACTGCGCGAGCACGATCTGCTGGTGGAAGTCAGAGCGGTATCGGTCAACCCGGTCGATACCAAAATCCGCCGCGGTGGGGATATTCCGGAAGGCGGTGCGCGCATCGCCGGCTGGGACGCGGCGGGAATCGTCCGCGCAACCGGTGCCTTGGCCTCGCGCTTCAAGCCAGGCGATCGTGTCTGGTACGCCGGTGACATCGAGCGGCCCGGCAGCAACAGCGAACTCCACGCCGTTGACGAGCGCATCGTCGGACCCATGCCGACATCGCTCGACTTCGCCGAAGCCGCGTCGTTGCCGCTGACGACGATCACTGCGTGGGAGCTGCTGTTCGATCGCCTGCGTGTGCAGGAGGCGGACCCGAGCGACAACAACGTGCTGCTGGTCATTGGAGCGGCTGGCGGCGTCGGCTCGATTCTGACCCAGTTGGCGCGCGAGTTGACTGGCATGACCGTTGTCGGCACGGCCTCGCGGCCCGAAACCCGCGAGTGGGTGCTCGCACATGGCGCGCATCACGTCGTCGATCACCGTCAGGCCTGGGCGCCCCAGTTGACCGCGCTCGGCATCGAGCACGTTACCCACGTAGCCGGGTTGAACAACAGTGCCGTCTATGTGCCGCAAATCGCCGCCGTGCTGCGCCCGGAAGGCCAGTTCGCACTCATCGACGATCCGGTGGGTCTCGACATCGGACCATTCAAGGGGAAATCGATCTCGATTCATTGGGAGCTGATGTTCACCCGCGCGATGTTCAACACTCACACCATCGCGCGGCAACACGCTTTGCTGCGCCGCGCGGCGCAACTGGTCGACCAAGGCCGCCTCAAGCACACCCTGACCCGACGCATCGACGGCATCAACGCCGCCAGCCTCATCGAAGCGCATGCGCTGGTCGAGGCGGGCAACATGATCGGCAAGGTCGTCGTCGCCAACCGCTAATCGCTTTTGACAAGGAGCATCGACATGACATCGCAAATCGTCAGCACGGCAACGATCAGCCTGGAAGCCGCGCAAGCACTGCTGGAGCAAGCGCGCCGCGCGTGCGCCGCACGCGGATTCGCCGCGACCATCGCGATTACCGATGCGGGTGGTCACCTGCGCGCGTTCGAGCGCGCGGATTCCGCCCCGTTCCTGACCGTTGACGTCGCCATCGACAAGGCATGGACCGCCGCGTCATTTGGTATGGCCACGCAACAATGGAATCAGTACATGGCCGAGCCCGCCGTTGCTCCGTTGGCGCACCATCCGAGGCTGACGCCGGTCGGCGGTGGCATACCGATCTTCCACGAAGGACAACTGGTGGGTGGCATTGGTGTTTCTGGCGGGACGTCGGCTCAAGACCATGAGGCAGCTGAGGAGGCGCTGCGTCAAGCGGGGTTTTTGCGGTAAGCACGCAGCTCAGACATTCAGGCGTCGGCTCGACTCAGGAGTCGGACCTCCGAATCGGTTTCGTATGCGGTCGGGGGGGCGAGGCGTTCGAATCGCCGCTCTGCATATGAAGAACCTTCGCGGGCGCGACAAGACCGCCGCGAAGTTGGTCCCTCGAAGAGATTGACCTGCATCAAAGGGGCGCGGAGGTAGGCGAGTAATTTGATAATTTCTGCCGCCAAGTCGCCTTGACTACTTCTTCCGGGCACTCGCGAGAGCGATAACTCGGAAAGCGGGAAGGTGCCTATGAGACATACACGTATCATCGTGACGCACTACGGTGGGCCCGACGCACTCGAAGTGATTGAGGAGGAGTGCCCCGAGCCTAAAGACGGTGAGGTGCGAGTGAAAGTGCTGGCCGCAGGTGTCAGCTTGCCCGACCTGATGATGCGCGAGGGCGTGCATCCTGAAACGCCACGGCTGCCTTTCACGCCGGGTTGGGATTTGGTTGGTATGGTGGATAAGCTCGGCCCCGGCGTCTCCGGAATTGAACCCGGCCGGATGATCGCCGCACTGCCGATCAGTGGCGCCTACGCGCAGTACGTGTGCCTTCCGCAAGGTGAACTGGTTCCGGTATCACCTGGGTTGGAGGCTGCCGAGGCTGTCTGCCTCGTGCTGAACTATGTCACGGCGTACCAGATGCTGCATCGTTCCGCAAAGGTCAGACCGGGCCAGCGCGTCTTGATCCACGGCGCGGCAGGCGGGGTCGGCACGGCCCTGTTGCAACTTGGGCGCCTCGCCGGACTGGAGATGTATGGTACTTGTTCATCGCATGGGGCGTCGGCCGTTTCGGACCTTGGCGGTATTCCAATTGATTACCGGCAGCTCGACTTTTTGAAAGAAATTCAGCGCCTGACAATCGACGGCGTGGACGTCGTCTTTGAAGGGATCGGCGGTACCAACATTTGGCGTTCCCGCAAGGCTCTCCGTCGTGGAGGGACGGTAGTCGCATACGGGCTAACCTCCGCTCTACGTGGGGGCAGACTGGCTTCGGATCGTCCAGGTCCCGGCGGTCGTCATCGCTTTCGTGCAATCGCTATTTTTGGGTTGTACATTGCGGGCAGTTGGCTATTACCGGGCAGGAAACGGGTGATCCCCTACAGTATCCAGTGGCTAAAACGGCTGAAGCCGGCATTGTTTCGACAAGATTTGATTGCTCTGTTCAGCCTTCTGCAACAGGGAAAGATCAAGCCGCTAATCGCGCAACTCATCCCCCTTGCCGAGGTACGACGCGCGCAGGAGCTGCTCGGCCAAGGGGGCGTGACAGGCAAGATCGTGCTCGTTTGTAATGAATCGGGTTCGGCGCCAGGAACGATATAAGAATGGCGTGCGGGCGGCCGTTGCACCTACCTTGGAAGCTGTCAGTGCCTCGAAGGACTGCCAAGGACCAGCGTGGGTCGGCTCGAGCCGGTCGCGAACCGCCGGGACGGTAACCGGCTGAGTCCGGCCTGACAACCGCGAGTGGCAGCTTTGCGCGTATCCATTTAGCCGGATAGACCGATTTGTGGCGTCATGCCACACTCCAATTCGGTGAGACCTCGTGTGGCAACGGGCTGTCGGGGAGGTTAGAGCTATGCAGATTGGTGTCCAAAGCTTTGCGAGCCGGTCGCTGCCGGTGTTCGAGACCAAAGACGCCGAGCGAACGCACGCGCTGCAGCGGTTGGCGGCAACCTGCCGCATCTTCGGCCGGCGCGGCTACTCTGAAGGCCTGTTGGGCCACATCACCATGCGTGATCCCGAACTGCCCGACCATTTCTGGGTCAACCCGGTCGGCGTCCCCATGCACCAAGTCCGCGTCTCGCACTTGGTGCAGGTCAATCACCAAGGCCAGGTCGTGCGCGGCAGCGGGATGGTGAACCCAGTCGGGCTACTGCTGCACACGGCCGTCCATCAGGCGCGGCCCGACGTCATGGCGGTGTGCCACGCACATGCTCTGCATGCGTCGACGTGGGCCGCATTCGAGCGGCTGCTCGATCCGATCACACAGGACGCATGTGTCTTCTACGAGCAGCAGGCACTGATTCTCGAGCCTCGTGTGGTGCGCGACGCGGCCACCGCGGCACGCTTTGCGGCAGGCTTCAGCAACAAGCGGGTGGCGATCCACGGAGGCCACGGCATCTTCACGACCGGACAGACCGTGGATGAGGCGGCGTGGTGGTTCGTGCTGATGAACCGCTGCTGCGAAGCGCAACTGATTGCCCTGGCTTCTGGCGAGCCTTCAATGTGGGCACCTGAGGATGCGCGATGGCTCGCTTCGGTGTTGGGATCGCCGCAGTTCGGTTGGCTGTCGTTTCAGACGCTATGGGACGACATCATCCTGAGCGACGCCGACCTGGTGCAGTGACCGCAATCACGCCAGCAGCCTCCGCTCCGTCTTCCCGTACTTCACCGACTTCTCATCCGGAATCATCAACCCGGTGTGCTCGTCCCGCCCCTGCAGAATGAAACGCGCGTTCGGGTTGCCGAGTTGTTCGGCCGCGAGCTTGCTATCCGCGCCGATCTCGCCTTTCTTCATCCGGTTCACGATCACGCCGACCGCCGTGTCCTTGAAGTCGCGCAGCATCCACGCGTCGCCGTCGCTGTCGCCGAACACGAGCACCGGGCCATAGCCTTTTTTCGACTCCAGTTCGCGGCGAATACCCACGGTCTTTCCCGGACCGTAGTTGAAGTGCCAGCCGTTCTTGTAGTCGCTCGTGTATTTGCCGTCCTTCATCTCCAGGCGCATGCCGATGACGTTTTCCGGAGGCACGCCGTAGCCGTAGTTCGGATGGCCGGCAAACACGCGCACGACATCGTCGAGCGACGCGGTGCTGACGTACACGTCGATGCCGTTCGCACGCAGCGTATGCATCACCGCGCGAATTTCCTCGTGAATGCGGATGCCGTGGAAATGCTTGTCCGACACGACGCCAGCCTTGCCCGGAAGCGTATTCGGGCTTTGATACGCGACCTTGCGCAGCGCATCGCCGAGCCCGTGGTCGTTCGACGCCGCCGCCATCGCCTGCATTTCGGCAGGCGTCATGTTCTTGTAAAAGTAGATGATCCACTTGTAACCGACTTCGAGCGGATGCGTATCGCAGATCGCGTCATACATGAAGTACAGCTTCGCGCGGAAATCCTTGAACTGGTCCGTTTCCTGGATCGCTTCCAGGCTCTTGTCGCCGGCGAGGCCCTTGTAGTTCGCATACAGCCAGCGGTAATCGGATTCAACGTCGGCGGCGAGATCCTCCATGGTCACCGGTTTGCCTTCCACCGTCGTATAGTCCTTCGTGAACGGGCCTTTAGGCACGTCCTTCCACATCACCTGAACGAATTCGTCCGGCGTCATCTTGTACTGCAGATGGTTGATCTGGTACATCAGCAATGCTTCTTCGCAGTCGTTCATGATGCACGTGTTGTCCCAATCGAACACCGCGTACGGCCGACGATTCGCGTTGTATTGCTTGCTATTCACGCCATGCTGATGGAGCACCGACTGCAGGCGTGCTGCGTTAAGCGGCGACCAGCGGCCCGGGTCGAGCGAGTCGGCCGTCGGCTTCCCGGCTTCGACCGCACCCGCTCGGGTGACGAGCGAACCTGCCGCAGTGGCGACGACAAGGGTATTCAGAAACTGGCGGCGTTGCATGGCCTTTCTCCGTTGGTATGATGACCGTGATTCCGCTTGGATTGCGCTCGGCCGCTACGCACGACGGCCGGCGTTCGTTCTCACGCTCTCGCCGCCGGACGAGACGTGAGCGCCTCGGGGCGACAGCGTATGAAGCCCTGAAAATATGACGGCAATATGGCAACCGCCCACCGCCTTGCGACGGCAAGCTGCCCAGGAACGACATGCGGAGGGATGCGCCGCCGCATAACGCCTTTTTTCCGCAGTGAGCAATACGCTTTTCCTGTGGCTCAGCCCGATGTGCAAGACATTGAGCAATTACCTGCACAACAGTACGGGCTCGGCCCGGCCGGCTGTTCCGATGCCGATCGCGTGATAAGAGTTAAAGGAAATAAACAGCGCGAGGTCGATCACGCTGCACATTGGCACACCTCGGCGGCAGTTCCAAATATGAGAGCCGCCGTTTGTAACGATAGCGGATGGCACTTGATGTGCCTTCCGGACTCAAAAAACGGCATCGCCGGCTTCAGGGCAATTCCGTCACCGTCGCGCTCAGATTCGCAGCGATCTCGCGAGCGCGCTGTTTCTCGTCATCGCCCATGCGTTCGGACAGTCTCGACTCGACAATCCTAATCGCGGCTGCGTACGCCGGCACGCCGCCGCGCGCTTCGAAACCTGCCCGTGCGCGGGCAATCCACGCGGCGCCGAGCGAACGGTCGCGCGGCACACCGTTGCCAGTGAGAAAGCGCATGCCGATGTCGTATTGCATCAGCGGATTGCCCAGCAATGCCTCGCTCAGGCACGACAAACCTTCCCAGCGCTCCCGCAGTTCGCCGGTGGGTGTGAGCGAATCGTTGCGCCACAGACTCGATGCCGCATCGGCAGGAATCAGCCATCGACGCTCATTACCGCCGAGCCCCGCTTCGGCGCCGGTAGCCAACGCATGCAAAGCGAGCGCAATCTGAGACTGCTCAGCGCCGCCTCGCGCGCCTTGCCGATTCAGTTGCATCGCGCGCGTGGGGTCGCGCATCGCGGGCGGCCCGATTTCGTACAGCGTAGCGAGATCGCTGGTTGCCCAGTCGTTGCCGGCGGCCATCGCTTTTTCGAGCCAGGCGCGGCCCACTTCGAGATCGCGCCCAACGCCGCGCCCATAGGCGTAAGCAACGCCCACCATCCGCTTGGCTCCTGCGTCGGCCGGCGCCGCCTTCGATGCCCATGTGAGCGCCTCGTACTCGTCCACGCGACCGCCCAAGCCCGTGAAGAGGTGCCATGCGAGCGAAGTCTGAGCCGACGCGTTGCCCTGTTCCGCCGCGCGCCGGAACCAATACGTCGCCGCCGACATGTCGGGCGCAACTCCGTCGCCGAGATCATAGCTGTCGCCAAGCATCGACTGGTATTTGGGGTCGCCTCGATCCGCGAGCCTCCACTGCCAGTACACCCGGTTGCTCTCAGTGGCGACGCCATTGCGCTCGTCGGCGAGAACCTTCATCGCAATTGCGTTGCCGCTGCGCGATGCGGCCTCGCACCAGCGTGCAGCGTAATCGGTACGGCGTTGCACGCCCCCGCTCCCATATGCATATGCGCCGCAAAGCCATGCTTGCGACGCCGGATCGCCGAGTTCCGCGCCCTGCGAGAACCAGTTCAACGCGACGCCCGCGTCCGGCTTGCCCGCGAAGCCGCGCGCGTACGCATAGCCAAGTGCTCCGTAAGCCGCGGGAACGCGACGCTGCGCGGCCGCTTGAAGCCACTCGATGCCCGTCTTGCCCGCCAAAGACTGATGATGCTCTGTCAAATAGGCGCCCAGCGCCACGCTACTCGCGGAGTCGCCCGCGTTCGCGGCGAACGTCAGGTAATGCAGGCCGAGAGACTCATCGCGCGGCACGTCGGATCCTGAAAGATATTGATGGCCAATCCAGCGCGCCGCCTCGATGTTCCCATGGTCCGCCGCGAAGCGGTACCAGCGCAGCGCACGAATCTTTTCGACGGGCGTGCCCCGGCCCTGCCATGCCATCGCCGCAGCAGTGAGAGCGGCCGCGTCGTTTCCGCGTTCCGCGCCCTCGCTGGCCAATTTGAACGCCTTGGCGAGATCGACCGGCTCGCCCTCTCCGTGCAACGCATACACTGCGAGATTGAGTGACGCGACGCCAAGCCCCTGCGCCTGCGCTTTCTCGAACCACTTGCGCGCCTCGATGGAATCCTTGTGCGTGCCCCAGCCTTCGCGGTACATGACGCCGAGGTCGTTCTGCGCCGTAGCCAATCCCGCATCAGCCGCGCCGCGCATCCAGCCAATGGCCGCTTCGAGATCAACCGGGCCGCCACGGCCTGTGCGATAGAGGCCAGAGAGTGCGGCGCGCGCTGCGGCATCGCCTTCGAGCGCTGCCTTCCGGTACCACTCGCGCGCGTCGGCATCGCTCTGTGCGACACCCGTGCCGGTTGAATAAAGGTCACCTACTCTGCGCTGCGCGTAGATCGAGCCACCCTTTGCTGCGCGCGTCATTAGCGCGAATCCCCAGCGCGCGTCACGCTGTACACCCACGCCCTCCAGATACGCGTCGCTCAGCACCGCGTCGGCGTCGGTGTTGCCTTGGCGCGCGGCTGCGCGCAGCCACGCCACACCGTTTTCAGAATCGCGTGGCACACCTTCGCCGCGCAACAACGCCAAGCCGAGCAGAAACTGGGCTCCTGCATCGCCCCCGGTTGCGCCGCGTATCATCCACGAAGCGACCACCGCCGGATCTTTCGGCACGCCGCGCCCAAAAGCAGCGAATTTCCCCGCGTTGGCTGCACCGTTCGCTGAGCCCGCCTCTGCCGCCTGGACAAAGTATCGGTAAGCGGCTGCATTATCGGGCGGTTGACCCTCTCCGTTCGCGCTCATGGCGCCGAGCACGTCGGCCGATATGGCATCGCCTTGCGCCGCGGCCGACTCGAACCACTGGCGCGCTGCCATGTAGTTCTGAGGAACCGCCGTGCCGTCGCGATAGATGTTTCCTAGTATGCGACGCGCGAGCACCGAGCCGTCCAGTGCCGCCGACTTTAAGATCGCCACGCCTCGATCGGTGTCACGCTGACCGCCGTAGCCGTATGCGACCATCTGGCCGTGCATGGCTCGCGCGGTGAGGTTGCCCAGTTCCGCCTCGCCCTTGCAACGCGCGCGCTCGTCCTTCGGTGTCTCGAACGGCGACATGCTCCAGAAGCGATAGCCGATCAGCAGCGCGCAAGGCGTCGTTGGGTCTTTCAATGCCAACCGCGGTGCCACGATATGAAACCGAGCGCCGGAAAGCAGCTCAACGGGGTCCGCATGCAGCGATGTGGGCAATGCCGTTGCCTTGACGGGCAGACCTGCAAGCGCGGCAAGCAGCAACGCGCCGACCTCCCGACGCGCGCCCTCTCGTGTCACGTATTGCACGCTCACGGCTGCTGGATCGTTACGTTCTTGATGACGACGTCGGTGTGGCCGTCTTCGTCGTCATACGATGTCCACCACGGGATACCATAGTTCACGAGTAAAGCGACATTGAAGCGCTCCGTATTGCCGTCTTTCTTTACGAATTTGCAGTGCAGGTGGACCGCATCTCCATCGAGCGACTTGAATACCGTCGACGCGGGAACTGTTTTGCCGACCTCGCATGTTTTGGAGGTCTGGCCGTGCTCCGACGGCAAGGGAACGGGCAACTCGATGCTGCGTCCTTCAAGAAGCGGCTGACGAGCGACCTGGACGGCCGTGTCGTCATTCAGCGTACCGAGTGGCGTGAGTTCTCCTCCGACGTGTTGCGTCAGCAGATCCGCGACGCCGTAGCTCAGATAGAAACTGGACCAGTCCTGATCAGTGGCATCCGCACCCCGCGTCATCAGCTCGGCGATCACGCCGTTATTACGGCGGTTCACGAACGTGTCCTTGAACGGCGACGGTTTGTTCGGCTTCCACTGATGCTTCCATTCGGCGTCGATCACTAGACGCGCGTACGGCAACGGGTGGCTACCGTTATCCGGCAATTTCCCGCGAATCGAATCGGGCAAGCGCCGCTCGTCGAACATATCATCGAGGTAGGCAGCTGGGTCAGCGAGCACTTTTGCGCGCGCCGACGGCTTGTGGTCCATTGTCTGGAAAAACTCGTACGTTGCGCGCTGGCGCGATGCCGGTGGCATTGCATCGATCGCGTCCACACTCGCGATCAGCACTTCCCGGAAGTTCGGTGCACCCTTCGAACTCAACTGCGGCGCCAGTTTTTGCACGAGCGCCGATTCAACCGCTGATTCGGCGTCGAGCAGTTCCGAGGTGGCATATCGCTCGTCATAGGAGTCGGGAATGCTGCTATCGACCGCAATCTCCGCGATTTCCAGCATATCTTTGAAGCCATGCGGAGAGACTGTTTTTGCGAGCACAACCAAATCCCGTCCGTTGGCGACGACGGCATCGTAATCGCCGTTCGACCTTTGAGCCAGGTCTTTCATTAAATGAAGCACTCGCAACCGATCATCGGGCGATAGCTGCCTTCCGAACAACCCTCGCGATTGCGAAAACTTGTTGAACTTGTCGCGGTACTCCGCGTCGGCCGCAATCCGCGCAAAAAACCGCGCCAACGAGCGCCCGTTGTCCGAATCGGGATCGAGTCCGGACTGGCTGATGAATTGGCGGATACGCTCATTGGTCATAATCGCAGGATTGACCGGCGCAGTTGTTGGCGCCTCCGGTGCGGGCGCAACAGGCTGAGCACTGCGCATATCCAGTGCATATGAGCTTGCTACCGTGAAAAACAGCGCTACCCCGTAGAAACTGATCTTTAGCTTCATCTTGTTCGAATGTTCAGCAGGCAACTAAACCGGCACCCCGGCGCTTAGGTTCGCCGATTCATTCATGCGTCATGCATGAACTGGGCGCAGCAGGATGAGATATCGGCAAGCCGAGGGGATTCTTGAACGCGTGATTCGTTCGGCAGATATCCAATGCACGTCACATCTCCGGCCACTCCGACAGTGGCCGATGCCCGCTCCCGCCGAGGGCCAATCAGTCACTGGCGGCGATGCTTTTTTGCTTCGACGAACAAGTTTATGAGTGGAGGCGCACATCTCGTGCGTTGTGCGGCCTGCCAGGCAGCGACCTCACACGCTATATCGACAGCAACTCACGAGATCGCTCGAAACGAAGCCGCAAACAGCCTCGTGACCTGGATGTCGTCCTCGACGCCAAAATGGGTGACTGCAAGGACCACGCGACGCTTATGCAAGCCTTGCTTGCAGCCCAAGGTATTGCCAGCGAACAAGTCCTCGTCAATGCGGGAAAAGGTTACAGGCTGCCCAAGATCGTCGTGGCCTCGACGCAAACGGGCAAGGTCGGATATGGGTCGGTCTCCGCCGAATACTGAACGCATCGGCGGAGTTCGTTTTTGTCGCAGGCGCGGTGGTCACGAAGCCCAGGAACCGTCAATCACAAAACGACGACCCCTCATCAAACCCGCGCTTCCACCGTCGAATGTGAATCCCATCTCCGGGCACATCGGCCGACGCTTGCCCAGCCTCGGCGCGCGTCAGCTTGATCGCGCAGGCGTTGCTATCAGCCACCATATTGGCGACGTACGTAGCATCCTTCTCCGGCGTAAACGTAATCGTTGGATTGCACCCGCGCACGACAAAGCCCACTGGCAACGGGATGACCGCGCGATCGACGCTCATCGTGACAGAGACGGGCGCCCCCGCTCTCACTGCGACGCTTTTCTTCGAGTCGGAGGTCAGCAATGCAACACCGTGCCGAGACGTGCAGGTTTGCGCGACATCATAGATCTGAATAGCTGTGGTCGAGTCCTTGTACCGATTGAACGTAATCTGCGCGACGTCACCGGACGCAGGCGGTACATACGCACTCACGCATCCACTGATACAACCGACTGCCGCCAATATGACGGCGAGACGCGGAATCCCCATATCCGAAAAGCCTTTTTGAAGGTTTATGTAAAAATTGTTGTGCCGCAAGTTTAAGTCGAGCATATCACGGTGATTTCCCGGCATAAAGCCATAAAGATTTTCCGTCTGCTGCCGATATGTTCGTAAAAGCGAGCGCCGCGGGCGTGCGGCTGCGCGCGGCCAGTTTCTGTCATTCGACATTGCTGCTTCGATCGCTGACAATTGCCATCGTATACTTTCAGTCCGTATGTACCTGACAGGATAGGTGCGAGCACCGGGAGAGGACGAATGCCGACGAACGACACGGTCGCACTCATCGTGGATCCTGATTTCGGCGCTCGTATTCGAGAGGTGGCCGCGAGAGTGCGACACACATGGGTCGTTGCTAGTCCCGCGAACGTTGCTGTTGCCGAGCAAATGTGGAGAGCATCGCCGACCCCGAACAGGCTCGACATAGAAGGTGGCGTTATCACGTTCATTCAATATGGCGTGGGTCGAGAAAGCTGGTGCGACGCAATCCTGGATTCTGTCGACGAACACCACAATCGTCACTCGTACGATCCGGGTTATTCGGTTCTGGAGGCCCATGGGATACCGCTTACTGAGCGACTGCGGTCTACGCTCGTCGAGTTCGGGTTCTCGGTTTTTATGCCAACAGATTGTGGTTTTCGCGCTCGCAAGCTGCAACCTGCTTGAGAGACCAAGCCCAATATGCAAAACGACCAAGACCGCGCAGCCTATTGGATTGCGTTCATCCTTGAACGCTGCCAATTCCCCAATCCCAATGTGCTCGCAGCCCAATTTGAGAACGCTGAAATTGTCGAGCTTTGTGAATGCGGGTGCAACAGTTTCGCACTGTCAATGGCTACTCCTGAAGCGGTGCCGCGAATAGCAACTAGCGGACACGGTTACGGTCTGGTGTTTGAAGCAGATTTCCGGGATCGCAGTTGCCCTGAAGACTCGCGGTCGCTGGAAATTCTTCTGTTTGCCGATGATTCTGGCCATTTGAGCTATGTCGAAATCGACTACTGTGGGAACGGACTGCCAATCCCGGAGCGCTTGAGCCTCGAATCTACTCCCTATAACGTTTTCCGCGGTATCACGCTCATCCAAACGTAGATCGCTGTTGACCTCAATCAACGCGGATTCTGGACCGCGGGTCTGCTCACCGGAGAGGTCCGCATTCGGCGACGATGAACGTCCCTTCAGGGTCGATGAGCGACAACACCCGGTGTTCTGGCGGCTCGTTGCGGCATGTCACGAGAGTCGCCCGCAAGCGTTCGCTCGTCGGCATGCCCTCCGATCGTGCTCGTTGGTGCGACCCAGGGGCGCAACGCTGAAACCAGAGGACTGCTCGTGGAGCACCGAAGTTGGAATGGTCGACGCAGACTTCAGCGGAGTTGCCGGCGCGCGGCGAGTGCCGCGCGAACTACGCGACCCGTTTGAATAACGTCGGATAGTCTTCGACTAGCCAGTTTGTATCGATCGCCAGCTCCGCCGTAAATTGCCGGAGCGGCCCCTCGTATAGGTAGCGCCGCCGCGGCTCAATGCACGTGTACGCCTGATCGGCAGGCTCCACCGTCAACGCCGGCAGCGCCAGATAGGCCACGTGGATTTCGCGCCGCTCGCCCTTCATTAGCCCGAGCCGGCGGATTGGCAGGGTATTGGTGAATGGCGTTGCGGAAATGTCGACGTCGATGCAGCCGTCGAGCGCCGCCAGTGACTTGCCGTCGATGTCGTGCCAATGGCCAGTGCCGTCAGCCGATACCACCAGTGTGCGCCCGTCGGTAAGCGCGACCAGCACGCGGCGCACCGTCCAGTCGGGCGCCATCTCAATCCGGTAGTGCGCTCCATACGGCGTGCCAACGCGCGTGCCGACGACCACTGCCTCGCCGATTACGCGATCCGGCCCTTCGTTCAACACCAAGTGCTCGGCGCCCACTCCCTCTTCCGCGACCCACTGCGCAACGCATGCCATCTCTGATCCTCCGCGGGCTCAATTGGAACCGTCGTACAGTGTGGATACCACGATTTGCTGCCGGCGGTCTCATCCTGCGGTTTGCAACTCCTGCACACCCGATGGAACATATGGTTGCAGGGATACGAGAAGAGCAAGGACGCGACGCAGTGCTCTACGGATATGGCCACCCCGCGGTGAACGCGCTGCCGATCTATGAACGGCTGCTTTCGAGAGGCGCGAACGTCTCTTCAGGGTCGATTGCGGTCAAACGACAAATTCCCCGTTGAACCAGACGAAACAAATACTGCGCCAAGCCGTGCACAATACGCTCCATGCAAATCCCCGACCTCGAACCTCTTGTCACGCTCACGATGCCCTTCGGCAAGTACAAAGGCCGAATCATCGCTGACTTACCCGGGCATTACCTGAATTGGTTCGCCCGACAAGGGTTCCCTCGGGGAGAACTCGGGCGGCTACTCGCGCTGATGCACGAAATCGACCATAACGGGCTGAGAGGCTTGCTCGATCCGCTGCGCAACCGCGACTAGCCAAAGGCGAGCGGCGAAGCCATCGCTGTGCCGAGCAGAACGATGATGGGTGCCACAAGGCATCGCATCAGACGATTGCCGGATGCTTCATGCACGTTCATACCAGTCCTTTGAACGATTGACGATACGGACCACGAGCAGCATCACGGGCACCTCGATCAGCACGCCCACGACCGTCGCGAGCGCGGCCCCCGAATGGAATCCGAACAGACCAATTGCGGTCGCGACAGCCAGTTCGAAGAAGTTCGACGCGCCGATCAATGCCGACGGACAGGCAATGTTGTGCTTTTCGCCGACCACGCGATTGAGCCCATAGGCAAGAGCCGAGTTAAAGAACACCTGGATCAGGATTGGCACGGCGAGCAACACGATAATGAGCGGCTGCTTTAGGATGGCCTCGCCCTGGAACGCGAAGAGCAGTACCAGCGTCGCCAGCAACGCGGTGATGGACCACGGGCCGATCTGTGCCATCGCGGCATCGAACGCCCCCTGCCCTTCGGCGAGCAGCGCCTTGCGCAATATCTGCGCGAGGATGACCGGAATCACGATGTAGAGCACGACGGACGTGAGCAGCGTCGCCCACGGCACAGTAATCGCAGAGATGCCGAGCAGCAGGCCCACGAGCGGTGCAAAGGCGACCACCATGATGCTGTCGTTCAGCGCGACCTGGGATAGCGTGAACAGTGGATCACCGCCAGTGAGCCGGCTCCAGACAAACACCATCGCCGTACAGGGCGCGGCGGCAAGCAGGATCAGGCCCGCCACGTAGCTATCGAGTTGCTCTGCGGGCAGTATCGGGGCGAACAGGTGCTTGATGAAGAGCCAGGCAAGCAACCCCATCAAGAATGGTTTGATGAGCCAGTTCACGACGAGCGTGACACCAATGCCCTTGATGTGTTGCCGCACTTCATGCAGAGAACTGAAATCGACCTTGACGAGCATCGGAATGATCATCAC
>CBJLAJ010000140.1:0-14092 GCA_966421005.1 uncultured Paraburkholderia sp.
AGCTCGATAAGCTGCGCGTGTTCGGCAGCGACTACGACACGCCCGACGGCACGGGGGTGCGCGATTACATCCATGTCGTCGATCTGGCGCGCGGACATATCGCGGCGCTCGATGCGCTCAAGACCCGCGATGCGAGCCTGACCGTCAATCTGGGCACAGGGCGCGGATATTCGGTGCTGGAAGTCGTCAAAGCGTTCGAGGCCGCGTCAGGAAGGAACGTGCCCTATGAGCTGGTGGCACGGCGGCCTGGGGATGTGGCTCAGTGCTTTGCGAGTACGCAAGCGGCGGAGGAAATCCTCGGCTGGCGCGCCGAGCATGGGATCGAACGCATGTGCGCCGATCACTGGCGGTGGCAATCGATGAATCCGAATGGGTTTGTTTGATCGAGCCGGGACGGCCGGAAAAAGACTATCGAGAGTTTTTTTCGGTGTCCCCTCTATCCCACTGGGGGAGATACTCTCGCACCATCTCCTCAACCACCTCGGCCTGAGACACATCCCGTCGGCGCTTTATGGCGTCGCGGTCCTTTAGACTACCCATCCAACGCTTGAACCGGGCGAAGGCCATTGGCTCGAGCGTTTCCATTCGCGCCATGTTGCCGTTGGTCGCGACAATCACTGCGGAAAAAGCCGCACAATCGAGCAGCTCTTGCGCACGTGGTGCCTGGGTCACCCAGAAGTCATTTTCGTCAGCACTGAGCTGTACTGGGTGCGGGTCATCGGCCGTCGTCTCTCGCCGGAGGATGTCGACTTCGAAGCCATCCTTGTTGACTGCATCATCTGCGAGTTCGAGCATGCCGGTGTTCGGTATAAACGTTGATTTCATCAAATATACCGAAACGCCATAAATTTCAATGCGTTACGACGGATTTCATGGTGTCCACAACATCGCGCGTGACCGCCCTCCGGCTGTCCCCCATTGGCCCTTCCCCTCTTCGTGAATGAAATGGCGCCTAGTGTCTGCCTTGAGGAGGGCTGCCTTAGGGGAGCGGAGGAATTTCAGACAAAGAAAGCCGCAAGGGAATGACTGGACATATCGTCGTGCTCGATGCGCTCAAGATCCGCGATGCGAGCCTGACCGTCAATCTGGGCACAGGGCGGGGATACTCGGTGCTGGAAGTCGTCAAAGCGTTCGAGGCCGCGTCAGGAAGGAACGTGCCCTATGAGCTGGTGGCACGGCGGCCTGGGGATGTGGCTCAGTGCTTTGCGAGTACGCAAGCGGCGGAGGAAATCCTCGGCTGGCGCGCCGAGCATGGGATCGAACGCATGTGCGCCGATCACTGGCGGTGGCAATCGATGAATCCGAATGGGTTTGTTTGAAGAACGGTTCGCGGCCGTCAGATGGCGGCCGAGGCGACGGGTGGCCGTAACTTCGGCTGCCCTCGGCATTTCAATCTCTCCCAGTCTTTGAAGAACGGCTTAGTGTAATCAGCCTCTCTCGGAAGACGTGCACGCTTACTTGCGGCGCTTTTTCTCAAGGTCATCGATCAGTTCATTACCCGTCTTGAAGCGACCACGGCGCGATCTGACGATCTCGTCAGCTTCTTTCATTGCGCGCCGGGTCTCCTCGTTCGGCACTTTGAGTTCGAACGGCAGTTGCTTGTCCGCGACGACCCGCTTCAGGAACACGCGGACGGCATCCGAGAGCGAAAGGCCCATCGATGCAAGCGTCTCCGCCGCTTCGGCTTTCAAATGCTCGTCCAAACGGACGTGGACCATAGTAGTGACAGTCATGGCAACCTCATCTCAACGTAGCCTTCCTCACTTCCGGTTGTAGTGCGCAGGCGAGTGTCCGCTGCCGCGCCACGCGTCGCGCTCAGGCCGGTCGAATCTCGGACGATATAACCCTTGTACCGCGGGTACGCCAAGAGACACCCCGGGAACCCGCGCACATTCAGCGGATGCCCCCTTTGTAAGCCAACGTAACAAGTTACTCGTTTTAGCTTGTCACATCGTGATATAAAATATAGGAAAAACGCAATTGACTTCTAGATGACCGAATTACCGCTTTACTATCTCCATATTCCCAAAACAGCCGGAACTTCACTGATCAGTTTTCTAGATAATCAGTTCGATCCCAGCGAAATCTGCCCAGCCCAGCTTCTGCCGGATCTATTTGATCTACCGAGGTCAGGCCTTTCCCGATACAAATTCTTTCGCGGCCATCTCTGGCATGGTTTAAATACGTATTTGAACAAGGACCTCGCATACATCACGATGCTGAGGGATCCAGTTCAACGCACCGTTTCCTGGTATTCGCACGTATGTCGCGAGCCTCACGCCTATCGTCACGATCGGGCCGTCAATGAAAACTGGTCGCTGCTGGATTTCGTCACCGACGAAGCAACGAATTGGGATCTGGTCAATGCCCAGACATTGTTTCTCGCCGTCGATCTCGATTACGACAAACTCGCGAAAGACCCTGTCGGCTATGGGCAGGCAGTCGTGCGCGACTATGCGGCCCGCAAGAGCGATCGCGAACTGCTCGAGCTCGCCAAGACGCGCCTCGAGCAATGCGTATTCGTCGGCCTGGCCGAGCGGATGCGCGAGTCGCTGCAGTTGTTGTGCCACAAGCTCGGGTTTTACCCTCGTATCGAGGAACGAAAGCTGAATGTCTCAGGCAACCGCCCCCCGGCTGACGCCCTCTCGGGCGAGACGCTTGCAGCCATTAATCGCATCACCGAGCTCGATCGCGAGCTCTACGACTGGGCCGCGCCCATCTTCCAGGCGCGATTCAACGACATGATCGACTCGCTGCTCATGAGCCGATGGGCGATCGAACCGCGCAACGCGCCAGCCGCATGGAAAGCGCCGCTGGCCACCGCGGATCGCGGCCGTCTCGCGATGACGATCGTTCAGGCGCCGCGCATTGCGGAACCAGGCTCGGTCTTCGAGGCAAACGTTGCCGTGGCAAACCAATCCCACTATCGCATGGCCAGCCATCCGCCCTACCCACTCAATCTCTCGTACCATTGGCTCGATGCGGCAACCGGCGAGACCGTCGTGTTCGATGGTGAACGCACTGCGCTGGCGGAAATGCTCGATGCGGGCGAATGCAAGCACCACCTGGTTCGCGTCAAAAGTCCGAACGATGCAGGCAAGTACCTGCTGCGCATTACGATGGTGCAAGAAGGCGTCGCATGGTTCGACAGCGAGCCGTCCTGCGTCAGGACCGACTATCCCGTCGAAATCGCATGAGCTGCCACGCTCGGTAGCACCGCCGCGGCGGCCACGCCGGTGGCTCTCGGTATAATTCGCCGTCCGCCACCAGGCTACCGCTCATGCTCAGTTTCGCACTCGGCTTTCTCGTCTCGCTGCTCGTCACATTGCTGATCGTGCGTTATGCGCACCTTCACGAAAAATTCTCGACCGATGCCGATCTGGCCGGCGTACAGAAATTCCACGTCCGGCCCGTTCCCCGCGTCGGCGGCATCGGGATCGTCGTTGGATTGATAGCGTCGACGCTGCAGCTGTACGGCCCCTATCCAGCCGTCTCGCTAGGCATCCTGGCATTGATCGCCTGCGGTATTCCCGCCTTCGCTTCGGGCTTGATCGAAGACACCACCAAACGTGTTTCGCCAACCGCGCGCCTCGTCGCCACGATGGGCTCCGCGGCCCTCGCCTATTTCGTACTGCATGTCGCCGTTGTGCGCATCAGCGTACCGCCCCTCGACTTCCTGCTGTCTTACGCAGTGATCTCCGGCTCGGTGACCGTATTGGCCGTAGCGGCCTTGGCCAATGCGATCAACATCATCGACGGCTTCAACGGCCTTGCGTCGATGGTCGCGATGATGATGTTCGCATCGTTGGCTTATGTCGCGTTTCGTCTCTCCGACCCGATCGTGCTCTCGGCCTCGCTGATCATGATGGGCGCGGTGCTGGGGTTTTTTATCTGGAATTTCCCGGCCGGGTTGATCTTTCTCGGCGACGGCGGCGCGTATTTCATCGGTTTCATGCTCGCCGAGCTCGCCATCATGCTGGTCATGCGGCACCGTGAGGTCTCCGCGTGGTATCCAGTGCTGCTCTTCGTCTACCCGATCTTCGAGACCTGCTTCTCCATCTACCGGAAAAAATTCGTGCGGGGCATGTCGCCGGGTATTCCGGATGGCGTTCATTTGCACATGCTCGTCTACAAGCGGCTCATGCGCTGGGCCGTCGGGGTCAAAACCGCGCATGAACTGACGCGCCGCAACTCGTTCACGTCACCTTACCTGTGGCTGCTGTGCTTGATCGGCGTCATTCCGGCAACACTGTTTTGGCAGCATACCGTGCACCTTTTCGCGTTCGTCGTGCTGTTCGCGCTCACCTACGTCTGGCTTTATGTAAGCATCGTGCGTTTCAGATCGCCGAAGTGGCTCGTCGTCCGGCGCACCGGCCGGCGCTGAGCGTTGCGTTAACGTCGATCAAGCCTTGCGCTGCGTCGTTGCGGTGGCGCCATGCGAATGCTCGAACGCGCGCCACCGACGATCGATACCGGCCCCTACCGCAGCCAGTACCAGATACCAGCCTACGACGGCCACCCACTGCATCGCAGCTGGTACCCGCAACGCCACAAGCGCGATCACAGAACCGCACAGCATCAACCCGTAATAGAACAGCGCCACCTGCACGTGGGTCGCGCCAAGTTGCACGAGGCGCTGATAGTAATGCTGGCGATGCGCCTCCCAGACCCGCTCGCCACGGACGAGCCGTCGCAGCAATGTCACCGTTGCATCCGCAATGAACGGAGCGAACGCCAGCGCGGGAAACCAGAGCGGCCACGCACCGTGCCGCCATCCCCAAAATCCCAGCGCGCCAGCCAGGAAACCAAGCGGGATCGATCCCGCATCGCCCAGAAAAACGCGCGCCGGATAAAAGTTGAGCACGAGAAAGCCCAGTGCCGCGCCCGCAACCGCCACTGCAGCAATCGATAACTGTGGTTCGACGGTCATCCCCGCCGCGGCATAGGTGGCAAAACCGAATACGGTCATACCGCCCGCGAGCCCGTTCGATCCGTCCATGAAGTTATAGAGATTGATGAGCCACACGAGCGCAAGGACAGCGGCTGCAGCAAGCCACCAATCGATGCCGTTCGCGCTGAGCGCCACCGCGGCACAGGCGACGACCAGATGCGCCGCGAAGCGCGTCTTCGCGGACAGACCGCGGCGATCGTCGAGCTGGGAGACCGCACCCAGCACGAGTGCCCCCAATCCGATCCATCGCATGAGCGGGGCCTCGATCAGGATGATCGCGAGCACCGCGGGCAAGACGCCCCATCCACCAACACGCGGCACGGGCTTCACATGCAGCGAGCGATGATTGGGAATATCGAGCGCAATGTCGAATGCCCATCCCGTGCGCAGCAACATCCATAGGACCGCGAAGGAGATCAATGCCGCCGTTGCGCCGATGAGGAAAAGCGACGATATCGTCATCAATGACGCCTCATTCAACGCTGGCAGCCACTGGATCAGTCGACGACGTCGACGACCGTGCGCGCACCGTTTTCTTGAGCCCATCGGCCACTTGCCACGGCGGCGCCCACCCAAGCTCGCTACGCAGCCGCGCGCACTCTACGCGCAGCGGCTCCGTCAGCCTGCGGACCCGATCCGACTGCCCTGTCAACGCGCCGACGAGGCGCAGCCACGAGACCGGTACCGAGACGAGCCGCGCCGGTTTTCCGAGCGCGTCGGCAATGGCGCGAATCATCTGCGAGACACTCAGATCGTTGCAGTCTGTCACGTGGAACGCGCCGTCGAGCGCCGCAGGATAAGTCGCCAGCACACGAATCGCATCGGCCAGATTGCCGACATAGACCATACTGCGTTGAGCGTCGACAGCACCCAACGGCAATGGAATACCTTTTTCGACAACCTTGACAAGACCCAGGAAATTCGCACGCACACCCGGACCATAAACCAACGGCGGGCGCACGACGACGGTCTCCATTCCGTTCGCCACGCCGAACGCGTGCAATGCGACTTCCGCTTCACGCTTCGATATGCCGTACGGGTCGACGGGCGACGCCACGTCGTTTTCGCGCCAAGGCCGGCCCGGCTCGCCTTCGCCGAGCGCCTTGATACTGCTCACATAGACAAAGCGGCGCGCGCCTGCCACCAACGCAGCGCGCGCCGCATTGAGCGTGCCATCGACATTCGTCGCTCTGTGCGCGGCGAGAGGGTCGAGCGCGCGATCGCGCATGACATGGACACGGGCGGCGAGATGAATAAAGGTGTCACAGAGGCCGAATGCAGGGCTACCCAGCGCGAGCGACGCGAAGTTGTCATCGTCGATTACGCATTCGCGCACGTTCGGCACGCACATGCCTTGGCGGCGCACGAGCGCAATGACATCATGGCCGCTGTCGCGCAGCAGCGCGCACAGCGCCCTGCCGACGAATCCGTTCGCCCCTGTTACCGCAATTCGCACGCTGTCTCCTTCGAAAACAATGCCCTGACGAATCAGCGCTGCTCGCATTACGTGAGCGCGGAGCGATAGACATCGCAGGTCTCATTCACGGTCGCCGCCCAGGTGAGTTCCGAGGCGCGGCGCAAGCCCTTGGCGACGAGATCATCGCGCAACGCGGCATTCTCGAGCAATTGCTGTAGACCGTGAGCGATCTCTTCCACCGAATAGGGGTCGACCTCCCAAGCCGCGCCTGCGGACACCTCCGGCAGCGACGTAACATTGGAGCACAGCACCGGGACCGCGCTCGCCATCGCTTCCGCCACGGGCAAGCCGAATCCCTCGTAAAGCGACGGATAAGCGAAGACGGCCGCAGCCGCTAGAAGACACATCAGGTCCGCGCGGGAGATATATCCCGGGGCGACGATCTGCCCGGCGTTGGCCAAGGGTCCGATATCGCGTTGCAGATCGGAATTCATCCACCCGTTGGCGCCAATCAGCACAAGCGGAAACTCGCGTCTCAGCGGTTCCGGCAGGCTGGCATAAGCTGCAACAAGGCGGCGTAGGTTCTTTCTCGGCTGTAGCGTGCAAACCGACAACACGAAGCCGCGATATCTCAAACCCAGCGCAGCAAGCACGCTTGCGCAGGCCGCCTCCGGCCGTGGCTGAAAACACCCTTCCACGCCAAGGTGGACCGTGACGACTTTCTCGTCAGGCAATCCATAGATATCGTGAATTTCCTTCTTCGTATAGTGGCTGTCCGCGATAACGACCCGCGCCTGCGCAAGCGTCCGCGGCAAACCGTCGTCCAGATACTGCACGGCGACGCTCGGATGGAACTCCGGGTGGCGCCGATGCGACAGGTCGTGAACCGTGACAACCGAAGGCCCGCGGTATCGCGAAGCAATGAAATTCGTCTCGTGGTACAGATAGCCGCGTTTCGCGAAGTCGCGGCGCAGGGCCGACGAAGCAAGGCCTCTAGCGATCGTTCGCGCTTTGTAGACACCAGGGACGTTGCGTGCGGCGCGTAAGGCCGACGCGGTGAACCCTTTGCTGAATTGCGCAGCCTTTGCCAGCGAAGTTTGATCGCACATCAACGCACTCAAGGCCTCGCCTTCATAGACGGTTGAGCCGACCCAACCGGCAATCGCCTCCACATCCGGCTGCTGCAGCAAGCCTTCGAGCAAATGTTGCGTGTAGTAGCCGACGCCGCTACGCGGCGGGCGCAGCGAGTTGAGATCAAAAAGCAGTTTCATGCGATGGCAGCGGGTCGAGATGGCTTTGGAAAAGGGGCGAAAGACGCGCCCAATCGGTAAAGCCGCCATCCTACGACAGGAAGCCGTCAACTTTCCAATCTTCGGCGCTGGGTGCGGACTTAGCGCGCGGCGGCCCCTACCGATCGCGTCAGGGGCACCGCTTCGAGCCGAGGCGGCAACGCAGTCTCATACTCTGGGACCCAGCGCCGCAAATCGCGGCGCACTTCGTCGTCGGTGAGCACACGATGCTGCATCAGCCAGGGCAGCAGTTCGTCGAGGAGATCGTTCGGCGCTTCGCGGGCCTTTGCAATGCGCAGCTTCGGGTGAACCGTGCGCGACGTGGTTTCGTCATCGGCGAGCAACTCCTCGTAAAGTTTTTCGCCGGGCCGCAGCCCCGTGAAAGCGATACGGATCTGTTCCTCGGTAAAGCCGTAAAGCCGAATGAGGTCGCGGGCGAGATCGACGATCTTCACCGGCTGTCCCATATCGAGCACGAAGATATCGCCGCCGTGCCCCATGCTCGACGCCTGCAAAACGAGCTGAGACGCCTCGGGAATCGTCATGAAAAAGCGGGTGATTTCCGGATGCGTGACGGTGACAGGACCGCCCTTCGCGATCTGCTTCTGGAACTTTGGAATTACGCTCCCCGCACTACCGAGTACGTTGCCAAAACGGACCGTTTCGAACTGCGTTGCATTGCTCGTTTGCTGCAGCGCTTGGCAGGTCATTTCCGCCAGCCGTTTGCTGGCGCCCATCACATTGGTCGGGTTGACTGCCTTATCCGTCGAAATCAGCACGAAGCGTTTCGCGCCGTGACGGATGGCAGCGCGCGCCACGCGATAAGTACCGAGCACGTTGTTGCGCACGGCTTGCCAGGCGTTCACCTCCTCCATCAACGGAACGTGCTTGTAAGCCGCGGCATGGAAGACGATGTGAGGCGCATAGCGCGAGAAGATCTGGTCGAGCAGCAAAGAGTCCTTTGCATCGCCCACCACCGGTACCATCGAAAGGCCCGGAAAGTGGTCCGTCAGCTCCTCGACCAACCGATATATTGCGTATTCCGAAACGTCGAAAGCCACCAGTTGCGCCGGCTCGAAGCGAAGAATCTGACGGCACAGCTCCGAACCGATCGAGCCGCCCGCGCCTGTCACCATGACCACGCGGCCGCGCAGCAACGCTTCCACATGAGGCGTATCGATCGTGACCGGCTCTCGCCCAAGCAGATCTTCGAGATCGATATGCCGAACACGCGCGAGAAACGGCTGGCCCTTGGTCAATGCGGCCAACGCCGGTAGCACCATCGCGCGTACGCCCGCACGCACGCAGATCGCGGCGACACGGCGTTGGGCGTCAACCGATGCGGACGGAATAGCGATGATCGCGTGCTCGACCTTCATTTGCTGGGCAATGCGCTGCAAATCGCCGATCGAGCCCACCACTTTATAGCCGTAGATTTCCCGGCCATGCTTGACCGGATCGTCATCGAGCAGGCCGACCAGCCGCCAATCGCTCGAGCGCGACAGTTCGCGAGCGAGGCTCGCACCGGCCGATCCCGCGCCGAGCACCAGCACCGGTTTGCCTTGAGCCACGAGGCCGCCGTATCGATAAAATTCCTTCGCCGTTCGATACAACGCTCGAGCGCCGCCCATGACGAGAAAGAGCAGCATCGGACAGACGATCAACACAGAGCGCGGGATGCTCGGCCAGGGCTGCAACATGACCGCCCCAATCATGACGAGCAGCCCGCCCGAGCCGACTGCCTTGGAGATGCGCACCAGGTCCGGCAGGCTCGCGAATACCCACATGCCGCGATAAAGACCGAAAACACGGAACATCACCGCATAGACGAGCACGACCCAGACGAGGGCATGCAGTGCGCCATGCCAGAAAGCGGCGGGGACATATCCGTTGAAGCGAATCGCGTAAGCCGCAAGCCATGCAGCCGTCACCGCCAATGCATCGAAAGCAAAGGCGCTCAACGACAGCCACGATGATTTAAATCGAGACATCCCGCGACTTTTCCTCGGAGTAAAGTTGGAATCCATAGCGCAGAGAGCCCTTTGACGCTGAATAGGCGTTATTCTTTTTGATCGACGACACTGGCCCGCATACTCGCGCAGCCCCGTATTATGCGGCAGATCAATAGCAATTTCCATGCGCAGTCGCGCCAACACCACGACCGATCCCGCCACCGCGTATCTACGATAGACCGAGAAACGCCGTCTAAGATACGGCACGAAAGGCTGAGGAAGAAATAGCCCCGCATCCCAAATCGTGCAAAATCGGTAACCAGATGTTCTCGATTTCGGTCTGAAGGGGCTAATTTCCGCTAGAATCGCCCCCTGCACAATGGATCAGCGCCGATGAATATCATTCCTGTCATCATCTGCGGCGGCGCCGGAACGCGCCTCTGGCCGGTTTCCCGGGAAGCGTTCCCCAAGCCCCTGCTCAAGCTCGCTGATGGTCAAAGCCTTCTGCAAAAGACGTTTCTGCGCGCAGCTCGCGTTGCGTCGGCGAACGAAGTCCTGATCGTCACCAATCGCGAGACATACTTTCTGACTAAAGACGAGTGCGCCGAATTGGACGCGGATGTATCGCGTCTCGGTTTCGTGCTCGAACCCGCAGCGCGTAACACAGCAGCCGCAATCGGTGCCGCAGCGGAAGTGGTTCGTGAAGAGCACGGCCCCGACGCGATCATGCTCGTGATGCCGGCCGATCAGCTCGTCGAGAAAGACCAGGCCTTCGCGGAAGCCGTCGAGCATGCGGCACGCGGTGCGGCCAATGGACGCATCGTGACCTTCGGCATCCGCCCCACGGCCCCGGAAACGGGCTATGGCTATATCGAATTCGAAGCGCGTTCGCTGCCCGGGATGGATTCCATTCACAAGGTCGAACGTTTTATTGAAAAGCCCGAGCTGAATATCGCCAAGGAGCTGGTCGGCACGGGTCGGCATCTTTGGAACGCCGGCATGTTCTGCTTCACCGCGCAGACGATGCTCGATGAACTGCAAAAACATGCGCCGAACGTCATCGAGCCGACGCTCGCCGCAGTGCGCGACGCACGACGCAGCACCTCGGATGACGGTTTTTCGGTGGAGCTCGATGCCGCGCAGTTTCGCAACGCGCAGGATATTTCGATCGACTACGCCGTCATGGAGCGATCGAACAACGTCAACGTCGTGCCGTGCGATCTCGGTTGGAACGATATCGGATCGTGGGTGGCCATCAGCGAGCTGACCTCGCCAGACGAGAGTGGCAACCGGCTGAACGCCAAAACCGCGCTCCATGATGTGTCGAACTGCTTCGTGCAAAGCGATGAGCGCTTGATTGGCATGGTGGGCGTGCGGGATCTCATCGTCGTCGATACGCCGGATGCGCTGCTCATTGCGGAGAAGGACCGAGCACAAGACGTCAAGCAGATCGTCGCGAAGCTCAAGCGGACTAACGACGATGCGTGCCGTTTGCATCGCACCGTGCATCGCCCCTGGGGCACCTATACCGTGCTCGAAGAAGGCGAGCGCTTCAAGATGAAGCGCATCGTCGTCAAACCCGGCGCCTCGCTTTCGCTGCAGATGCACCATCATCGCAGCGAGCATTGGATTGTCGTCAGCGGCTGCGCCGAGATCGTCAATGGCGAGCAAGTCATCTCGCTGCAGCCGAACGAGTCCACCTATATCCCGGCAGGCCATAAGCATCGGCTCATCAACCCGGGCGTGCTCGATCTCGTGCTGATCGAAGTGCAATGCGGCGAGTATCTCGGCGAAGACGATATCGTTCGCTTCGAAGACGTCTACGGGCGCGCACCCTGCTGACCTTCTGAACTGTCGTTGCAAGGGGGCCTTCGCGCCCCCTGCTTCGATCGGACACGCGCGCGCCTCAGACCGCCGTGCCAACGACCACTGCCTGACTCATGCGCGTTCTCCATTTCTATAAGACATACAAGCCCGATTCGATGGGCGGAGTTGAAGAGCTGATTGGGCAGATATGCTCCGGTGCAGCGAAACAAGGCGTGACGAGCGAGGTGTTGACGGTCAGCCGGGATACCTCGACCGTCGATTTCGGCGACCACATTCATCACCGGGCGAAACTCGACGTCGAGATCGCCTCGTCGGCATTTTCGATTCATGCGTTAAAGCGTTTTGCCGATCTGGCACGGCACGCGGACGTGATTCATTACCACTTTCCGTGGCCGTTTGCCGATATGGCGCACTTTTTGACGCGCGTACGCAAGCCAAGCCTCGTCACCTATCACTCGGATATCGTCCGGCAGAAGGTGTTGCTCCAGTTCTATAAGCCGCTGCGCGACCGGTTTCTTGCCAGCGTCGACAAGATCGTTGCGACCTCGCCCAACTACGTCGAGACGAGCGACGTGCTGCAGCGGTTTCGGGACAAGGTCGAGGTGATTCCAATCGGGCTCGATCGCACGTCTTATCCGGCGCCCATTGAGGAAAAACTGCGGTATTGGCGCGAAAGGGCCGGTAACAAGTTCTTTTTGTTCGTCGGCAATCTGCGGTACTACAAGGGACTGCATATTCTGCTCGATGCGCTTGCCGGTACGGAGTTCCGTGCGGTGATCGTGGGAGCGGGGCCGGTAGAGAATGAACTCAGGCAGCAGGCGACGCGGCTGAAGCTCGAGAATGTCGATTTTGTGGGGCCCGTGGGTGATGACGACAAGATCGCGCTGCTCACCTTGTGTCATGCGCTCACCTTCCCTTCGCATCTGCGCTCGGAGGCATTCGGAATATCGCTGCTCGAAGGAGCTATGTTCGGGAAGGCCTTGATTTCGGCGGAGATTGGGACGGGGACGTCGTATGTGAACGTCGATGGAGAGACGGGAATTGTCGTGCCGCCCAGCGATCCGCAGGCCCTGCGGGCTGCGATGGCCATGCTTTGGGGCGACGATGCGCTGGCGAATCGGCTCGGCGCGGGCGGGCGTGAACGCTTCGAAGCGTACTTCACCGCCGCCCGGATGGCTGAATCGTACGTCAGGCTGTATCGGAAGCTGGCTGCGGGCGTGCAGCGGTAGCCAGCCGCCGAGAAGCGCACAGCTCTCGCCTTACCGCGCGAATTGGGGCAACGACCCTTTTGGTCTTCCCTTGCCCGACCGGATCTTGCGCCCCCCACCGGGTCGTCAACCGGCGCCCTGTCCTTTATAATGGCGCCGCCGTCCTCTGGAAATTACCAATTCTTTCCGTGTAACCCATTGCCGACCGGTTTGCTGTAGCGAAGCGTGCCCCGCCTCAGCAGGTCGTACACAAGCGACGTTGGTTGTCGCATCGGTCAGCGCCATTCAGGCGACCAAAACCACCGCGTCCCACAGGATTTCGATGAAAGCAGTCATTCTTGCTGGCGGACTTGGAACACGCATCTCCGAGGATACCGTCAATCGACCCAAGCCCATGATCGAGATCGGCGGCAAGCCGATTCTCTGGCACATCATGAAGATCTATTCCGCATATGGGATCAACGAATTCGTGATCTGCTGCGGTTATAAGGGCTATGTCATCAAGGAATACTTCGCGAACTATTTTCTGCATACGTCGGACGTAACCTTCGATATGCGGACGAACGCAATGCAGGTTCATCAGCAGTACGCCGAGCCGTGGAAAGTCACGCTGGTGGATACCGGCGAACTCACGATGACTGGCGGCCGCCTGCGCCGTGTGCGGGACTTCGTGAAAGACGAAGAGACTTTCTGCTTTACGTACGGCGATGGATTGAGTGACATCAACATCACCTCGCTGATCGAATATCACCGACAGCAGCAAACGTTGGCAACGTTGAGCGCGACGTATCCTCCGGGCCGCTTCGGTGCATTGGATATTCGCGAAAACAAGGTGGGCTCCTTCAAGGAGAAACCCAAGGGCGATGGCGGAATGATCAACGGCGGTTTCTTTGTGCTTTCGCCCCGAGTGATCGATCTTATCCCCGGGGACGAATGCATCTGGGAACGCGAACCGCTCGAAAAGCTGGCGGCCAGCGGAGAGCTTTCCGCCTATCAGCATGACGGCTTCTGGCAACCTATGGATACGCTGCGCGACAAGAACCACCTTGAAGAGCTGTGGCAAAGCGGCAAGGCTCCGTGGAAGGTGTGGGAATGAACTCGGCAACGTTCTGGCGCGGCAAAAAAGTATTCGTCACAGGTCACACCGGCTTCAAAGGCAGTTGGCTCACGCTATGGCTCGGGGCTCTCGGGGCGAAAGTCACGGGGTACGCGCTCGCGCCGGATACGACGCCGAACTTGTTCGACTTGGCAAAGGTGGCCGAGGGTATCGACTCGGTCATCGCCGACGTCCGTGATCGGCAAGCCGTCCTGAGTGCGATGAAGGCTGCCTCGCCCGAGATCGTCATTCATATGGCCGCACAGCCGCTAGTGCGCGAGTCGTATGCAAGCCCCGTCGAAACGTACGAAACGAATGTCATGGGCACAGTGCATGTGCTCGAAGCCGTTCG
>CBJLAJ010000141.1:0-14013 GCA_966421005.1 uncultured Paraburkholderia sp.
GAATACAACGAGGACGGCGGCAAGCCCGCGGGCGAGCCCGCGGTGGGCGATCCGGCGGCCGGCGATCCGGCGGCCGGCGACCCGGATACGGCCGGCGAAACGGGCGAGCCCGCGGCGGGTACCTGAGCGTGGCCGCGCGCGGAAAACGGCTGGGCAAACCGATTGCTCGATAGTCATGGCGGGCGATGCGCGCAATGCGTCGCCGCGTATCACTGACGGCCAATCGAGGGAGAACGCGATGCATGAATCGAAGCGCGAGCCAATGCGGCTCCATAAGCGGCTCCATACGCCTGAGCCCGACCCGCCCGGGCCGCCTCCCGAAAAAGACCCGCCCGGACCGCATCCGGAGCCCGAGCGCGAACCGCCGGAACCACCGATGCCCCCGATCGGCGATCCGCCGCCCGTGCCACCGCAGGCAGGTCCGTAAAACTCGGGCGAATACGGTCCTGTATGGGTTACATATCTCGCGCAATTGTTACCGCGCGAAACAGCGCGCCGCGTCCTAGACTGTTCGCATAGGCAAAGTACGATTTCGCCCGAGCGGGCGCGCTTCGACGAGAGGCATCCCATGAGACATCCTGCGTTGCGGCGTTCGCCGCGGCACGCTTCCAAGCGCGAAGCCAAGAATTCCGGCTCGACCACCACGCCGATTGCGCACGATCCGTCGGCGCAGAATCGTGTCGCGCCGAATGCCCCGCCAGACGGGGCATTCAACCAAGGCGGCACACGTGCGGAAGGACTCGATTACCAGCGCGATCTTGGCGCCGAACAGGACGCCTGATGCACGCCCCGCGCCGTTGGCGGGTGAGCGTAATCGCAGAGGACGCCTAAGTAATTCGATTCGCGGCACGACTCGTTTCGTGCAGGCGGTGCGCCCGCTCGTCCTGTGCGCCAAAGCGGTGCGTCGCGACGGCACGCGACTTGCATCCGATGAAACGGAGCGGCGATGGGTGTCGCCACGCGAGAACGCCAATTCGACGAGGTGGGGCCGCAATGAGCAGACTTATCGTGGTATCGAATCGTGTTGCGCCGACGCAAGAAGGCCGTCCTGCAGCCGGTGGGCTTGCAATCGGCGTACTCGATGCGTTGAAGGAGACGGGTGGCCTGTGGTTCGGATGGAGCGGCGAAATCGTCACGCAGAGCGACGGGCCCGCTATCGAGAAACAAGGCAACGTCACCTACGCGACGGTCGGGCTGACGCGTCGGGACTACGATCAGTACTACCGAGGATTTTCGAATGCCACGCTGTGGCCGACGTTTCACTATCGTACCGATCTCTCGCGCTATGACCGCCAGGAATACGCGGGCTATCTGCGAGTGAATATCGCGCTCGCGACCCAATTGAAGGCACTGCTCAAGCCCGACGATATCGTCTGGGTGCACGACTATCATCTGCTGCCGTTCGGGCGGGCGCTGCGCGATCTCGGTGTGACCAATCCGATCGGCTTTTTTCTGCACATCCCGTTCCCCGTGCCGGAAATGCTGCGCGCGGTCCCGCCGCATGCCGAACTCGTACACGCGATGTGCAGCTACGACGTGCTCGGATTCCAGACGCAGAGCGATCGGCAATCGTTCATCGACTATATCGAACGCAGCGGATTCGGCTCTGCCAGCGCGGAGGGCATGGTGCACGCGTTTGGACGGCTGCTGAAAGTCGGTGCTTATCCGATCGGCATCTATCCCGATGCGGTCGCCAAAGCCGCCGAGCAGTTCAGCGATCGCAAGCTTGTCACCGAGCTGCGCGAGGCCGCAGGGGGGCGCAAGCTCATCATGAGCGTGGATCGGCTCGATTATTCGAAAGGTCTCGTCGAGCGCTTTCAGGCGTTCGAGCGGCTGTTGGCCGACGTGCCGCAGTGGCAGGGAAAGGTGTCGCTCGTGCAGATCGCGCCGCCGACCCGTTCCGACGTGCAGACTTATCAACGCATTCGCCAGACGCTCGAAGGCGAGGCGGGACGTATCAATGGGCGTTTCGCTCAGCTCGACTGGACGCCGATCCAATATCTGAATCGTAAATACGAGCGCAATGTGCTGATGGCGCTCTTCAGGCTTTCTCAAGTCGGCTATGTCACGCCGTTGCGCGACGGGATGAACCTCGTGGCGAAAGAGTACGTCGCGTCGCAAGATCCGGCCGATCCTGGCGTGCTCGTGCTGTCGCAGTTCGCGGGCGCGGCGGAACAGCTACCCGGCGCGCTTGTCGTCAATCCATTCGATCTTTCGCAAATGGCCGATGCGCTGGCCTGCGCGTTGTCGATGCCGCTCAACGAACGCAAGGCTCGGCATGCCGACATGATGGCGCGTTTGCGTGCCAACGATCTATCGACCTGGCGCGATGCGTTCCTCGATGACTTGCGTCATGTCGTTGCGGCGGCCTCGGTCACACGCCGCGCTGTGGAATTGGCGGACAAGGGCCTCGATGTGCCAATCCCGTTTCGTTACCCCGTCAATCGTCCGGCGCGTGCGCTGCATCGATCGTGAAAGGCATAACCGAATAACGAAGGGCCGCTCTTCAAGAGCGGCCCTTCTTCTGTATTGCCAAACGGTTATCGGCCGTTATCCTCGTTATCCTTGACGCCGCAATTGCGCGGGCGGCAGTTTGAGCAGGTTGCGATATTTGGCGACCGTGCGCCGCGCGACGAGCATACCCTCTTGCGTCAGCATTTTCGCGAGCGCCACGTCCGATAGCGGATTGCGCGGATCTTCCTGTTCGATCATCTCTTTGATGAGCGCGCGTACGGCGGCGGCAGAACAACGTCCACCGGTTTCGGTTGCGAGTTCGCGCGGGAAGAAGTGTCGGAATTCGAAGATGCCTCGCGGCGTCGCCATGTACTTGTTGCTCGATGCGCGCGACACCGTCGATTCGTGCAGCCCGAGCTCCTCGGCGAGCTTGCTCAATACGAGGGGCTTCAGCGCGATTTCACCGTAATCGAAGAATGCCTTCTGATAGGACACGATGCATTGCGCGACGCGTTGAATGGTCGTGAAGCGCTGCTCGGCGTTGCGCAGCAGCCAGCGAGCTTCCTGCAGTTGCTGCGCGAGGGGCGAACCGCTGCCGCCGGCGGATTGTGCGAAGAGCTCCGCATAGACACGGTGGATCCGCGCCCGGGGCAGGACCGCGGGGTTGATCGTCGCCACCCAGCGATTCTTCACGCGCCGTACGATCACATCGGGAATGACGTAGTTGTCGTCGGTGCGGGCGTAGTACTCGCCGGGCTTCGGATCGAGCCGCCGCACGAGCGCACAGGCGGTGCGCAGCGCCTCGGCCGAGCAGCCGAGCTGCTTTTGGAGTTCGGCATGTTCGCGGCGCGCCAGCCGCTCGAGATGGCTTGCCGCGATTTCACGCGCAAGGTCGCGCCCGGGTGTCTCGGGCGGCATCGCGTCGAGTTGCAGCTCGAGGCATTCGGACAGCGAGCGCGCGCCGACACCGGGCCGATCGAGCGTTTGCACGAGGCGCAGCGCCACGCGCAGTTCTTCCTCCGTCAAGGGGGGATCGGCCTCGAATGCAGCCGCGAGATCGCTGAGCGAATCGCGCAGGTAGCCGTCGTCATCGAGCGCTTCGACCACCACTTGCGCCGCGGCCCGGTCGCGTTCGTTGAGCGGATAGAGACTCAGCAGATCGTGCAGATGTTCATGCATGGTCGGCTGGGCGTGCGCCCATGCCCCCGGGTCCACATCTTCCCCATCGCCGTTGTGGCGCGACGCCGAGCGCAACGACCAATCCTGCGCGAAATCGCCGGTGACCTCCTCGCTCGCCGCGGCGGCGGATGCATCGGCCGCGGCCAGCGTGTCGAGTCCCTCGGTCGCTTCTGTCGTTGTGGGCGCAACCGTCTCCGCGGCGTCCGAGGCTGCGCCGTGAACATCTTTCGGCCGGTCGGGATCGGTCTCCGTGTCCGCGAGCGGCTCGTCGTATTCGAGAAACGGATTGCTGTCCAGCGCTTGACGCAGCTCGTGCTGAAATTCGAGCGATGACAACTGCAGCAGCCGCACCGATTGCTGTAGGCGCGGCGTCAGCGCGACGTGTTGTTTGCTGCGCAGTTCGAGAGTCGGAGGCATAGTCAGGGTCCGTTTGAGGAGGTCCCCACCACTCAAGCAACGGTCATACCATGCGACGCAACGCGCGAAGCCGCGCGGCAGGCGGGCGGCTCACGCTCCGCTCGATGCCGCGCCGAGATAGCAGCTTTTACAGGTGGTGTGCAAAAAGCGCGCCGCATTCTTCGGAATGAACGCGGCTGAACGTGCGCCGGCGCACGTTCACAAGGCTGGGCCCCCGAGCGCACCGGCCGCCGAAAAATGTCATGCGGCGGCGCGCTGTGTTTGCCTCATTCGAAGCAGGCTTACGCATGCGGCCAGCGCGGCGAAACCCGCGCCGAGCTGAAGGCAGATCGTCGGGCCGCTCGCTGGCGCGACGCCGAATATCAAGGCGACGAGCGCGGCGCCGAGCGTTTGCCCAGTGAGACGGGCGGTGCCGAGCATGCCGCTCGCGCCGCCGCTGCGCTCGCGTGGCGCGGCCGACAGCAGTTGCCGGTTGTTGGGCGCCTGAAAGAGGCCGAAGCCCACGCCGCAAACGGCCATGCGCCAGGCAATGTCGGCGCCGCCAGGGTGCGCGCCGAGCGTTGCGAGCAGCACGAGCCCCGTGGCGAGAATCGCGAGGCCGATGCCACCGAGCATGCCGGCGGAATACCGATCGGAAAGTACGCCGGAGAGCGGAGCGGCGAAGACGATCGCGAACGGCCACGGTGTGATGAGCAGGCCGGTTTCGACCTGCGTGAAGCCGAACGTCGCTTGAAACAGAAACGGCAGCGACACGAATGCCAGCATCTGGGCACAAAAGGAACAGATCGATGTGCCGACCGAAAGCGCAAAGACAGGAATCCTCAATAAGTCGACCGGTAAAAGCGGTGCTTTCTGCAGCAATTGCCGCTTGACGAAAAAGTAACCGACGGCAATTACCGCACATGCCTGCAGCAGCACATAGGGCAGCGATTCCCCGTGGCCGACGCCGTCGATCATGACGACCATGAGGCCAAAAACGAACGCGTTCATGACCGCGCTCAGGTAATCGTAAGGCGCGTTGTGCCCCGGATTGTTGGGCAGCGCCTTGAATGCACCCGCGATAGTGACAATGCCGATCGGCACGTTGACCGCGAAGAGCCAGGGCCATGACGCGACGGCAAGCACACCGGAGGCCACCGTGGGTCCCACCGCCGAGGCGATGGCGACCACCATCGCATTGAGTGCCACGCCGCGGCCGAGCTGAGCGGGCGGATAAATCGTGCGTACGAGCGCGGTGTTGACGCTCATCAAACCAGCAGCGCCGAAGCCTTGCACGACGCGCATCGCGGCGAGCATGGGCAGCGAGCCGGACAGCGCGCAGCCGAGCGATGCCAATGTGAAAAGCGCGAGCCCCGCCGTATAGACTCGCCGATAGCCGATGCGGTCGCCGAGCGAGGCGAACGGCAGCAGCGAGATCGTGATGGAAAGCTGATAGGCGTTGACGACCCAGATCGATGCCGCCGCGCTCGCGTGTGTGTCGCGCGCGATGGTCGGCAACGCGACATTGGCGATGGCGCTATCGAGCACGGCGAGCGTCAGGCCGAGCGCGATGACCGCGACGGCCCAGTAGCGCTCGGGAACAGGAAGACCTTGGTCTGTCAGCATCCGCGCTTCACTTCAGCTCGTAAAGGCCTGTGTAAGTCGTCGAGTCGATTTCGTTCATGTGTGTCATGAAGCGCGCGACGGCGTTGGTCGTCTCGGCTGTGACGGGCAGATGCGGCGCCTTGAGCGCATGAAGACGGAAGATATAGCGGTGCGGCTTGTCTCCACGCGGCGGCGCAGCCCCGCCGAAACCCTGCGTGCCGTAATCGTTGCGCACCTGCATCGCGCCGGCTGGGAGCAGCGATCCATCGGCCTTGCCGGCGTTGCGGGGCAGCGAGCGCGTGCCGGGCGGGATGTTGACGACGACCCAGTGCCAGAAGCCGCTGCCGGTCGGTGCATCCGGGTCATGGACGGTCAGCGCGAGGCTTTGCGCGTCTTCAGGTACGCCTTCCCATTGCAGCGAGGGCGATGCGTTGCCGCCTTCGCCATCGACACCGAACATTTTGTCGTCGCATTCCTGATCCTTCGGCATGAAACCATTGATCGGGAAGTCGTCAGACCACAATCTGAAGTCAGCCATCGAATGCCTCCATTTCTTGAAACGTTCAACGTCGAGACCGCGAAGCGGCGAGCGAGCCGAGTTTAGCACCGGGTCCGTGCGCGAGGGCGTGCGGGATCGCTGGGCTGGATAGCAGTATAGGCGCGCGACCGTTACCGTTTGTTGCGGCGGAGAGCACTAGGCGTGGGCATGGCGGACAAAGCGCAGCGAAAACGTCGTTCTGACGTCGGGAATACTGTCGACGCGGCATTCGCCGCCGTGCTCGTCCATGATCGACTTGACGATGGCGAGGCCAAGCCCGGTTCCCGCGGCGGAATTCTGGCGCGAGGGGTCGAGCCGGTAGAAGCGGTCGAAGATACGCTCGATGTGCGCCTGCGCGATGCCGGGACCTGTATCGGTGACGGACACGGAGGCCACGCCATCGATCTCCCGGCATTCGATCGAGACCGTCGAGCCCTGCGGCGCATGCGCGAACGCATTCGAGAGCAGGTTGCCGAGCGCGCGCTGCACGAGCAGCGGATCGCCATCGAACGCGCAGTGGCCATCGACCGTGATCGCGATGCCGCGGTCTTCCGCGATCGATTCGTAGTAGCGCGCGACACGCAGCGCTTCGCGTTGCGCATCGACGCGCTGAAAATGCGTGCGGCGCTGCCGCGCATCGGCGCGTGCGAGAAAAAGCATGTCGTCCACCATGCGCGAGAGGCGCTGGAACTCTTCTACGCTCGATTCGATGATCGCGCGGTATTGCTCGTTGGATCGCGGCTGGGAAAGCGCGACTTGCGCCTGCGCCAGCAGGTTCGTGAGCGGCGTGCGAATGTCGTGAGCGAGGTCGGAAGAGAACTGCGTGAGTCGGGTGAACGACTCGTCCAGCCGCCTCAGCATGCGATTGAACGCATGCGTGAGTTCGCGCAACTCGTCGGCCATGCCGGTGTCGGGCAGCGGGTGCGCGAGGCGGTTGCCGGAAATTTCGTCGGCGCGCGCAGCCAGCTGGCTGAGCGGTTTCAGCGCGAATACCGCGATCCGGTAGGCAACGAGCGCCGCGAGGACGGTGCCCACGAAAACCCCGAGTACCACGCTCAGCGCGCAAATGTGTAAAAAGGCCTGCGCCCCGCGATAGTTGCGCTGCACGACCACGCGTAACGGTACGGCCTTCTCGGCAATTGCAGCCCGCGCAACGAGATAGCGCAGAGGCCGCTCGTCGTGCTGCACGGCCACCGGGGCGGCGCTCAATGCACTCAATGCGCCTGCCAGGACGTTCGGGCTTGGCACGAAGTTGGGACTGCTGACGAGCGTGTTGCCTTTTTCGTCGAAGACCGCGAGGTCGACATCTTCATGGCCTTGCAACAGCAAAGACGAAGCGGGGCGCTCGTCGCGCAATTCCTCGAGCGTCTCCACGGTGCCGAGCCGCGATATGGCCGCGTCGAGCGTTGCCTCCATTTCGTGTCGTAGCGATTGCGCGATGGAGCGATCCAGCGTTTCGTAGAGCAAGGCGCCGCTCACGGCGAGAATGATCGAGGTCGACAGCGCGAACAGGACCGCGAGCCGGCCGCGCATCGTTTTCGGCACGAGATGTCCGATCATGCAAGCGAGCTGTCCCGTTGTTCGAGCACGTAACCCATGCCGCGCACCGTGTGGATCAGCTTGGGCTCGTAGGGATCGTCCACTTTCGCGCGAACGCGGCGGATGGCTGCGTCGACGACGTTCGTATCGCTTTCGAAATTGATATCCCAGACCTGCGAGGCGATCAACGAGCGTGTGAGAATCTCGCCTTCGCGGCGCATCAGCAGCCACAGCAGCGCGAACTCCTTGGCGGTCAGCAAGATTGTGTTGCCTTGTCGTCTTGCTTTGCGCCGCATGAGATCGAGCTCGAGGTCACCCACACGCAGCACCGACGCATCGAGCGTTTGCCCGCGGCGTAGCAGCGAGCGCACGCGCGCGAGCAGCTCGACGAAATCGAACGGTTTGACGAGGTAGTCGTCGCCGCCCAGTTCGAGCCCTTTGACGCGATCGTCCACGTCATCGCGCGCGGTCAGAAAAAGCACCGGCGTGCGATGTGTCTTGCGCAGCTCCTCCACGATGGACCAGCCGTTCTTGCCTGGCAGCATCACGTCGAGGATGGCGAGATCGTACGGCTCTGTCTGCAACTGATGGAGGCCGGTGACGCCATCCGCGGCGATATCGCAGACAAAGCCTGCTTCGACGAGCCCTTGTTTCAGATAAGTCCGGGTCTTGGGCTCGTCTTCCACAATGAGGATCTTCATTTCGGTGTCGGGTGCGCCGTTGATCGAGTGGGCAAGAAGAAATGGCGAATGTGCAGACGATGCAAGGAATATGCAAGGCCAGCGATCAAAACGACTGTTGACCGGGCGATATCTCGATAAGTTCCGCTTAAATCGGTTTCAGTGAATTCGGCTTCCCGGCAAACGTGCGGCGATAGAAAGAACGAATCGATATGGAAGGGCGTTTTTCGGCGATTTCGGCGATCGGCGCCGAAGATGACAACAAAATCATCTTGCCGTCATGTTTGCGATGCGCCTCGTGGCCAGAATTTCAATTCATGAACACAGCGTCACTCCGGTTCATTGACGTTCTCGATTCTGGCTCAGGAGGAATAAGCGATGAATTTTCCGAAACAGATGATTTTGCAAAACGTTGCATGGGCGCGTGAGGCATGCGATGGCGATCCGCGGCTCTTCGAGCGACTCAGACAAGGGCAGGACCCGAAGGTGCTTTGGATCGGTTGTGCCGACAGCCGTGTGCCGGCGGAAATCGTGACGGGCGCCCGACCCGGCGAGCTGTTCGTGCATCGGAACATCGCCAATCTTTTCGTGCCGCATGACGACAACACCATGAGCGTGCTCGAGTATGCCGTCTGCGTGCTGAAGGTGAAGGACATCGTGATCTGCGGCCACTATGGCTGCGGCGGCGTGCGCGCGGCGCTGGGCGCGCCGAACGATGGCGTGCCGCATGTCGAGCAGCGGATTCGCCCGTTGCGGTGGCTCGCGCGGCGCCATCGCGATGAACTCGATGCGATCGCCGATCCCGATGAGCGCACGAACCGTCTTGCTGAACTGAACGTGCTCGAGCAGGCGCGGGTGCTGCGGGCATCGCCCGTCGTTCATGATGCCGTGCCGCGCCCACAGGTTCATGCCTGGATTTTCGACATTCGCGACGGGCTCATTCGAGCGCTGCCGTTCGAGCATGCCGAGGCCGTCGATCCGTCGCACGCGGAGCAGGTCGCACATTGGCCCGGCCGGCGCGAACAGACGCCGATTCGCGTGGCGAACGGTGGTTGAGGGTCAGGCTTAGGCGAGGCTCGGGCGCGATGTCACGCGCTCGGGCACGCGGGCACTCTGGGTGCCCCTTCGAACGACTCTGAATTCATATCCCGCGCGCGCCGGCAGCATTCGCTGAGCGCGCGCTTCATTCTCTCGCAATAAAACACCATGACGAACACCAAACTGGCGGCAACGCTGCCGCGGGATTGCTTTTCGGGAACGGTCGTTTTTCTCGTGGCGTTGCCGCTGTGTCTCGGCATCGCGCAGGCGTCCGGTGTCGAGCCGTTCGCCGGGCTGCTGGCCGGCATCATCGGCGGCCTCGTCATCTCGCTTCTGAGCGGCTCGCAACTGAGCGTCAGCGGGCCGGCGGCCGGGCTCATCATGATCGTCGTCGAGGGCATCGCGAACGTCGGCGGCTTCCCTGCGTTTCTGAGCGCCCTGCTGGTCGGCGGCGCCATGCAGTTTCTATTCGGCGTCCTGAAGGCGGGGCGATTGGCTGCGTATGTGCCGTCGCCTGTCATCAAAGGCATGCTGGCCGCGATCGGGCTCTTGCTGATCGTCAAGCAAACGCCGGTCGCGCTCGGGCTTGCAAAGGGCGGCGCCGCCGGCGCTGCCCATGCCGGCTACGCGGCTGGCTTCCTCGAGACGCCGTTAGGTACGACGTCCGTCTTGGCCTGTGCGCTTGCGGTGATATCGCTTGCGATTCTCTTCTGTTGGGAGAGCCGGTTCATGCGGCGCTTGCCGTTGATCGGTCTCGTGCCTGCGCCACTCGTCGTTGTTGCGTTCGGCATTGCCGTTACGCTTGGCGTCGATGCTTTCGCGCCCGCACTCGCGCTGCCCGCTTCTTATCGCGTGAACCTTGTGCCGCTCGACTCGATGGCCGCGTTGAGCAGCGTGTTGGCGGCGCCCGATCTGACTCAGCTTGCCAACGTCGATGTCTGGCGCCTTGCTGCGACGATAGCTATCGTCGCAAGTTTGGAGACCTTGTTGTGTCTCGAGGCCATCGAACAGATGGACCCGCAAAAGCGTCCGGCATCGCCTGACCGCGAGCTCAAGGCACAGGGTGTCGGCAACATGCTGGCCGGCTTGCTGGGGGGCTTGCCGATTACATCGGTGATCGTGCGCAGTTCGGCGAACCTGCATGCGGGGGCGCGCTCGCGGATCTCGGCCTTCGTGCACGGCCTGCTGCTGCTCGCTAGCGTGTTTGTGTTGAGCGGCATTCTCAACAAGATTCCGCTTGCGTGTCTTGCGGCAATCCTCATCGCCACCGGCTACAAGCTCGCGAAACCCGCGCTTTTCGTCGACGTGGCCAAGCGTGGCGTGAATTCGCTCGTGCCGTTCCTCGCGACGATCGGCGGCGTGTTGGCGACGGATCTGCTGATCGGCATCGCGCTGGGTATCGCTTGCAGCATCGTGCTCGCGCTGCATCCGAATCTGCGTAATCCGTTTTCCATTGCAAGGCACGGCAACGAGTTCTTGCTGCTTTTTCGCAAGGATGTTTCGTGTTTCATTCGGGTGAAGCTCAAGCAACATCTCGCTCAGATTCCCGATCGCGCGACGCTCATCGTCGATACGAGCCGCGCCGATTTCGTCGATCCGGACGTGCGCCATATGATCGCCGAATTCGCCGCGCAGTCCGCCCATCGGGGAATTTCGGTGAGCTGGCGGTGACGAGAAGAGGGAGCGGGTCGGCGCAGCTGCCGTCCCGCTTTTTTGGGGGCACAACCTTTGCTCGACTGGAATGGACGTCCGTGAGGGCTCCATTGAACCGCGTGTCGATTTGTATGATTTAAGCGGGCGTGGCGGCTCATGCGGCCGGGGGCGTGTGAGTGGCCGGCTCGACTCCGTGCGCGCCCGCACTTGCCACCGCCGGCGACAGGCCTACAATGCGGTTATCGCGACATTGAGGAGGCGATCATGCCCGATTCCTCGATTGGCTTCATGTTGATGCTGGCGATTTTCGTCGGCATTGCCATGGCGTTGGCCACGCGTTACCACACCGACCATCCCTTGAGCGACCTGCGGCATTGGCTCGGTGCTCACCACCGGCATGGCCGGACGCATCGCCGGCACTGAGCGGACCGCTCCCGGGCGACCGAGCCTTACGCTTCCCCTTTGGCGCTTGAGCGGGGCGTAGAGCGGCTGGCGTCATTCATTTGCGCGTCCGCGTCCGCGTCGGTGGCCGCGCGGCACCCCGACGCGTCGAACTGACACGCTCCCACCGTTACAATGCGCATTGCCGGATTTGCCCGCACGGCATGTGCGGCGGATTCCTGCGAGTCGCGCTGCTCGAATTGACCTATGCCGCGCTCGCGAATGGCGATAAATCGATAAACCTTTGAGCCGCTCTATGCACCAACGCAACGCATTGGAAAGAATTCTGGAAAGCCTGTTATTCAATTCACGCTGGCTGCTTGCTCCTTTTTATGTCGGCCTTGTTATATCGCTGATCATGTTGCTCGTCGCATTTATCGGCGACCTCGTGCATCTGGTTCCGAATCTACTGAATGCGAGCCCGGAAGACATCATCCTCGGCGTGCTGACGTTGATCGATCTTTCGCTGGCCGGCAACCTCGTGGTCATCGTGATGTTCTCGGGTTATGAGAACTTCGTGTCGAAGATCGATACGGGACATAGCGAGGATCGGCCGAGCTGGATGGGTACGCTCGATTTTTCGGGCTTGAAGATGAAGTTGATCGGCTCGATCGTGGCGATCTCGGCCATTTCGCTGCTGCGTGCATTCATGACGCTGACCGAGGCGGGCAGTGTGCTGGACGAAGTGCGGATTCGGTGGCTCGTGATTCTGCATTTGACGTTCGTCGGCTCGGGGTTGCTTTTTGCCGCCATGGATTGGGTGGCGGCACAGTCGGAGAAGCATTGAGGGGCTACCCCGGTAAGAAGGCAGCTTGTTTCTCAATACGCCGTGGCGGTGGGCTTCGCGGTCAAGAATGCCGGTACCACCTGCCTCCTTTCGAAGATGCAGGCCGCGGCGAATGCTTATGGGCAGGCGAATCCGAGCGCGCTCAACGGCATGACGCCGGCGCAGTTCGGCAGATCGATTGCATCGTCGTTATCTTGCACGCCGGCGAATTACGCGGTACCCGGCGTCGACCAGACCTATATGTTCGCCGGCGAGCTCCGCCCCAGCACGAAGCTGCATGCGCTGTTCGCGCAGTATGTGGAGCAGCAGATCGCCGCCGCCGGAATCTGGAAGTGATGGGTGATGCTTGTCAGGCCATACGTTGAAACGCCATACGCTTGCCAAGCGCAGTAAGGGCGCTCGCCACGGTAGTCAACGTAAGGCTTGTATCTTCCCCATCCAATAAGCGATTCGATGGTGCTCTACTCGTAAGTCGTCGAAGCTACTTCCGACGTGGATAGGCCACCGTCGTATTCCATGATCGCGTCGCGCTGTGCGTACAGTTCGTGGGCGACGGCGTCTTCGTGGCCCATGCGGACGCGACACTATATATCCAACTAGTATTTCCCGCTGTGCGTCGGTCGGATAATGGCGCGGGCTTTGGAAGGGCGACAAGTCGGGTCGCTAGACTGCAAACCTGCCGCGCTCTTTGGCTCGCGCGGTATTCGAGGACCGCCCCTGTGCAGGCTCTTTTTTCCGCGCCCGGGGCACTTTGCCAGGGCCCATCATTGAAAGTCGGTCGCTGCGCTGTGTTATCTTCGGCCGGCACCTGAGAGAAAAAGAAGTTAATTCCAATGACAACACCAAATCGAATTCCGTACTTCAAGCCGGAGAAGGCCGTATTCTCGGGACGTACGAAGTGGAAAAAGGATCTCTGCAAGCCGTTGAACAACCCGCAGGCTCGTGTCCTAATGGACCGTGCACCTGATGGGTGGACCCCGCCGCCAACTCCGCCCAACGTCGAGGAACCGAAAGCCGACAAGAAGGCAGAGAAAAAAGCCGAAAGGCAACCTCCTGATCCTCCGAAGCCTGCTGTTCCCGCGAAAAGCAAGGGCAGCGAGGATGACGACGACTGCCGTACGCCACCGCGTTTCGACATGCTCGACCTTCCCGGGGCAATGGAAAAGATGGGCTTTCACGTCGCGGCAAAATTATCTCGCCGTTGGTTCAATGGGCGTAGAAACATCATCGGCAATGCAGCCGCCCGCTACCCCGACGATATGGTTGACACTAAGACGGTGTCGCTCGACTTTACACTCCGCCATGGCGGGGCCGAAGCGAAACTTCGGGCTCTAGTCAACAGGGAAATATATTCTGACAATGCAATAAAGGCGCTTAAAGCCAATGTGCATCGTTTTGTATCGAAACAGTTCATGGATCAGAGTGTCGCTTTTAGTGGGGAAATAAATTCTTGGAGGCTGTCAAATGGAGACATCCAAACCCTGCACAAAGACTATCAATTTCAACGCATAAGAGTTACCGATCTCGAAACCTTGGATGAGAATGCCGGGGCAACCGATCTAACCGCTTCGCTTGGGAATTTCTTTTATATGGCGGCAGTTGCGAATGCCAAGATATATTCAGAGAAATACTACGACTATACCGGACCATCACCGCGCTATTGTTGCCGATCGCGAGTCGAAGTGACGCAAATATACGTCTAT
>CBJLAJ010000142.1:0-13794 GCA_966421005.1 uncultured Paraburkholderia sp.
AGGGCGCAATTCTAGGCCCCTTCGACGCACCTTGCAAGCGCCACGCGCGAACGACACTACCGATGCTTGAAAACGGCTTTGCGCTTCTCGATGAACGCAGCCATCCCTTCCTTCTGATCTTCCGTCGCAAAAAGCGAATGGAACAATCGACGCTCGAAATGGATGCCCTCCGCAAGCGTCGTTTCATAAGCGCGATTCACCGATTCCTTGACCATCATGACGGCCGGCAGCGGGAATTCCGCAATGGTCGCAGCCGCGGCAATCGCCTCGTCGAGCAATGTGGCTGCCGGCAATACTCGCGAGACCAGCCCCGCCCGCTCCGCCTCAGCCGCATCCATGAACCGGGCAGTCAGGCACAGGTCCATCGCCTTCGCCTTCGACACCGCCCGCGGCAAGCGCTGCGTGCCGCCCGCCCCCGGCATTACGCCGAGCTTGATCTCCGGTTGACCGAATTTCGCGCTGTCCGCCGCAAATACGATGTCGCACATCATCGCCAGTTCGCAGCCGCCGCCAAGCGCGAAGCCGGCAACCGCCGCGATGATCGGTTTGCGGATCGTGCTGACCGCCTCCCAGTTGCGCGTGATGTAGTCCCCCTTGTACACGTCCATATAGGAGTACTTGGACATCATTCCGATATCGGCACCGGCTGCAAACGCCTTCTCGCTGCCCGTCAGCACAATGGCTCCGATGCCGTCATCGGCCTCGAACGCACTGAGCGCCGCGCCCAGCTCGTCCATCAGCGCATCGTTGAGCGCGTTGAGCGCCTTCGGGCGGTTCAGCGTGACAAGGCCGACGCGTCCACGCGTCTCCACCAAGATGTTTTCGTACTCCATTTCACCTCCTATCGTTTCCATCCGGGAATCAAAAAAACGCCCGATATCGTCGCGAGAACGATGGTAACATTCGCAAACCAACCGGTCGGTCAATGAATGATCGGACTGCATCCCTCAACCTAGGCCCGCCCTGTCTCCGCTATGACACATCCACTTTTTGCGAAGCACGAAGACACGCTGAAGCATGCCCTTGCCGCGATCGAAACGCGCGGCTATTGGAGCCCTTTCGCGGAAATGCCGAGCCCCAGAGTGTACGGGGAAACCAGCAACGCAGAAGGCGAAGCGGCATTCAAAGCCCATCTTCACCATACGTTCGAGCTCGACCAACCGGCCACTGGAGAAACGGTGGGGGCCGAGGTCTCGCCCTACGGGTTTGCACTGGATATCCAGTATCCGAAAGCCAATGCCGATACCCTGATCCCGGCAGCGGCCTCCGCTCAGGACGGCTGGCGCCGCGCCGGCCGCGAGGCGTGGGTCGGTGTGAGCCTCGAAATTCTCGCCCGACTGAACCGCGCCAGCTTCGAGATTGCCTATAGCGTCATGCACACCACCGGTCAGGCGTTCATGATGGCTTTTCAAGCGGGCGGCCCACATGCGCAAGATCGCGCGTTGGAGGCCATCGCCTACGCCTGGAACGAGCTGCGCCGCGTACCCACCGAAGCCCACTGGGAAAAGCCGCAGGGCAAGAATCCGCCGCTCGCAATGAAAAAGCACTATGCGATCGCACCCCGCGGCCTCGGGCTCGTGCTTGGCTGCTGCACGTTCCCGACCTGGAACGCCTATCCGGGGCTTTTTGCCAGCCTTGCAACCGGCAATGCGGTCATCGTCAAACCCCATCCGGGCGCAATTCTGCCGCTGGCCATCACCGTGCGTATTGCGCGCGAAGTGCTGCGCGAGGCGGGCTTCGATCCGAACGTCGTAACCTTGCTCGCCACGGCGCCGAACGACGGCACGCTCGTCCAGGCCCTCGCGGTACGGCCCGAAATCAAGCTCATCGATTTCACCGGCAGTACTCAAAACGGAACCTGGCTCGAACGTAACGCACACCAGGCGTATGTCTTTACCGAGAAGGCCGGCGTCAATCAGATCGTGATCGACTCCGTCGACGATCTGAAGGCCGCCGTGCGCAATATCGCCTTCTCGCTCGCGCTCTATTCCGGTCAGATGTGCACGGCACCGCAAAACATCTATGTGCCGCGCGACGGGATCGAAACGTCCGACGGGCACTTGAGCTTCGACGATGTCGCGCAAGCGCTCGCCACGGCGGTCCAAAAACTCGTCGCCGATCCGGCGCGTGCCGTCGAGGTACTCGGCGCGATTCAAAACGAGAGCGTCGCCCGCCGCATCGACGAGGCGCGCGCATTAGGGCACGTGCTCGCCGATAGCGCCACGCTCGACCATCCCGCTTTTTCCGGCGCCCGCGTACGCACGCCGCTCCTGGTGCAGCTCGATGCGTCGAGCGATCTCGCCATCTGCAGCAACGAGTGGTTCGGCCCGATTTCGTTTGTTATCGCGACCGATTCCACCGAGCATTCGCTCGAGCTCGCCGGCTCGCTCGCACGTGAGCACGGCGCGTTGACGCTGTCCGTGTACAGCACCGACGAGGCCGTGATCGAGGCGGCACATGAAGCGGCAATCCACGGTGGCGTCGCACTGTCGATCAATCTGACCGGCGGCGTCTTCGTCAATCAATCGGCCGCTTTCTCGGACTTTCACGGAACGGGTGCCAACCCTGCAGCCAATGCCGCCTTGACAGACTCGGCGTTCGTCGCCAACCGGTTCCGTGTCGTTCAAAGCCGTGTTCATGTTGCGCCGGCCGACGGCGCGGCGGAAGCTGGCCAAACGGCATAGGCCGTATGGTCGAATGGCGCGCTCTTGCGCGCCCCACTACGATGGTTCGAACGTCCGCACGCTTAGGTGCGGACGACGCTTTGGCAGGAGCTGGAACTACCGATGCACGATGCCTACATTTGCGATGCGGTTCGCACGCCGTTCGGCCGCTATGGCGGCGCATTGAAAGACGTCCGCGCGGATGACCTGGCGGCAGTTCCGATCCGGGCCCTCGTAGACCGTAACAGCGGCGTCGAGTGGCGCGCGCTCGATGATGTCCTTTATGGGTGCGCGAATCAGGCTGGAGAAGACAATCGCAACGTCGCAAGAATGGCGGCACTGCTCGCCGGGTTGCCGACCGATGTGCCCGGCAGCACGCTGAACCGCCTGTGCGGCTCCGGAATGGATGCCGTCGGAACTGCCGCGCGCGCGATCAAAGCGGGCGAGGCACGACTGATGATCGCCGGCGGCGTTGAAAGCATGACTCGCGCGCCGTTCGTCATGGCAAAGGCGTCCAGCGCGTTTTCGCGTCTGGCGGAAATCCATGACACGACGATCGGTTGGCGTTTCGTGAACGCGGCGCTGAAGCGCGAGTATGGAATCGACTCGATGCCGGAAACTGCCGAAAATGTCGCGGCCCAATTCGAGGTGAGCCGCGCCGACCAAGACGCGTTCGCGCTGCACAGCCAGCAAAAAGCCGCACGGGCGCAGCGCGACGGTACGTTCGCCGAGGAGATCGTCCCCGTCGCCGTCCCTAGGAAGAACGGCGAAGTCATTCATGTCACTGAGGACGAGCATCCGCGCGAAACGTCCCTCGAAGCGCTCTCGAAGCTGAAAGGGATCGTACGGCCGGACGGCACCGTCACGGCGGGAAACGCGTCCGGCGTGAACGACGGCGCCTGCGCACTGTTGCTCGCCAACGGCGAAGCGGCCAAAGAGTACGGTCTGCGCAAGCGCGCGCGCATTCTTGGCATGGCAACAGCAGGCGTCGAGCCGCGAATCATGGGCATCGGCCCGGCGCCAGCCGTCCAAACGCTGCTCGCTCGTCTCGCTATGACGCTCGACGCCTTCGACGTCATCGAGCTTAATGAAGCCTTCGCCGCACAGGGCCTCGCGGTGCTGCGCCTCCTGGGCCTTGCGGACGACGATCCGCGCGTCAATCCGAACGGCGGCGCAATCGCGCTCGGACATCCGCTCGGTGCATCGGGCGCAAGGCTCGTCACCACAGCGCTATACCAGCTCGAACGCACATCGGGCCAATACGCGCTGTGCTGCATGTGCATTGGGGTCGGGCAAGGCATTGCGCTCGCCATCGAGCGGATCGAGAGTCCATGAGCGCGCTTCGGGCCGATGGCAAAACCGGCAGCGCATCCGATACGCGCACCAGCTCATCGAGATAACCACCGAGGAGACAATCGATGCCCAATGAAGCGATTCGCGTCGAAATCGACGCCGCCTCCAACGTCGCGACCGTGACGCTCGACAGACCGGACAAGCTCAACAGCTTCACTCGAGCCATGCACGCCGAACTGCGCTCGGCGCTCGATACGGTCGAATCGTCCGGCGCGCGTGCGCTCGTCTTGACCGGCGCGGGCCGCGGTTTCTGCGCCGGCCAGGATCTCGCCGATCTTTGCTTCGAACCTGGCAGCATGACCGATCTCGGAGCGCTCATCGACGAAAACTTCAACCCGCTCGTCAGGCGTTTGCACAATCTGCCACTCCCGGTGATCGCGGCAGTCAACGGTATCGCTGCCGGCGCGGGTGCGAATCTGGCACTCGCATGCGACATCACGCTCGCTGCCCGCTCGAGCAGCTTCGTCCAATCGTTCGTCAAAATCGGCCTCATCCCGGATTCGGGCGGCACCGCCTTGCTACCGCAGCGCATCGGCATGGCGCGCGCGCTGGGCCTTGCGTTGACCGGCGACAAGCTGAGCGCCGAAGAAGCCGAGCGGTGGGGGCTCATCTGGCAAGTCGTCGACGATCATGAGGTTCTCGACGCCGCGACACGCCTCGCTCGCCGGCTTGCGCAGCAGCCCACGCGAGCCATCGCGGCCATCAAGCGCGCGATGCGTGCGAGCACGACGCAAACGTTCGATCGGCAGCTCGACCTCGAGCGCGACTTGCAGCGAGAACTGGGCGCTTCGCGCGACTACGCGGAAGGCGTCGCCGCCTTTATCGAAAAGCGGACGCCACGTTTCGAGGGACGCTGATATGTCTGAGACCCGCCCTCCCGCCAATGAGGCACATATCTGTGGCGACGAACTCGCGCGTGCGGTCGGAGCGGCGATGTATCGCGCCGATGCCTGCTCCCGCGCACTCGGTTTCGAGTTGCTCGAGGTACGCGCCGGCTACGCGCGAATGCGTGCGACCGTACGGCCCGACTTTCTCAACGGCCACAACATGTGCCATGGCGGACTCATTTTTACACTCGCCGATTCGACTTTCGCATTCGCCTGCAATTCGTACAACGTGAATACCGTCGCGTCGGGCTGCTCGATCGAATTCCTGCGCCCGGTCCAGGGAGGCGATCTGTTGATCGCCGAAGCCAGAGAGCAAACGCTAAACGGGCGCAACGGAATCTACGACATTCGCGTTACCAATCGCGCTGGCGAAACGGTGGCAATGTTTCGGGGCAAGTCCACCCAAATACGCGGGAGTGTCATCGCCGGTAGCTGACGAAAAACCCCGGCACGCATCGCAAACACATACAACACGACGGGACACACGGTGACAGTGGGAACCCGCGCCACGTGGAAAACGGAGACATTCATGGATACCGCTTTGCCGCTCGAGCCGATCGAGACCGCCAGCCGCGACGAACTGACGGGCCTGCAGCTCGAACGCCTCAAATGGTCGCTCCGGCATGCCTACGAGAATTCGCGCGTCTATCGACACAAGTTCGATGAGGCAGGCGTACACCCGGACGATCTGACTACGCTCGCCGACCTCGCGCGCTTCCCGTTCACGAAGAAGAGCGACCTTCGCGAGAACTATCCGTTCGGCATGTTCGCGGTGCCGCAGGACCGCATCGCGCGGATTCACGCCTCCTCGGGCACCACGGGCAAGCCGACTGTCGTCGGGTACACCGCGCGCGACATCGATACCTGGGCCGATCTCGTGGCCCGTTCGATCCGCGCCGCGGGTGCCCGCCGCGGCGACAAAGTACACGTCAGCTACGGATACGGCCTGTTCACGGGCGGACTCGGCGCTCACTATGGCGCCGAGCGCGCCGGACTGACGGTGATTCCGTTCGGCGGTGGGCAGACGGAAAAGCAGGTGCAGCTGATTCAGGATTTCCAGCCCGACATCATCATGGTGACGCCAAGCTACATGCTCGCCCTCGCCGATGAATTCGAGCGCCAAGGCATCGATCCCGCGCAATCGTCGTTGCGCATCGGCATATTCGGCGCGGAGCCATGGACCAACGACATGCGCCACGTGCTCGAGCAACGCATGGGTATCGATGCCGTCGACATTTATGGACTTTCCGAAGTCATCGGCCCTGGGGTCGCCTCCGAGTGCGCGCAAACGAAAGACGGTCCGACGATTTGGGAAGACCATTTCTATCCGGAGATCGTCGACCCGGAAACGGGTGCGGTACTACCCGACGGCGAATTCGGCGAACTCGTATTTACATCCCTGACGAAAGAGGCATTGCCCATCGTCCGGTATCGGACAGGCGATCTGACGCGTCTTCTGCCCGGCACCGCTCGTACGATGCGGCGCATGGAAAAGATCACAGGCCGTTGCGACGATATGATGATCGTGCGCGGGGTCAATGTGTTTCCGACACAGATCGAGGAATTGCTGCTCAAGCAGCGCGCACTGGCGCCGCATTACCAGATCGTGCTGACAAAGGATGGTCCGCTCGATGTCATGACGCTCAACGTGGAACCATCGCACGAAGCCTGCGCGGACGCGGCAGCACTCGATGCGGCGCGCTCGGCGCTCACCTACGACATCAAAGCGCTCATCGGCATATCGGCGTCCGTCAACGTATTACCCGTCAACGGCATCGAGCGCTCCGTCGGGAAGGCGCGGCGCGTCATCGACAAGCGTCGGTCGGGCAGTTGAACAGAGACTGACGACGCCATGCGCCCATGCGTTCTTCGCGCGCTACGAATTCGGCAGCAGCAGCCACATGCGTCCGCTCTGCTTCATCTTTCCCGCGAGATCGCCGGCGTCGTCGCCGAGGCCCCAGAAATAATCGGCCCTCACACCGCCTTTGATCGCCGTCCCAACATCCTGCGCGAAAACGAGCCGGTTCATCGGTGCGTTCGTCAATGGCCGCGTGGTCTGCAAGAACACAGGTGTGCCGAGCGGAATCGAGGCGGGATCGACGGCGATCGAGCGCTGCGGTGTGAGCGGCACGCCAAGCGCGCCGATCGGGCCTTTGTCCTGACCCGCCAGCGCCGGATCGGGCAACGGCATCTCGCGGAAGAACACGAAACGCGGATTGGTGTCGAGCAACGCGTCGACGCGCGACGGATTCGCTCGTGCCCACGCCTTGATCCCTTGCATCGTTGCCTGAAAAGGCGTCAATTCGCCGTGATCGAGCAGCCATCGTCCGATCGATTTGTAAGGCTGGTTATTGCTTCCACCGAAGCCGACCCGCATCACCCCGCCGTCGTCGAGCACGATACGTCCCGAGCCCTGCACCTGCAGAAAGAACGCTTCGATCGGGTCGTCGACCCATACGAGTTCATTTCCCGACAGAGCGCCCGAGCGCTCCAGCTCGGCACGCGCTGGCAGCGCCGCGCCAGCGCGATAGCCTGCGGGCCACCGATAGAGCGGAAACTGATAGGGACCGCGGCGCACCCGCGAGCCGTGCAGCAGCGGCTCGTAATAGCCGGTCACGAGGCCATCGAGCGTGCCGTCGACGTTCGAGAATTGAAAGGGCGTGAAATAAGTTTCGAAGAAACTGCGAGTGCCGGCGACATCGAGATCGTCGAGATGCGTAGCCGCCGAACAAGCTTGCTTCCAACGCGGCTCGCGTCCGAGACGCGCGCAATTTTCGCGTAACGCTTCGGTCGCGCCGATCAGCGAATCGTCCTCCCAGCCCGGCACTTGTTGCCATGCAACAGGCGTCAGACGGGCTGCCGCAAGCTGCCCGGAAACGATGGGGGTACCACTGGGCGCCGTCGCGCTCGGGCGCACAACGCGGTTGCCACCGCAAGCGGCCAGCAGCACCGCAAAGACTACCGCCACGGCGCGCCCTGCCGCCCCCAGATCGATGCGCATACGTTTGCTCATTGTTCGATGAAGTCTCGTGCCCGGTCTGGCCTGGCGATCGTTCGCCGCGGCCCGGCGCTTTGCGCGCCCGGGCGAGTCGGTACCTGGTCAGTGCAGGGTGCGGGGCATCTGGAGCGTGAATTCGGGCACCGGTGCCTCGAAACGCTCTCCGTCTTCCGCCACGCAAAAGTATTCGCCGCGCATCGTGCCGACAGGCGTCGCAATAACGGCCCAGCTCGTGTATTCGAACTGTTCGCCCGGCTGTAGCAACGGCTGATGACCGACGACGCCCAATCCCTTGACCTCCTGGACCTGCGCCTCACTGTCGGTAATGACCCAATGACGTGCGATCAATTGCGCCGGCACTTGACCGGTATTGCGAATCGTCAACGTGTAAGCAAACGCGTACTGACGGTGCTCCGGGTCGGATTGCTCCGGCAGATAGCGCGTCTGCGCCGCCACGCTGAATTGATACTGGTTCATCGTGATTCCGGTCCCTTCCTTTCGTTCTGATAAGAAGCCGAAACGGAGACGCCACGCCACGCGACGTGCGCGCTCTGCTTCGGATTGGCATTCTGCGCGATGGCGCCTTCGCCCGCAACCGCGCAATGATCGGCCAGCCACATAGCAAACGCGCGGTAAAATGGCCTTTTCCCTGCCGCCGCCCGCCGACAATGAGGATTGACGCGCCATGACGCAATTCCGTATCGCCCCCAGCATTCTGTCGGCTGATTTCGCCCGGCTGGGCGAAGAAGTCAGCAATGTCGTCGCCGCCGGTGCCGACTGGATTCACTTCGACGTGATGGATAACCATTACGTCCCGAACCTGACGATCGGCCCGCTCGTCTGCGAGGCCATCCGGCCACACGTCCAGGTGCCGATCGACGTGCATCTGATGGTGCGCCCGGTAGATCGCATCGTGCCTGATTTCGCGAAAGCCGGTGCGAATCTGATCAGTTTCCATCCGGAAGCGTCGGAGCACATCGATCGCACGCTCTCGCTGATCCACGATCACGGATGCAAGGCCGGTCTCGTGTTCAACCCTGCCACGCCACTCAATTATCTCGACCACGTAATGGACCGCGTGGACCTGGTGCTCATCATGTCGGTGAACCCGGGCTTCGGCGGTCAGTCCTTCATTCCGGAAGCGCTGCACAAACTGCGCGCCGCACGCGCGCGCATCGACGCCTATCGCGACAAAACAGGCCGCGAGATTCATCTCGAAATCGATGGCGGCGTGAAGACCGATAACATCGCACAAATTGCACGCGCGGGCGCCGATACGTTCGTCGCGGGTTCGGCGATATTCGGCAAGCCTGATTATCGCGCCGTCATCGACGAAATGCGCCGTCAACTTGCTTCGACTGAGGCGATCCAATCATGAGTGCCGCGCTCTCCAACGAAGCGGCGCCGCGCTTCTCGAGCCTGCGCCTGAGAGCCGCCGTCGTCGATCTCGACGGTACGATGGTGGATACGGCGGACGATTTCACGGTCTGCATCAACGGCATGTTGACCGAGATCGGCGTCGCACCGTCCGTCTCGCGCGACGAGGTGGTCGGTTATGTCGGCAAGGGCTCGGAACATTTGATCCGTACCGTGCTCGCCGCGCGGCTTTCGCCGGAAGATACCGAAGCCCGTTTCGAGACAGCGCTTGCCGCCTATCAGGCGCGCTATGCGCAGATCAATGGGCGCCATACGCAGCTCTATCCCGATGTCGAACGCGGGCTCGCCGCATTGCACGACGCAGGGCTCAAGCTCGCCTGCGTGACGAACAAGCCGCGCCGCTTCGCCGTCGCGCTGCTCGAGCAATATGGCCTCGCGAAGTATTTCTCGATCATCTTCGGCGGCGACAGCCTGCCCCGCAAGAAACCGGACCCGGCGCCGATGCTGGCCGCGTGCGCGGCACTCGGCGTCGCCCCGCACGAGGCGGTGGCGATCGGCGATTCGGAAAACGACGCGCTGGCGGGGCGCGCCGCAGGCATGGCAACGCTCACGGTGCCGTATGGGTACAACCATGGCAAGGCTATACAAACGATAAATTCGGATGGTATAGTCGCCACGTTGCTTGCAGCCGCGACGGCGGTCGTCCGCCATCACGCGAATCTGGAAGCAACCACGCCATCACCGACGACATAGTCACCACCTCATGTTTCTGAGCAAAAAACGGAGTCTGAGCAGCATCGACCGGGGAGCCTGGCCCTGGCGTCGCTGGTCGCACTGACCTCTCCCCGAGGTATGCTGGGCCGATGTCCAGTACCGTTTTTGCTTTGCCGCGCAGCCACGCTTCCATTGCCGCATCGCCTGAATCGTTTCGGGCCGAAATGACTTCCGAGTCGCAGCCCGGGGCTCGCAGTCCAGCGGTTTGTCGTGCACTTCGTGCGGCTCCCATGCGATGTCGCCAAGCGCTGCTCATACGAACAGGATCGGAACATGACCGAACTCGAATTCAAATCCCTTGCAAGCGAGGGCTATAACCGCATCCCGCTGATCGCCGAAGCACTGGCCGATCTCGAAACGCCGCTTTCGCTCTATCTGAAGCTCGCTCAAGCCGAGCGCGGTGGCGCAAACTCGTTTTTGCTCGAGTCCGTCGTAGGCGGCGAGCGGTTCGGTCGGTATTCCTTCATCGGGCTGCCCGCGCGCACGCTTGTGCGCACGATGAGCGGCAAGACCGAGGTCGTGCGTGACGGCACGGTCGTCGAAACGCACGACGGCGATCCGTTCGATTTCATCGATCAGTTCCAGGCGCGCTTCAAGGTGGCGCACACGAGCGGCCTGCCGCGCTTTTGCGGCGGTCTGGCCGGATATTTCGGTTACGACGCAGTGCGTTACATCGAAAAGAAGCTGGCGCATTCCGCGCCGCGCGACGATCTCGACCTTCCCGACATTCAACTGCTGCTGACCGAAGAGCTGGCCGTCATCGACAATCTTGCCGGCAAGCTCTATCTGATCGTCTATGCCGATCCAACGGCGCCCGAAGCGTACGCGCGCGGCAAGCAACGTCTGCGCGAGTTGCGCCAGCGCTTGCGCGCGACGGTTCAGCCGCCGGTCACCACGCCCAGCGTACGCACCGACATTTATCGCGAATTCGCCCGCGAGGACTACCTCGCCGCGGTGCGTCGCGCGAAGGAATACATCGCAGCGGGCGAGCTCATGCAGGTCCAGGTCGGCCAGCGCCTCATCAAGCCGTACCGCGACAACCCGCTCTCGCTTTATCGCGCCCTGCGTTCGCTGAACCCGTCGCCGTACATGTATTTCTATAACTTCGGCGACTTCCAGGTCATCGGTGCCTCTCCCGAAATCCTCGTTCGACAGGAAAAACGCGGCGACGACCAGATCGTGACGATCCGCCCGCTTGCCGGCACACGTCCGCGCGGCAATACGCCCGAGCGCGACGCGGAACTGGCCACCGAACTCTTGAACGACCCGAAAGAAATCGCCGAACATGTGATGCTGATCGACCTCGCCCGCAACGATGTGGGCCGCATCGCACAGACAGGCTCGGTGGCTGTGACCGACAAGATGGTCATCGAAAAGTACTCGCACGTGCAGCACATCGTCAGCTCCGTCGAGGGCAAGCTCAAACCCGGCGTGACGAATTTCGACGTGCTGCGCGCGACATTCCCGGCCGGCACGCTCTCGGGGGCGCCGAAGGTGCGCTCGATGGAGCTGATCGACGAACTCGAACCGGTCAAGCGCGGCCTCTACGGCGGCGCGGTGGGCTATCTTTCCTTCACGGGCGAGATGGATCTTGCCATTGCCATTCGGACAGGCATCGTTCGCAACGGCAATTTGTATGTGCAGGCGGCAGCGGGCGTCGTTGCGGATTCCATTCCCGAATCGGAATGGCAAGAAACCGAGAACAAGGCACGCGCGGTGTTGCGCGCGGCGGAGCAGGTGCAAGACGGCCTCGATGCGGACTTCTGAGCGGAGAAAGGTGTCATCCGAATCGCCCGTCGTTGACCGTCAGCAAAGCGGGAACTAAGAGCTGGTCGTGGATGTTGCTGGGCTCGAGCCACCACTCAGTGGCCACGCAATCTCGCCGACGTCTGGGGATCGGGCACGCACCCCAGACGGTCAACGCCTGTTGGGCATGGGGGCAGCGGCGCGGTCTGCGCCGGTGGACTCGAACGCGCCGTCTGGGCCTGCAAATTCGCTTGCTGTGCCTCAAGGAGCGCTGACGACGACTCCCCGTGCTCCTTCTTCGTCCGCTCAATTCGCGCCCTGTGGCTCGCTTCCGTCACGGCATGCCAACGGGATGGTTCATGCGCACGGAGAGACGCCGACGTGACCTTGGGCGGCACGTTGCTTGAGTGACGCAGCAAACCCGATAAACCGCTGACCAAGATCGGTAGTCCGATGAGCGAGAGGATTACCGCGCGCAGCCCGATTCGCTTTCTCGGACGCCTGATAGGCGTTGCCTCCAACACGAGCGGGGCAGGCCGATGAGCTATCTGGGACATGGCACCGGGCGTAATGCTGGGCCTATCGAATTCGTGGGGGACGTCCGCATAGCTGGGTTCGTCCACCGGCACGGAGCAAGGAGTTGCGGCTGTCGTCATTAACGACAGCCCCTTCGTTTTCGCGAACTGGCGAACGCAATCCAGGCTCCAAAGTCGCCGCGACGTTCCTGGCCGCACCGGTGTCGACAGCAACCACTCCAGCGCGTCTATCCCGGCCGCGATCGTCACCCGATGGTCCGACTCCGGCAGGTTCGATCCCATCGGCATGCCATACGCGAGCAGCACCACCGCATGCGCGTATCCGGGATCGGCGCCGGTCATCGCCCGAAGTGCGTCTTTCAGGTCCATATGCGCCGAGTCGATTTTTGCGTATGCGTTGGAACGGCGCTCACCCGTAGCGACAGTCCTCCACGAGCGGCTATTGATGTCGCCCTCGACCGCTTGCAGGTAGCCCTTGACCTCCATCACGAGGGTCGCAGTTTGCGTTGCGACAACCAGATCGATTTCATGGCGGCCATGAAGCAAGTTGACGAGAATGACGGCGTCCTCGCCCCAGCTATCGAGAACCGAAAGGACGCGCTGAAGCACGAGTTGTTCGGCGGAGTCGGTGGGTCCATCGGCAAAGCGGCTAAACGTTTCAATGGACATAGTTCGGCATGTCTTCTATCGATGGTTCGCTGCAGGACGTGCAGCCTACGACCGCGGTTCGCAATAGCTTCTTAGCCGGTGACGGCTCCCAGGGCTTTGCTAAGTGCGGTGACATAGAGCACGAACCCCAGCAACACTGATAAGGCAATGCCACTCACCAACAGCATGCCTTTCAGGCCGTCCCAGTATCGCCGCTTGGCCAGGTAAACGGACGGTGCGGTAACGCACAGGGCCGTCCACACCACGAAGAGAGCCGTGAGGTGGTGATCCATGAACTCATACGAGAGCAGACCTTGGTTGACATCGGCTGGCATGTTGGCGAGTCGGGTCTTCAAATTGCACAGCAGCGCAATTCCAGTGGCGCTGATGATAAAGACTACCAAGCCCAATAGCGCCCCCCGGCGAAATGTCGGGGGGCGGGCTACAACAAGCTGATTTTCCGTATCCATTCGTTCTGTGATGTCCGTCCCATTGGGCGACCGTAGAAGGCTGCCCTTAAACCATCGAGATGGTTGCCCCTCGACTCACCAGCGTGCAGCCGCACGTCGCACGGTGCCCATGCAACGCAACCGGACCGCCGCCGATCATGCTCGATTCGTCACCCTCAGCGATGGTTTGCGTACCGTGCTCCTTGCACTCGACCGTGTCGCCCTTGCGCGCAATTGCCTTGCCATCCACGATGTCCGAATTCGAGCCCGTGGTGACCGTTCCACCGTGCGGAGTCAGCGTGTCACCAACGACGATGATTTGACGAGCCATATCGTTCCCTTGAAACCGTATTTCCTGTGCTG
>CBJLAJ010000143.1:0-13558 GCA_966421005.1 uncultured Paraburkholderia sp.
TCACGAATCAATCCAATGGAAACCCATCCCTGAACGTCTGCCGCAAAAAGTCCGTCAAGCACTTCACGGCACGCGCAACTTGCACGCCATGCGGACGGACCACGTGCAGCTGCGAAGCGAATGCGCCCACGGGGCGCCAGTTATCGAGCAAGACCGTGAGCTTGCCCGCTTGCAACGCGGATTGCGCGGTGAAATCGGGCAACAGCGCGATGCCGAGGTGTTCGAGCGCGGCGTCGCGCAACGCTTCGCTGTTGTTCGCCGAAACCGGCCCATTCACCGTTACGCTGACCTGCGAATTTTCGGTGCGCCGCCCGACTCTTTCGAAAGACCACACCCCCGAGCCCACCGGACGAGGATAGTAAAGACAATCATGCTGAGCGAGATCGGCCGGTGCCTGTGGCGTGCCGCGCTGTTCGAGGTACGTGTGCGTCGCAACGATGACCGAGCGGGTATCGCAAAGCTTCCACGCCACATGTGTATCGGGCACGTGCGCGCTATGGCGGATGGCGAGATCGAACCCCTCGCTCGCGATCGAAGTCAGCCGATCCGAAAGTTCCAGCTGCACCCGCACCTCCGGATACGTGCGCGCAAATTCCGCCAAACGCGGCACGAGCTGCTGCCGCGCGAACGCGACTGGCGCGGTCACACGCACTGTCCCGCGCACGACTTCAGCCAACTCACGTACGCTGGCAAACGTCGCGGCAATGCGCTCGAAGTCCTCCCGGGTGTCGTCAACGAGCCGTCTGCCCGCCTCGGTGAACCGTACGCTGCGCGTGGTGCGCTGCACCAACACCACTCCCGCGGCGCGCTCGAGTTCGGCGATGCGCTGGCTTACAGCCGCCTTGCTCACTCCCAGTCGAGCCGCGGCGGCGGTATAGGTCCCCTGAGCAGCCAATACATTGAGCCAATGTAAGTGGGTCCAGAGCGCCTCAATCTTTTGCGTATCCATAAATGCCATTCCGCAGTGTCGGCTCATACAGCGTTCCGATGATAGCACCGCGTCAATGTATGTTTTGCACTCCGCTTTCCGATTGTTCGCCATGGAAAACAATCAATTCAGCCGCAGATGCTTTGCACGCGGTTTCCACCTTCGTACACTGCCAATATCAACTAACCGCGAGGAGATGACATGCAGCCCTATATCGATTCCGCAGACGTAGTCCATTTCATCGGCGGCAAAACCGAGCGCGGCGCGGGCGATCGCACGCAGGCGGTCTTCAATCCGGCGACGGGTGCGGTGGCGCGCCGCCTCGTACTTGGGACAGCGGCGGATGTCGATGCGGCCGTCGCGAGCGCAAAAGCCGCGTTCCCGGCCTGGCGCGACACACCGCCGATTCGTCGCGCGCGCGTACTGCTGCGCTTTCTCGAGCTGATGAACCAGCACAAGGACGAACTCGCGGCGATCATCGTCGCCGAACACGGCAAGGTCTTCTCCGACGCACAAGGCGAAGTGGCGCGTGGCATCGACGTCATTGAATTCGCAGCGGGTATTCCCCAACTGCTCAAGGGCGACTACACCGAGCAAGTCTCGCGCGGTATCGACAATTGGACCGTGCGTCAGCCGCTCGGCGTCGTTGCCGGCATTACGCCATTCAATTTCCCGTGCATGGTGCCCTGCTGGATGTTCCCCGTCGCACTGGCCGCCGGCTGCACGTTCGTGCTCAAGCCGAGCGAGCGCGACCCGTCGGCGTCGCTCTTCATGGCACGTCTGCTCAAGGAAGCGGGGCTGCCGGACGGTGTGTTCAACGTCGTCCACGGCGACAAAGTCGTGGTGGATGCGCTGCTCGAGCACCGGGATGTCAAGGCAGTCAGCTTCGTCGGCTCGACGCCGATCGCCAATTACATCTACGAAACCGGCGCCAAGCACGGCAAGCGCGTACAGGCTCTCGGTGGGGCGAAGAACCACCTCGTCGTGATGCCGGACGCCGACATCGACCAAACGGTGGACGCATTGATCGGCGCGGGCTACGGTTCGGCCGGCGAGCGCTGTATGGCGATTTCGGTCGCCGTGCTGGTGGGCGAGGTGGCCGAGAAGATCGTGCCACGCCTTGCCGAGCGCGCGCGCAAACTCGTCGTGAAGAATGGCATGGAGCCCGATGCCGAAATGGGGCCCGTCGTGACGCAGCAGGCGTTGGAGCGCATCGAAGGCTACATCGCGACAGGCGTCGAAGAAGGCGCGACGCTCGTCGTCGATGGCCGCGGCCTCAAGGTGGCAGGCCATGAAAAAGGTTTCTTCACGGGCGGTACGCTGTTCGACCATGTCACGCCGGAAATGCGCATCTATCGCGAGGAGATTTTCGGACCGGTGCTGTCCTGCGTACGAGTGAAGGATTTCGCCGAGGCCGTGCAGTTGATCAACGACCACGAGTTCGGTAACGGCGTGGCGTGCTTCACACGCGACGGCAATGTGGCCCGCGAGTTTGGCCGGCAGATCGAAGTGGGCATGGTGGGCATCAACGTACCGATTCCCGTGCCGATGGCCTGGCACGGCTTCGGCGGGTGGAAGCGGAGCTTGTTTGGCGACATGCACGCCTATGGCGAGGAAGGCGTGCGCTTCTATACGAAGCAGAAGTCGATCATGCAGCGCTGGCCCGAAAGCACCGAAAAGGGCGCTGAGTTCTCGATGCCTGTCGCGAAGTAAACCATTTGCGTCGCCGCGCGGACGATTCCACGATTCGCGCGGCGATGCAATTGCCGCAACGCCCAAAACTCCCTAATATTCGGAGGGAATTGACGCAGTTTCTTCGTACTCCTTCATTTTTTCACATCTGATCCGACCGCGGTCGGAGGCCGGCATGAACGATCGATTTCGTCGCCCCGACAGCTTGCCGCCCATGCAGGCGGTCTTCGTCTTCGAGGCCGCGGCGCGTCTATCGAGCTTCACCGCCGCCGCGCGCGAGCTCGGTTCGACCCAGCCCGCCGTTAGTCAGCGTATCGTTCAACTCGAAACCGATCTTGGTGCCCTGCTCTTCGAGCGCAGCCATCGCGGCGTGAAATTGACGGAAGATGGCGTGCGGCTTTTCGAGGCTGTTAAAAAGAGCCTCGACGAAATTCGACACGCCGCCGCGGACATCCGAATCCGCACAGCGCACGGCACGCTGACCATCCTGACCGACTTCGGGTTCGCGACCTACTGGCTTATGCCCCGTCTGGCCGAATTCAAGCGGGCGGTGCCCGGCGTCAACGTGAGGATCGTCACATCGCAAGAAGGCTTCGATCCGGAACGGGATCGCGCCGATATCGCCATCGCTTTCGGCTCAGGGGATTGGTCGCCTTATCGTGCGACCCGCCTGTTCGCCGAACAGGTGACGCCCGTTTGTACACCCGCCTTTCGAAATACGCATCCCGACATCGCGAGCGCGGCGGATCTCCGCTCGCTGCCGCTGCTGCATGTGCAAGCAACGCACCCCGAACGCTGGCTAGACTGGAAAGGCTGGTTTGCCGCGCACGGCCTCAGCGCCCCGCCCGAAGATGAGGGCATGACCTTCAACAGCTACGCGCTCGTGGTTCATGCGGTACTTTCGCACCAGGGCGTAGCGCTCGGCTGGATGCCACTCGTCGACGAACTGATTGCGACGGGGCAACTCGTGCGGCTGGCCGAGCCGCCCGTCGTCACCGAACGCGGCTACTTTCTCGTCTGTCCGGCGGCGCGCCCCGAAGCGCCGGCCGCGCCTGCGTTCCGGCGTTGGCTGTTCGCCGCCTGCGGCTGCGCCGCGAACGCCGCCCCCTATTGACGTCACGCTATTGACGGCCCGATACCAGCGGGACGGCGTTTCGGTTCTATCCGGCGCTCCTTTCACCTGATTTACTTCAGCATGCCACGCGCCGCGCCCGCATTCCTTAGCGGGTAGCGCACGTATTTCCAAATGTGAATCAGAGATCACGCGCATGCCATCGACCGACCGCACTCATCAGTTCATCTTGACGCTCGACTGCCCCAGCGCCGCGGGACAGGTCGCCTCCGTGGTGGGGCTGCTCGATAAGCATCAGGGTTATGTCGACGAATTGACCGTCTTCGACGACGACAGCAGCGAGCGCTTTTTCATGCGCTGCGTCTTTCACGGCGTGCGTCGCGACGGGGCAGCGCTCGATGTCGACGCGTTGAAAACCGAGTTCGCGCCGATTGCCGAGCGGTTTCGCATGCAGTGGGCCGTTCATGATGCCAATATGCGGCCGAAGGTGCTCCTCATGGTGTCCAAGCTCGAGCACTGCCTCGCCGATCTGTTGTTCCGGTGGCGTATGGGCGAATTGAAGATGGACATCGTGGCGATTGCGTCGAATCACGAGACGCTCGAGCCGATGGCGCAACAGCATGGGCTGCCGTTTCATCATCTGCCGATCACGGCGGAAACGAAACCTCAGCAGGAAGCGCGTATTCTCGATTTGTTCGATACCACCGGGGCCGAATTGATGGTGCTCGCGCGGTATATGCAGATTCTGTCAGGCGAGACGAGCCGCAAGCTCGCGGGGCGTGCGATCAACATCCATCATTCGTTTTTGCCGGGTTTCAAGGGCGCCAAGCCCTATCACCAGGCTCACGCGCGCGGGGTCAAGCTGATCGGCGCAACCGCGCATTTCGTCACCGACGATCTCGATGAAGGGCCGATCATCGAGCAGGTCGTGGAGCGCGTCGATCATTCGCATCGGCCGGAGCAGTTGCTTGCCGTGGGGCGGGATGTTGAATGCATTACGCTCGCTCGGGCAGTGAAGGCGTTTATCGAGCGGCGCGTTTTTATCAATGGGGATCGGACGGTTGTGTTGCAGTGATGAGGCACTAGACCACCGGAGGAAGCGCTGAAGCGCTAACACCAGCCGAAAAAAACCGGCATCCAAGGATGCCGGTCTCAAACCTGCGGAAGATCGAAGAAGACTTACTGCGCCCCTGCCACCCACTCGCTAACCCGCTCCGGGTGCGCGGCGATCCACGTGTTAGCCGCATCTTGCGGCTTCGCGCCGTTTTGCGTAGCGAGCATCACGCTATCGATTTCGCCCTTCTTCCATTGAAACTTCTTCAGGAATGCCACGACCTGCGGCGCCTTCTTGTCCAGGCCCGGGTTCACGACGTTATCCACGTGCTCGGCACCACCGAAGACCTTTTTCGGATCGTCGAGGAACTTCAGATTCCACTTCGCGAACATCCAGTGCGGTGCCCAACCGGTCACGATCACGGGCTTCTTCGCGTTTTCCGAACGGGCCAGTTCAGCCGTCATCGCGCTGCCCGAACTCGGCATCAACGTGTAGTTGAGCCCGTAGTTCTTGATCGCGTCCTGCGTCTTGCGCATCACGCCCGCACCCGCATCGATGCCGACGATGCGGCCGCCGAACGCGTCCTTCTCCGCATTCAGATCGTCGATGCTGTTGGCCTTGGCGTACGCGGGCACGATCAGGCCGATCTTCGCATCATTGAAGTTCGGGCCGAGATCCTCCACCTTGCCCTTGAACTCATCCCAGTACGAGCCGTGCGTGACCGGCAGCCAGGCCGACAGCGTCGCGTCGAGATCGCCACGCGCAACACCCTGCCACATGATGCCCGCCGCGACCGGAACGAGCTGCACCGGATAACCGAGCTTCTTTTCGATCACGAGTGCGGCAACATTCGACGTTGCGACGCTATCGTCCCATCCCTCCACATAGCCGATCTTGATGGTCGGCTTGCTATCGGCCGACGCGGAAAACGCGGTGCCAGCGAGAGCAGCGCCAACGATAGCCGTCAGCAACAGTTGCTTGATAAGTTTCATGTTCAGGTCTCCTGATCGTCGAGATCAGCGCATCCAAGGAGTCTCTAGAGTGCGCAGCCATTAAAAAGCGGTAGTCAAGTTTTCCGACACCGTCTTGTCCATAAACGACGTTTCTTTTTATTTCTCAATGACGAGATCCGTCAGAGGTTTACTACAGCATAGCAAAACCATACCCTGGTCGATTTCGCGTTGACGAATTCCACCGTTGTGCTTCATATCCACCTGCCCCGACACGAGCTTGACCTTGCAGGTCCCGCACATGCCCTGCGTGCACGATGAAGGCAGACGCACGCCCGCTTGCCGCGCGGCATCGAGCACGTTTTGATCCGCTCCGCATTCGATATCGCGCCGGCTCTTCGCGAACGATACGGCAAAACGTTCCCCGGTCACGGGCGTTGCGTCGCCATTGGCGGGCGACGCTTCGGCCTCTGTCAGCGGAGCAACCGTTTCCTCGAACGAGAAGCTCTCTTCGTGATAATGGCTGCGGTCGAAGCCGGCCTCGGCCAACATCTTGCGGACCGCTTCCATGTAAGGCGCTGGACCGCACGTAAAGATCTCGCGCTCCATGAAGTCGGGCGCAATGAGCTTGAGCAACGGCAACGTCAGAAAACCGGTGATGCCCGGCCAATTCGTGCGTTGGCCTATCCGCTCGCAAACGAACGCGGTCCGAAAGTTGCGCTGGTTCGACGCAATCAGGTCCAGCTCGCGCGCGAAGATGATGTCGTCAGGCGTTCTCGCGCTATGCACGAAAACGATATCGCGATCTTCGCCCAGCTCGTGATGCGTCCGGCTCATCGACATCAGCGGCGTGACGCCCGAGCCTGCAGACAGGAACAAATACTTGCCAGCCGGCTGCCGCGCGCAGGTGAATACGCCAGCCGGACCCAGCACGCGCACGGCATCCCCGACACGCAGCGTGTCATGCAGCCAGTTCGATACCTTGCCGCCCGGCACCCGCTTCACGGTGATTGAAAACGTGTGCGGGCGGGTAGGCGCCGACGAAATCGTATAACAGCGATTGATTGCCTCGCCGTCGATTTCGAGTTCGAGCGTGACGAACTGCCCGGGCTCGAAAACGAATGTCCGCCCTTCGCGCGACATGAAGAAAAAGCTCTTCACATCATGCGTTTCCTCGCGCACCTGGCAGCACACGAGCGTTTCCTCGTCGTCGCTCGTCCACCGCTCGCCCAGCCGGCTCCAGAACGCGGGCCGCGTAAGCCGGCTGTCGCCCGGCTCGAACGTTTGCGCGTCTCGCATCATCGTATGCCTCGCTCCAATCCCTTCGTTTGATCCACTATGCGTCGATTTGCGCACGAAGACGTTGCACATACCAGTCGCAGAACTTCTCGACGAGACCCTCGGTAAAAGGCGAGTAAGGTCCCGGTTCGTAAGCGCTGCTGCCTGCGCCGCGCTGCGAATATTCCACTAGCGTACGGTCCTGATCGTTGGTCGCATTCCAGACCGCCGTCAGGTTCGCCACATCGTAGTCGACCCCTTCCACGGCATCCTTGTGCACGAGCCATTTCGTACGGACGAGCGTCCTGCCTGCCGACAGCGGAATCACGGAGAACGTCACGATGTGATCGCTCATGAAGTGATTCCACGAATTGGGCTGCGTCCAGAACGAGAGCCCGCCCAGATCCGCCCGCTCGAACTCGCCGAGCAACTTCTTGCAGGCAACCTTCGCATCGAGCGTCTGCGATTCGCCGCTGCGATCGAGGGGCAGGCGTTGCGTCCGGAAGCCCGTCACATCGGAAAGGCGTTCGAGCTCGACGGACGGCAGGTTCATCGCTTCCCATTGCGCCGCGCGTTCGATACACGTGCGCTCGAAAGCCGCCATGCCTTCCGCGTTCGACGGCGACGGCTGATAGCCGAAACCGTACTCGTAAAGCGAAATCGTCAGCTCGGGGTGATTCGCGACGCAGTGGTAGCACTCGCGATTGTTCTCCATCGTGAGCTTCCAATTGCCTTCCTCGACGAGGTCGGCCGTTGCCGCGATCTTGCAGTTCGGCAGGTCGTGCGGGAGCAGATACGGCTCCATCGCCGCGCGCATCTTCTCGAAGTCTGCCGGCGGCTCGTCGGCCAGGCAGATGAAGATGAGGCCGGCAAGATTCTGAAGCGCAACCGGCTTGAGGCTGTGCTTGCAACGGTCGAACTTCTCGCCCATGTGCTCGGCGAACATCAGGTCGCCGTTCAGGTTGTACGTCCAACTATGATAGGGACAGACGATATTGCCGACAGCGCCCTTTTCCTCGTTGCACAGGCGCGCACCGCGATGGCGGCACACGTTGTGGAAGGCGCGAATTTCCATGTCGTCGTCGCGCACGATCAGTACCGACTCCCCGCCCAGCTCGACGGTGACGTAGTCGCCCGGTTCGGGAATGTCGGGCTCGACGGCAACTTGAATCCAGTGCTTGTGGAAAATCGCGTTCATATCGAGCGCGAAAATCTCTTCGCTCCGGTAAAACGGTGCTTCCAAGCTGTAACCTGGCTTGCGGCGCTCGACGAGTTCTCGAATGGCTGCCGATACGTTCATGTCTGCTCCGGATTCGTAACGTCCTGGTTCCAAAACAAAATCCACTTGCTTGACGATGCGGTTCGCCGAAAAGGGCCGCATCGTTCGATTCAGTAATCGATGAGTCGATGCTCGCGCAAATAACCGAGGACGACTTGCGCTTTTTCGACCGAAGTCCCCTCAATTACGACGTTTCCGCCCCGGCTCTCGGTCGTCGTCGCGCTCAGCATCCGTGCATGGCCCGAGCGCTTCTCGTTCGCCACGAGCTTGCGTGGCTTGCGTTCGGTCGGTGCGACGGACCAATGCGGCGCATCGATATCCTTGCGCGAGGCGCTCGGGCCTTGCTGAATCGCACCGTCCGGTACGCGCGCATAGGCGTAGAGCGGCTTCACGTTCGCCTGGGGATGGATGGCGACGACGCAGGGCAACGCGGCGGCCACCCGCCGGCGCACGCCCTTCGGCATGAATTGCGTGACGGTCGCGAAACCATCCCCGAGCGTGACATCGAGCGCGGAGCCGACAAACGTATAGCCAAGCTCGGCCGCGAGCTGGTAGGGCAGCATGCCCGTATCGTAGGCACCTTCGGCGCGCGTGCCCGTCAGCACGAGCGAAACGCCTTGCAACCGCTTCGCCAGCGCCGGTATCGGATCGTCGCCATCCGGTCCCGATGCACAGTCGATCACCTCGATCCGTCGCGCACCCAAGGCGAGATAGTCGGTGAGTGCCGGATTCGACGCGTCGCCCGCATGAAATACCTCGACCGAAAAACCTGCCGTTTTTTCGAGGCCGCGCGCGATTTCGAGCGCAGCCGCGTCGTTGCGGCTGTAGCAGGGTGCCGCGCTGACGCGATGCTTACCCACTGAAACAAGCACCGCAATGCGTGTGTCTTTCGTCGCTGCGTTCATGCTGCCATCCCTTCTTTGACTGTCGCGCCGGCTGACGCCGAACTGGGAGCCCCCTGCCCGGCGCGCGCGGCCGCGACGGCTTGCGTCAGCGCGGCGATGGTCGCCTGTGCGTCGCCGACGATCGTGAGATTGGCGCGCTTGGCAATCGGCGCGCTGGCGTCGAGATTCACCGCAATCACGTGGCGGCAATCCTTGATCCCTTGCAAATGCTGCACCGCGCCCGAAATACCGAACGCGATATAGACGCTCGCCGTGACCGTCTTGCCCGTCGCGCCGACTTGCTTGTCGCGTGTGAAATAGCCGTTGTCGACAGCCACCCGGCTCGCGCCGATCGCAGCGCCGAACGCACGTGCCAGCGCCTCGAAAGCCGCGATATCGGTTACACCGTTGCCCGCGGAAACGATGAAATCCGCCTCCTCGAGCGCGACATCGGCCGCATCGAGCTGCGTCGTGCCGAGATCGCGATAAACCTCGTCGCGCGTATCGCCGACCAACTCCGCCGCCAATCCAGCGGGTGGTTCCGCGCATTCGCCCGCGCCGACGAACGGCAGTTTCGACGAAACCGCGTCCGCCGCGAGCAGCACGACATCGGGCCATGCGCGCGACGCGAACTGCCGTTGCGCATCGACATAGACGCCGACGTGGGACGCGTCGACTTCGACAACCTGCGTGGCAATACTTGCGCCCGACAGCGCCGCATAGCGGCGCCCGAGGTCGCCGTCACCAGTGGTGTTGTCAGGCATCAGAACATGCGCCGGCGAAAACGTGGCCACGCAGGCTTTCAGCGCGGCCAGCGCGCGATCGGGCGCAAAGACCGGACGGCCCAGTGCGCGCAACTCGATGACTTTGTCCGCACCCAGTTCCGCGACATTGTCCGTGAGCTCGCCGAAGACGACGAGCACGACTTCGGTATGCGCATCGGCAACGATCGCCGCAGCCGCCACGGCCTGCCGCGCGTGTTCGTCGAGCGCGCCTCGGTCACTGTGTGCGGCCACGAGCAAGACTCGCGTGGCCCCTTCCACTTTTCGGCGCGGCTTCTCGCGCTCGCCATGCGCTCCGATGTGCGGGATATCGTCGATCGCGGCGCCCGCGACATGCTCCTGCCCCAGCGTAACCCTGCGCAGCCCCGAGGGAGCAATGACGAACGGCCGGCGCGGATCGATACGTTTGATCGGATTCATCGTCTTTACTCCAGCGCCGCTGCAACGAGCTCGGCCACATCGAGCACCTCGGGCCGCGGGCCCACCACGCCCTCGAGCATCGCCGTGCAATTCGGGCACCCGACCGCCACGATTTCCGCACCGACCGCGCGTGCGTCGGCCATCCGCAGATCCGGAATACGCGCCTTGCCCGGGATATCGGTGAGCGGCGCCCCGCCTCCGCCGCCGCAGCAGCGGCCGCGCATGCCATTGCGCTCCATTTCCACCACCTTGATGCCGATCGATTTGAGCGCGCGGCGCGGTGCTTCGATCTCGCCGTTGTAGCGGCCGAGATAGCAGGGATCGTGATACGTGATCCGCTTATCGGCGAGCGCGGCCGACGCCTTCGGCGACAATTTGCCCGATTGCACGAGCTCGGCAACGAGGCTCGTATGGTGCTGCACCGTATAGCGCCCACCGAGCGCACGGTATTCGTTGCGCAAGCTGTGCATGACATGCGGATCGGCCGTGACGATGCGCTTGAAGCTCAACGTGTCGAGTGTCGAGATCAGGCGCTTGGCCATCCGTTGGAACGTCGCTTCATCGCCAAGGCGGCGCGCGACATCGCCGGTGTCCGTTTCGCTCGGCCCCAGCACCGCATAATCGATACCCGCGCGGTTCAGCACTTTGACCAACGCGCGCAGCGTGCGCTGATAACGCATGTCGAACGCGCCTTCGCCCGCCACGAGCAATACGTCGACAGGCCGGCCCGGTTCGGCGATGCGCGCGTTCAGATCGACGGCCCAGTCATAGCGCGCGGCGATGTCATAGCCGCCGGCACTGCCCGTCTCGCGCAGATTGGCGAGCACCTCGGGCGCCTTGCCCGGCAGGTCGCCCTCGGTCAGCGTGCGGTGACGACGCATATCGACGATCGCATCGACATGCTCGATCAGCATCGGGCACTCCTGAACGCAGGCACGGCATGTCGTGCAGGACCAGAGCGTATCCGCTTCGATCAAGCCGGAGACGATCGGCAGATCCGGCTTGCCGCCATGCTTGCCAAGCGCGATACCCGGCGTGGGACTGCCCGCATACGCCGCGTCCGTGCCACCCACCATGCCGGTGACGAGATCCTGAATCAGCTTCTTCGGATTGAGCGGCTGCCCTGCAGCGAATGCGGGACATGCCGCTTCGCATTTACCGCATTGGACACACGCGTCGAAGCTCAAGAGCTGGTTCCAGCGGAATTCGACAGGCTTCCCGGCCCCGTATTCACGAGCGTCGAGCACCGGTGTCTTGAGCGCGGTCGGCGGCACGGCATCGGGTTTGTTTACGCCCGCACCGAAGCGCTCTTGACGCGGATGGAACGCGAGATGAAGAAGACCGGCCAGCGCATGCTTCATGGGGCCGCCACGCGCCGCACCGAAAGTCATCGCGAACGCACCGATCGCAATCAAGACCGCAATGATCGCCGCCACGGCGCCCGAAGTTGCCGCGCTCGGTACGACAGCGAGCAGCGTAAGCCCGAGTGCGAACGAACCGAGCAACCAGGGCAGCGTATTCCACGGTCCGCGCGACAAGCGCGCCGGCACGTCCTTCGCGTGACGGCGACGCCAGACGAACACAGCGCCGACCAGCATCGTCACGGCGGCGAGGCCAATGAGCTTATCGAGCCACGGCGAGTATATAGCCAGCCCGTAGTTGATAAAGACGAGCACGAGCGCCGCTATCGCGCCCCCGGCCGTCGCAACGTGCGTCTTCGCGATGTAGGGATCGCGCGCGACGACGTGGTGCAAATCGACGAAGTACCGTTTAGGAATGCTAAAGAGATTCGTGACGCCAAACGCGCCGGCCGGCGTGGCGCGCCCCACCCGCCAATAGGCGGCACGGCGCGCCAGCGCATAGGCCAGACCGGCCATCGAGAGCCACAGCAACCCCGTGATGACGAACGCCGGGCTCATGATCAGAAGTCCTTGCAAAGACGAAGCGAATCGTAGATTGCACCGTGGATGTTGTGCATCGAGATGCAGTCCCCCACGCGGAAGAGCAGGAACCGGCCGTTACCGAGTTCCTCCGACAGACACGGCTGCGGCTCGGACGCGAACAGCTTGTGCACATCGACCTGTCCGCGGTTCAGCGATTCCGGTTTGAGCTTCCAGTAAAGCCCGTCGTTGGGCGTGCTGCCGTTTTCGATCACGACCTGATCGACGGCGCGCTCTTCCTGCTCCTCGGTGTACTCGTTGCGCAGCACGGCAATCTTCTTGCCATCTTCCTCATAGACGCGATCGAGCCAGTAGTTCGGCGTATGAATGACACCCTCCGCGTAGAGGCGCCGATAGAAAATCGGGAACGTCGTGCCGCCGCAATCGTCGGCCACTTTGACGTCAGGCGTCACGATTTCGACTTTGGAGCCACGGCTCGCGATGAAATCGGCTACCCCCGCGCCTGCGTGGGTGCTGACGCCGTCGTAGACGAGTACGTTCTTCATCGGCTCGACACGGCCCGACAGGATGTCCCACGAGCTCACCGCGAGCCCCTGTGCCACGCCCCAGTCCTGTACCTGATCGGAGAATGCGCGGCCGCCGGTGGCAAGCACGATGATGTCCGGCTTTTCCGCCATGATCGCTTTCTCGTCGGCCTCGACACCAAGCCGCCGGTCGACGCCGAGGCGCTTCGTCTCCATGTCGAACCACCGCACGATGCCGGCCATCTGCTCACGCTGCGGCGCCTTCGAAGCAAGAACGATCTGACCGCCCACTTCGGTATGCTTCTCGAACAGCACGACGTCATGGCCGCGCGAACGGGCGACGCGTGCCGCTTCCAGACCCGCGGGGCCGGCACCGACGACCACCACCTTGCGCTTCGGCCCGCGCGACTTCTCGATCACGTGCGGCATCGTCGCTTCGCGCGACGTTGCGGCGTTCTGCACGCACAGCACGTCCAGGCCGTTGTACTGGCGGTCGATGCAATAGTTGGCGCCGACGCATTGCTTGATCTCATCCTCGCGGCCATCGCGGATCTTGATGACCATATGCGGATCGGCGATTTGCGCACGCGTCATGCCGACGAGATCGATCATGCCCGAGGCGAGCAGTCGCTCGGCCTGCCCCGCGTCGCGGATGCTTTGCGCGTGCATGACGGGGATGTCGACGACCGACTTGATGCCCGCGGCCAGATGCACGAACGGCTCGGGCGGCAGCGCCATGGGCGGCATGCAGTTGGCGAGCGTATTGTGCGTATCGGCACCCGAGCCGATCACGC
>CBJLAJ010000144.1:0-13301 GCA_966421005.1 uncultured Paraburkholderia sp.
GGTGCCCGAGTAGAACGTGAGCGGCAGCGCCTGCTGCAGGAGCGTGCGGCCCACCGCCGGGGTGCAGGTGACGGGGGGAGGGCGCCGCGCTGCGAGCCCCCGGCCCGCCGCCTATGTACGCCAGCGCTCACAGCGAATGCGCCTGCGAGTGACCGGCCGCGCGAGGCTGAGTGATCGCGCTGACGATGAGCAGCACAAGCACGTTGACCGACAGGGCGACGAGCCCGATGTTCGTATCCTTCAAATGCTCAGGCAGGAACGGAAACCATTGGCCGAGGGTGGCATGCGTCAACGTTGTGATCGTGACGACGGCTACGCCCGCCGCGATGCCCGCGAACGCGCCTTGCCAGGTCACCCAACGCCGCGCGGCGAGACTTGCGAGCACAGCCGGAAAGAGCTGAGTGACGAAGCTGTAACCCATCAGCAGCAGCGCGACGATCGTTTCCCCGCCATGCAGCGTGAAGCCGACGCCCACGAGCGCGATGACCGGCACCAGCACGCGCGCGAGGCGCGTGACCTGCGCATCGCTGGCCTGATGCGCGATACCGCCGCGATAGATGTCGTTCGCGATCAGCGTGGCCGCGGCGTTGAGAATCATGGAACCGGGTACGAGCGCGGTCAGTACGCCCGCCGCGCCGATCACGCCCACGAACCACGGGTCGAACGTCGCGAGCGAGAGCCGGAACAGCGACAGGTCGATATCGCCGCCCTTGAGGCCGGGCACCTTGAGCGTTGCCGCGAAGCCGACGAAGAAGACGAACAGCAGGATCAGCTGATAGACGGGCAGCACGGCCGCATTGCGCCGGAAGATGCGCTCGTCGCGCGCCGTGAACACCGACGCGAACGTATGCGGCCACATGAAAAAGCCGAGCGCGGTGAGCAGCACCGTCGACTGGAACCAGGTCACGCTCGAACCTTTTTCGGGGAACGAGAGGAATCCGGGCTTGGCGGCATCGATGGCATGGAACATCGGCGCGTATCCGCCGTAGTAGTGCAGCGGCAGATAGATGCCGAGGAATACCACGACGCCGAGAATCATCAGGTCCTTCGTCACCGAATTCCAGGCCGAACCGCGCACGCCCGAGATCGTGACATAGGCCGTCACCACGATGGCGCCGATCCAGATGGCGGCGGCAGGCGAGATCGCTCCGTACGACGTCGTGGCCACGATGATGCCGAGGCCCTTGAACTGAAGCACGAGATACGGCACGAGCGCGACGACGTCAACGATCGCGACGAGCACGCCGAGCGAGGCACTGCCGTATTTGCTCGCGAGAAAGTTCGGTTGCGAGACGACGCGGTTGGCCTTGGCATAACGCCAGATCGGCGGCAGCAGCCAGTACGAAAGGATGTAGGCGAGTGTGGCGTAGGGCAGGATGTAATAGACGGGGGCGCCTTTACCGTAGGCGAAGCCGCTGCCGCCGAGGAACGTGAACGTCGTATAGATTTCACCGGCCATCAGAAGAAAGACGAACGCCGTGCCGAAGCTGCGGCCGCCGACGGACCACTGCTCGAGATTCATGTCGTGTCCGCGTCGGGCGCGCAGGCCAAGGCCGAGCGCCAGCAGCGTGAACGCCGCGATGATGAGGAGTGCGCTGCTCATTGGCGCACCTCCTCACCGGGCGAGGCAGCCGTACGGTTGGCAGGATCGAGCTGGTAGACGAGCGCCATGATGAGCGCGGTCGCCACGACCCAGGCGACGATCCATGCGAGCACGAGCGGCATGCCGAGCACGAGCGGCTCGACGCGATTGACGAACGGGACGCCGAGCAAAATGCCGATGAACGGCAGCGCGGCGAGCAACCTGAGAACCATGATGGAATCACTCCAGGAAGGGGTGCGACATGATTGGACAGCGCGCCACGACTCTATGCCCAATATCGGTGCGGCGTAAAGGCTTTCAAAAATGCCGTCCGGGGCCGCCGGACGGCTCATTTCCGTAGTTTTTCAAATCGAGATTCCCTGCATCCGGTGGGCGAAGCGCGCGCGCTCCGCGCGCTCCATGAGCGCGAGGAACTGCTCGATGTCCATGTGAACGAGCACCTCGTGATCGCCGGCTTCGAAGTAGACGTCGGGCTCCCGGGCAAGGCTTTCGTCGAGGTAGGTCTGCACCCCGTAAGCCATGCCGACGGGCGGCAGCGCGCCCACATCGCAGTCCTTGAAGATTTCGCGGATGTCCGCTTCTTTTGCGACGGCGAGATGCCGGCTGGTTTTCGCCCGCAGTTCGGACAGCCGCACGGCGTGCGTGGACGGGAGCACGGCTGCCACAAAGCCCTGTTCGTCAGAGAGCAATACGGTCTTGGCGAGCCGTTCGCCCGGTACCCGGGCGGCAGCGGCCGTTTCGGCGCTCGAGTGGCTATAGGAATGATGCAGGACATCGTAGCGGGCACCCCCGGCGTTCAGACATTGCTCGAGCGTAGCTGACATCGACATGGCGCACCTCCACAGATCTAGCGAAAAACGCGTTTGAAACGCGGCCTTTATACGGCTTCTCTTAGGATAGGTCGTGCCGCGGCACCGCGCATACCGGAAGCATGCCGCGCGGCGTGCCCAGCCGTAACAGTTTTTACTCATATGTAAGTGACATCCCGTTGGAACGCGCTACATTGAAGACCCGGAGCCGATATCCCGGCGTCCGGCGTCCCACGCGAGACCACATGGCCAATAAAGAACACATGAGCGGCGCGGCGATCGCACTGAACCGATTCGGCCTGGGTGCGCGCGCGGGCGAACCCGCTCCCGACGATCCCAAAGGCTGGCTTTTGTCCCAACTCGACGCCTACGAGCCGTGGCCGGCCGCCTGGGCGCAGGAGCCAGGCTCGCATGCGGCGCTCGAAACGTTGGCCGAGGCCCGGCGGGTGCGCAAAGAGGCGAGGATGGCGAAGGCCGCAAGCCAGACAGGTCTTGCGGGTCAGGCCGCCAGTCAGGCGGCAATTCAGGCAGTGCGCCAGGAAGTGCGCGACACGTATGTGTCGGCTGTCGACGCCCGCGTGAACAGCGCGCTCGCGACCAACACTCCGTTCGTCGAACGGCTCGTGCATTTCTGGTCGAATCATTTCGCCGTGTCGGCGGACAAGGGGGAGGTTGCCCCGCTTGCCGGCGCTTTCGAGGCGGAGGCGATTCGCCCGTACGTGCTCGGATCGTTCGAGGACATGCTCGTTGCTGTGGAGTCGCACCCGGCCATGCAGATCTATCTGGATCAGATTCGCTCCGTCGGGCCGACGAGCCCGGCCGCCTTGCGAGTCGGCGCGCGCAACCCCGCGAAAAAGCCCGGTCTCAACGAAAACCTCGCGCGCGAAATCTTGGAACTGCATACGCTCGGCGTGCGTACCGGCTACACGCAAGAGGACGTGACCGAGTTCGCGCGGGCCTTGACGGGCTGGAGCATTGCCGAAGCCTCGGGCGCGGCGCCTGGGATGAAACCTGCCTCGGGTGTCAAACCGGCCGCCGTGTCCCCGATCGCCGGCACATTCGTGTTCCGCCCCGCACTGCACGAGCCCGGCGAACGTATCGTCATGGGCCGGCGCTATGCGGGGGCCGATGCGAACATGGGAGCGGCGCAAGCGCTCGCCGTGCTGCACGATCTCGCGCGCTCACCGGCCACGGCGCGTCACGTCGGCTTCAAGCTCGCGCGTCATTTCACGGGCGACACGCCGAGCCCCGCCATGGTCGAGCGGCTCGCGCACACGTTCGAGGCGAGCGGCGGCGATCTGCCGAGCGTCTATCGGACGCTCGTCGCCTCGCCCGAGGCATGGCAGCCGGCGGCGGCAAAGTTCAAGAGCCCCTGGGACTGGACGATCTCCGCCAGCCGCGGCGTCGGGCTGACCCACCTCGACAAACTCCATGCGGCACCGCTTCTCGCCCAGCTGGGACAGCCCGTATGGCGGCCCGGTTCTCCGGCCGGCTACGACGATACGGACGCAAGCTGGGCGGCGCCGGACGCGCTGATGCGACGCGTGGAGCTCGCCCAACGCATCGCCGCGCGCGTGGGCGACAGGATCGATCCGCGTACGCTTGCGCCAACGCTGCTTGCCGGCCCGCCCATGCCCGCCACCACAGCCGCGATCGCGCATGCCGAAAGCGTGCCTACCGCGCTCGCGTTGCTGCTGGTTTCGCCCGATTTTCAACGGAGATGACATGCCGCTCTCCCGCCGCAGGTTTCTGACGCTATCGGCCGCCGGTGCCGGCGCCATGCTCGTCTCGCCCATGCTCGCGCTGGCGCGGGTGGAATCGGAGCGCCGCTTCGTGTTCGTCATTCAGCGCGGTGCTGCCGACGGATTGAACATCGTCGTTCCCTATGCCGAGCCCGCTTACGCGTCGCTGCGTGGACCGCTTGCGATCGACGCATCGTCGGCCGCCAGGCTTGACGGCACGTTTGCGCTGCACCCCGCCTTGGAACGTGCGGCGCAACTCTTTGCAGCCCGCCAGGCCCTTTTCGTTCATGCGGTGGCGACGCCCTATCGCGATCGCTCGCACTTCGACGGCCAGAACGTATTGGAGACCGGCGGCACGGTGCCCTATCAACTGCGCGACGGCTGGCTGAACCGGCTCGTCGCACTGCTGCCGCGCAACGATGCCCGGGCGATCGCGTTCGCGCCGACCGTGCCGGCGGCGTTGCGCGGGCGATCGGATGTCGCGTCGTACGCGCCTTCGTCGTTGCCGGACGCATCCGACGATCTCTTGATGCGCGTGGGCGATCTCTATTCGCACGATGCCGAGCTTGGACGGCTCTGGGGCGAGGCGCTGGCGGCCCACGCGATGGCGGGACGGGCGGGCCCGCGGCAGGACCCGGCGAGCCTCGGCAAGCTTGCGGCCGGCTTTCTGGCGCGCGCCGATGGCCCGCGCATCGCGATGATCGAAACCGGCGGCTGGGATACGCACAGCGCGCAGAACCCGCGGCTCGCCGCTCAGTTGAAGGCGCTCGACACGATGCTCGGTGCGCTGCGCGACGGACTCGGCCCGGTATGGGCCGATACGACGGTGGTGGTGGCCACCGAATTTGGCCGCACCGCGGCGGCGAATGGCACCGCCGGGACGGACCACGGTACCGGGTCGTTGGCGATGCTCATGGGCGGCGCCGTCGCGGGCGGACGCGTGATGGCGGATTGGCCCGGCTTGCGCACGAGCGATCTTTACGAGGGCCGCGACTTGCGTGCGACGACGTCGCTCGATGCACTGGTTGCCGGCGCGGCGGCTGAAACGTTCGGCCTCGATCCAGGCCATACGGTGGCCGCGCTCTTTCCGAAGCGACGCGCGCTTGCACCGGTCACCGGCGTCGTGGCGGCTGTCGGCGGTACGCGAAACGCATAACACATAAACGTGCGGCACAGGCATTGCTTCATGCAGTAGGGATATCCGCACGGAGAGCGTTTCATGAGGACTACCGCTCGCGCACCCATTTCGCGGCGGGACGTCGGCGAACATTTCGTTCGTTTCTACGAAGACGAGTCGCCCGTTATCGACGAGGTCGTGCAATTTGCCCTTCGGGCCTTGCGCGACAAGGGCGTCGCCATCGTCATCGCGACGAGCGCGCATTTGGCGTCGATCGCGCCGCGCCTGGAACGCGCGGCACGGGGACCACGCGCGGGCAAACTGATTTGCGCGGACGCTCAGACGGCGCTGGCCGGATTCATGGTGGACGATTGGCCCGACGAAGAGCGATTTTTTGCAACGATCGGCGCACTCGTGGCGCGCGCGGCGGCGCACGCGAAATCGGGACCGATCCATGCGTTCGGTGAGATGGTGGCGGTCCTGGGCGCAGCCGGACAATACGAGGCCGCGCTGCGGCTCGAAATGCTCTGGAACGAATTGGCGCGGCGCCATGCGTTCCAGCTTTTCTGCGCTTATCCGCAGGCGCTTTTCTCGAATCCCGCGCAGCACCGCGTGTTTGGCGCGATATGCCGCGCGCACGGCCGCGTGCTGCCCAGGGAGATCCTGACGGCGGGCCCGGGGCAGGCGACGGCGCGGCTGATTGCTCCATGGCAGCGAAAGGCCGCGGCGCTGGAGCGCGAGGTCGAGCGCCGGCGCGAGGCCGAAGCGGCATTGCGTCGCCGCGAGCGCGAACTGACCGACTTCGTCATGAATGTCCCTGTCGCGGCCGCGTTCCTCGCGGGGCCCGATCACGTGTTCAGACTTGCGAATCACGGCTATCGCGAACTCACGGGATGCGCTGAGCCGATCGGCCGTACCAACGCCGACGTGTGCCCCGATGCGCGGCTCGGTGGCGAAATCGCCCAGTTGCTGACGCAGTGCTACGCGAGCGGACGAGCGATCTGCAGGGACGAGTACCGCATCGAAATGACGCGGTCCGACGGCGCCTTCGAGCCACGCTATTTTTCGTTCCATTTCAAGCCGGCGCGTTCGGATACGGGCGAGGTGGACGGCGTCATCGCGGTGGCGGCCGAAGTCACCGAGCAGGTGCGCAATCGCGAACGCCTCGAAAAATCGCATGCCGAGCGCGAGCGGCTGTTGGTCGAACTCGAGCGCGCAAGCCGGGCGAAGGACGAGTTTCTGGCAATGCTCGGCCATGAGCTGCGCAATCCGCTGTCACCGATCGTCACCGCGCTTCAGCTCATGCGCATGCGTTCCGATGGCGAGACATCGCATGAGCAAAGCATCATTGCGCGACAGGTGGACCATCTCGTGCGGCTCGTCGACGATTTGCTCGACGTCGCGCGCCTCACACGCGGCAAGATCGAACTCAGGCGGCGTCCGGTGAAAGTGTCAGACGTGCTCGCTCATGCTGTCGAGATGGCGAGCTTGCTGCTCGAGCAGCGCAATCACCGGTTGACGGTCGAGGCCGAGCCTGACCTCGTATGGTCGGTCGATGCGGCGCGCATGGCGCAGGTCGTGTCGAACCTGCTGACCAATGCGGCGCGTTATACGGCAGTGGGCGGCGAAGTGCGCCTGGCTGCTTCGCGCGAAGCGGACGATACTGTCGTGGTCAGCGTACGCGACAACGGCATCGGCATTCCCGAGAAAATGTTGCCGCGCGTGTTCGATCTGTTCTTTCAAGGCAAACGCAATCTCGATCGAGCGGAGGGTGGCCTCGGCATCGGTCTGCCGCTCGTCAAGAACCTCGTCGAACTGCATGGCGGCAGCGTGAGTGCGGTGAGCGCGGGACCGGGCCGCGGCAGCGAATTCACGATTCGCGTGCCCGCGCGAACGCCGGGGGGCCAGCATCGACCGGCCAGCGCACGCGGCGCAGGCGCGCTTTCCGCGCGCATAGCGGCCTTACCGGCACCGGCGAAACATGGCTGCCGCATTCTGCTCGTCGACGATAACGTCGATGCGATCGAAGCCCTCGCACTGCTGCTGCGCGAGTGCGGCCACTGCGTCGAGGCGGTCCACGATCCGGTCGCCGCGCTGCAGATCGTCGGACGCTTTACGCCCGAGATCGCCGTCGTGGATATCGGCCTTCCCGTCATGGACGGCTATGAACTCATCGGCAGCCTGCGCGCGACACTGGGCGCTCACCGCTGCATGTTCATCGCGCTCACGGGCTACGGGCAGGAGGGCGATCGCTCTCGCAGCGAAGCGGCGGGCTTCGATCATCATCTCGTCAAGCCAGTCGATCTTTCGCATCTGACGCGTCTCATCGATGCGTTCGAAGCGGAGAAAGTATCGAGCGCGGTTCACCACCACTGAACGTTGTCTGCGCGGCCCGTCCTAACATGGATTGTCACGATGCGGGGCGGTTGGTTTCCGCGCTTTGCGCGCCCTCCAGTTTCGTCTCGAGCGCTTGCTCGAAGTTGGCCAGCACATTGGGCTCCGCATCCGTTACGGCCCACCAGACCATACCGTTCGCGCGCCAACGCAAGAGGGCGTAGCCGTCACGCACGAGCGTGGCGGACCCGCTCTCGCCCGTGCTTTCGTCGCCGCTCGACGCAGCGCGCTCGGGCATCACATAGACGTCGATCACGTGCAGCCGGTAGCGGTAGACCAGCACGGCGACACGCCGGTGCGCCAGGTAATCCAGGCGCCCGCCCGCGAGCGCGAAGCCCGAGGCGGCGAGATCGACGACGGGCGGCGTGTAGTCGAGACGGCCGTTGAACCACGGCTTCACCGTATGCTGGTCCGTCGATATGACGTCGATCCCATGTCCCGACAGTTGCGCGCGAACGTGTGCGCCGACAAGCTCGTCGACGAAGAGTTCGGCGCGATTCGAGCCGCGCAGCGAAGGCGTCAGTGCGAGCGTTGCCGCAACGGCTGCCGCGACGGCAAGCGCGGTGAGCCCGCCGAAGGCAACGACGTTGCCGCCGCCCGCTCGCCCCGTGCCGGGTAGCCACGCCGGCCAACCCGAAGCGGGTCGATGCCACAGCTTCTTCAGCCAATCCCAACGTGGGCGGCGCCGCGGCTCGGTGGGCTCGCCGGGCTCGGCGGCGAAAGCCTGACCGGACTCGCGCTCGAGCGCGGCAGCGATACGTGTGCGCAACGCATCGGGGGCGTGATGATATTCGGCGCGCCGCACGCTGCGGCGTACCGCGAGCACGGCTTCGTGTTCGGCGCGGCACGCGGCGCAGGTGTCGAGATGTTGTCGCACCGCGCGCTCTTGCTCTGACGAGAGTTCGCCGTCGAGGCTCGCATCGATGCGAGGGCGGATGTCGTCACATTCCATCGCGCGTCTCCTCGTTACCGTCGGCCGCGCGCATGTGTGCGGTCCCACGTTGGGGTTCGCGGTGCGGCTCGCGCGATGTGACGATGACGGCGAATTTGCGCCGAGCCCGTGCGATACGCGACATGACGGTGCCGATCGGCAACTCGGTGATCGCTGCAATCTCGCGGTAGCTCAGATCCTCGAGCTCGCGCAGGATCAGTACTTCCCGGAATTCGACGGGTAACTCCGCGAGCGCTTCATGCACGAGACGTGTGTCCTGCTCGCGGATGATCAGCGTCAGCGGGTCAACGGGTGCCGTGCCCCAGCCGTCTATCGGCGTTTCGTCGAGCTCTTCGTCGAATTGCACCACCTCATGCGACGACGCCCGTCGGCGCCATTCCGAATACCAGGTACGGCGGACGATGGCGAGCAGCCACGGTCTGGCGCTGTCGCCTTGAAACGAATCGAAAAAGCGCAGGGCGCGCATGAATGCCTCCTGGACGATGTCTTCCGCATCGGCCGAATTGCCGCTCAACCAGCGCGCAAGGTTGTATGCCGCATCGAGATGCGGCAAGGCCAACGCCTGAAAACGGCGCATCTGCTCGCCGTCGTCGCGCCTGCGCGCGGCATGTCGATCGCTGCTGGTCACCCCGGCTCCTTCGCCCATGCCGATGCACCATCGGCCATCCGTCGAGTGTAGGTCGCTTTTGGGCATATCGAGGGTCCGTTGCGCCACGGCGTTTTCACCGGACCACGATCTTGCCGACCATCATCGGATGAATGCTGCAGAAGTAGGTGTACGTACCTGACTTCGTCAGCACGGCCGTGTACGAATCGTTCGTATCGAGCGCGGGCGAGTTCTTGAAGCTGCCGTTCGTGCTGACCACGATGTGCGGCTCCTCGTCGCGATTGACCCAGACGATGCGGGCGCCGGCCGGCACCTGGATTTCATTCGGCTTGAATGCGAAGTTGCTGATTTCGACGCGGTAGACAGCCGGTTGGCCGGCGCCGCCGGAACCGGCCGCCGTCGCTTGCGCGTCGCCGTCGGTCGCCGCCCGCGAGGCGCTCGTGGCGCAGGCGGCGATGGCGATGAGCAGGGTGGCCACGACCCTGCTGGGAGCATAGTGTGCGTTCATGCGAGGGTCTCCTCGGTCAGCGCAAGCGTGCGTGCCGTCTCGACATGGCGTACGACGCGCACGCCGATGTAGTCGGCCAGTTTGCCGGCCGGGATCTCTTTCAGCGGGCCGGGCCCCGGGCCCACGCCTGGCGCTGGCTGTGGGTAGGCCGTCGAACGTGCGGTGAAGAACGTCACGTTGCCTTCGACCTTCTGCTGAATCTGATGGATATGTCCGTTGAGCACCGTGACGGAACCGAAGCGACGCAGCAAGGCGAGTGCTTCCCCCGCATCGTCGGTACCCCAGCCCCATGACGGATAGAGCGACCAGAGCGGCATGTGCGCGAACACGACGATCGGTGTTTCCGATGTGCGGCTTGCGAGATCGCTGCGCAGCCAGGCAAGCTGGTCGCTGCCGAGCGAGCCGAGTCCGCCGGCCTTGAGGTTCAGCACGTTGATCAGCGCGACGAAGTGCACGCCGCGATGATCGAAGCTGTACCAGCCGCCTTTCGTCGCCTCGTTGCCGAAGCGACGGAAGAATTCGGCCCCGTTGTCGCCGATCACGTCGTGTTCGCCGGGAACAAAGAAGCTTTGCTTCGTGCGCATCTGGCGCATCAGCTGGGCCACCGTATCGAACTCGTCGGGCTTCGAGAGATGAGTCAGATCGCCCGTGTGCACGACGAAGTCGGGCTGCACGGGCGACGCATCGATATGAGCGAGCGCACGTTTGAAAGTGCCGACGACGTCTTCGTTCGGCGCTTTGTTGAAGCCGATATGCGAATCGCTGATCTGCACGAAGCTGAATGCAGCGTTTTTGGCGTCGCCTTGCGCGCTATCGCCGAGCGTGCGGGCCTGAAGCACGCCGCCTTGCATGAACCACAGCGTGCCGGCGCCCGCCCACGCCATACATTTGAGGAACTCGCGCCGGGCGCCGGCCGGGCGGGCGTCGCGAAAGCCGCCTTTATCGTCTTCGTTGCCATCCATGATCGGATTCTCCTGGTCGTGGCGAATGCGGCCGGCAAGACCGCGCTCGGAGGAGCGACGATGCAAGCGCAACAGGCTTGATGAGCCGTCCTCATCCAGCATTACCGCGCCACGCACGCGGATATTCCCGCCAGGAAAAAAGAAAATGCGAAGGTCTGGATGCGCGTTGTTCCTCTGCTTTATTCTCGGATCGCGTAATTGTATGTAGAATCGCGCGACTTCGAATCCTGGTGTTCGTAGGTTCGTTTTACGGATACCAACCTGTCTGTTCATGGTGATGGGCGAACTGCTCTCGAAGGGGCGGAATCGCTATCGCGTGAGTGACTTTGCTCTCGACGTCGAAATGCAGGGATCAAGAACGATGACAACCAAAGGCTGCCCGTTGTGCGATCGCCAGTCGTTGCTGATCTATCCGGTGCGATATGCAGTGGCATGCCCGCGTGGCGCGGCGAAAGCGCCTGCTCTATCCGGGAACTTCACGCTCGACGGCCGCGCGCCTCAATCCGTTGCCACCGCGAAATATACGTTGCGCGCGCTGCGCCAGGGTTATCTGTACACCTACGATGAGAAGCGCAAGCGATTGAGCGCGTATATGGTTCTCGACGACGGCTCGCTGTGGTATTTCCAGCCTGACACGACGCCACCGCCGGGTGCTGCCAAAGACGCGCGCATTACCCAAAGCTGCGCCGGCCGCAACGAGACGGACTTCGAGTCGCTGGGTCGATGTGTCAGCGTCGAGCACACGCCCGGCAGCGACGAAGCGACGAACCTTTGGGTCGGTTGGTCGAATGTCCGATGGACGAAAAATCTCGTGCACAACAAGGTCGCAGACGAGAGCTGGCGCAAGCAGCATATGCAGTGCATCAACGTGCCGGCGATGCTCGCGGGTGGCGCGCCGCATACGGGAGAGTTTCAGGCGGCGCACGGAAACATCGCGCATTTCGCGATGGACGGCCCGGCAATGAAGGACGCGTTCGGCTTCAGCAACCGTGCCCCGGACGATGAAATCCGCCTGCGCGAGCGCAACATCGGTCAGCGCATCGGCGACGCGATGGCGCGCTCGCCGAACAAGAAAGGCTTTATCGTCGCGATGAACGATCCGGTTGGCATCGCCAACGACTTGGCCGAGCTGACTGTTCCCAACTTGAACAACGGCTTCGACGAGCAAATCTACTGGAAGTACATTTCGGCCCAACTCCTGGAGCGCGCCGAAGCCGGTATTCGGGCCAATGCCGAAGCGATAACCGGGTTGACCTATGGCACGTCGAAAGCCATCGCGGACGCCAACGTTGCGAACATAGCGGCTCGCGCCCCGGTCGCGCCCGACGCGGTTGGATTGTTTCATTTCGTTCGCACGTGGATCAAGACGGGTAGCGCCGATCAGGCAGCGAAGATCGAACAGCGAAAGATCGACGACGTCCCCGCCACACAGCAGGCGGCGGCAGATGAAGCGTGGGACGAGGCTTCGCTGAAGAAAGGGTCCGACGGAAAATGGGTGATGGGTCGGGATGGAAAGCCAGAGTCCCTCATCGACACAAAAGCGCTCGATCAATTTCGTCAGCAGGAATATCCGCGAGCGCTCGATGCATTCAAGCCCAATTGGGCGCCGCTCGTTCAGGCCCATGCTGCCTGGCTCAAATCGCAATTGCTTGCAGACTGGATGACTGGCAACCACGACACGGAAGACCTGCGCAGCGGGTATGCGTACAGCGAATCGTGCGCTCAGGCGATCGGCGCGGCGGCTGGCACCGATGATTGCAAGGCGGTGCTCGACGAATGGCTGAATGGTCGAGCTTCGGACACGCGCAATTTGTATGTGCGCGCACTGATGTTCAATCATAAAGAGTTGATGAAAGCGGCGGATGCGCAAGTCCACGGCTCGGATATTCAGTACGAGAACATCCTCAACCTCTATAAGACCGCATTTCAGAACATCGAGAAACTCGGCAACGCGGCAAACCTGCGAGACCGGCTCGTCGTGACCACGGCCAACACTGTCGTCGATGTTCTTGCGAAAGGCTTGAAGGGTGCGGCGGTTGGATATGTCACGATCCGGTTGTCGTTGCACGCCGGCGTACCGATCAAGGCAGCCCATATCACGCCGATCGCGGCGCGGAACTGGATATTGGACCAAGGCAAGGCATTGGGATTGAAACTGGACGATGAGCGCGTTGCACGTCGTGCGGCGGCCATGAAGATTGGCCGGCAGGCGATCAAAGCGGCGTCGCCCGCCGATCCCGCTGTCTTCGGATATGAGATCGACACCGATGCGTGGGTGAAGGCGGGTGCGCTCGAGGCGAGCGACATCAAGGTCATCAAGATTCCGGGCGTGGAAACGACGCGGAAATGGTTGGGCTCGTCCTCGCCAGTTCAATTCAATCACGGTATCGTGACGGCGATCTTTCAGCTCGCTACGCTGAATTTTGCGTATAAGGATTTTGCCGGCAGCGATCAGTTCAATAAGAGTGAAAATTTGCTCAAGCTCACGGGGTCTATCGTGTCGATCCTTGGCAATATCATCGAAACCGTGTCCGAGACTGTTGCGAAGGCACCCAACCATCCGCTCTCGGCTTTTCTGATGAAGCAGTGGGCTTGGTTTGATCGTGA
>CBJLAJ010000145.1:0-13249 GCA_966421005.1 uncultured Paraburkholderia sp.
CTGCGGGTGCGACCACTACGTACTGCCAACTACCGTGATGCCACTTCATCGAGCAACTGCGTTGGTGCAACTGGTCTTCAGGTACTTGAAACGACCACACGAGGGGAACGTGTGGATGGAACCAACGTCTCGCTCCATGGAAAACAGTGTAGCCCGCGGGGCCAGGAATCAATTGGCCGAAACGAGCACCCAATTGCACCCAATTCGCCCAATCGGCGCGGGAAGACGTGCCTGCGGGTTTGTACCGATTCGATCGGTGCGAATCAAACTTGTATGATAACCACATCACCTGATGATGAGCGGTATGCTCCGTGTCACGTCCCATGTTCGAAAAGATTCCCGTACGCGCCTTGAGCGATACCGTTGCGCAGCAACTGCTCAAGCAAATCGAAAAGGGTGCTTTCGCCAAGGCGGGCAAGCTCCCTACGGAAGCCATGCTGGCCCAGGAATTCGGCGTCAGCCGAACGGTCATCCGCGAGGCGATCTCCCGTCTGAAGAATGAGGGTGTTGTCGAGCCTCGGCAGGGCAGCGGTGTATTCATCGTCGAGCGTGCCGGCATCAGGCCATTGCGCATCGATTACGCCGAGGCGGTCGAGCCGGGCGCTGTCGTGCAGATTCTCGCGCTGCGCCGGGCTATCGAAGCGGAAGTCGCGTCCGAGGCTGCGATGCGTCGCAGCGCGGCGGACATGGCGGCCATCGACGCTGCGCTCGCAAAAATCGATTCCGCGGTGGCCGACGGCGAGGATGGCGTGACCGAAGACGTCGCGTTTCACCGCGCGATCGCCGTGGCAACGGGCAATCCCTACTTTCTCAAGACGTTGACTTTCCTCAATCAATACCTGGAAGCGGGCACCGTGGTGACCCGGCGCAACGAGGCGCTGCGCGACGACTTCTCGCGCCAGGTGCGCGAGGAACACGCCGCCATCGTCGCGGCTATCCGGGCGGGGGACCCGATGGCGGCGCGTAATGCCGCTTGCACGCACATGTACAACGCCGCCCGCCGGCTGGCGGAGGCTGGCATCTGCCGATGAACGTTGCGGTAAGCCGCAGCGGTGCATTCCAATTGTGTAGGACTCCTTATCGTTCGTAGAGGTCGGGCATGTCGAGAAATATTGGTGTAATCGGTCTGGGTGCCATGGGCCTCGGTGTGGCGCAATCGCTGTTGCGCGCGGGGTTCAACGTGCACGGCTGCGATGTACGTCGAGCGGTGCTCGATGCGTTCGCGGCTCAAGGCGGCGTCCCCTGCGCCGATCCGGCCGAATTAGGGCGCCGCTGCGAGGTCGTGCTGACACTCGTCGTCAATGCCACGCAGACCGACGCCGTGCTCTTCGGTGAAAGCGGCGCCGTCCCGGCGATGCGGCGCGGTGGTGTCGTCATAGCGAGCGCGACGGTTGCGCCCGAATATGCCGTTGCGCTCGGCCAGCGTATCGAGGCCGCGGGGCTCCAGATGCTCGATGCGCCCGTCTCGGGCGGCGCTGCCCGCGCGGCCTCCGGTGAGATGACGATGATGACGTCGGGGCCGGCTGCCGCCTATGAAGCCTGCAACGATGTGCTCGAAGCGATCGCCGCGAAGGTCTACCGGCTGGGCGCGGTGCATGGTATCGGCTCGAAAATCAAGATCGTCAATCAGCTATTGGCAGGCGTGCATATCGCGGCCGCGGCGGAGGCCATGGCCCTCGGGCTGCGTGAGGGCGTGGACCCGGAGGCGCTCTACGAAGTCATTACGCACAGCGCCGGCAACTCCTGGATGTTCGAAAACCGCGTGCCGCATATCCTGGCGGGCGATTTCACACCGCTTTCGGCCGTCGACATTTTCGTGAAGGACCTTGGCCTCGTGCTCGATACCGCGCGGCGCAGCAAGTTCCCTTTGCCGCTTTCAGCCGCCGCGCATCAGATGTTCATGATGGCGTCGAGCGCTGGTCACGGCGGCGAGGACGACTCCGCCGTCATCAAGGTGTTTCCCGGCATCGAGCTGCCCGCAGGCAGGCGTGACGACAGCGGCGGGGCTGCGCAATGAGCACCGCCAAGCAAACGCGTCCCCTGCTCGGCTGCATCGCCGACGATTTCACGGGCGCGACCGATCTCGCGAATATGCTCGTGCGCGGCGGCATGCGCACGGTGCAAACGATCGGCGTGCCCGACACCCCGGAGATCGCGGCGGCCGCAGGCAATGCCGATGCGCTCGTGGTCGCGCTCAAGTCACGCACGATCGCCGCCGCCGATGCCGTATCCCAGTCGCTTGCCGCGCTCGCATGGTTGCGTGCGCAAGGATGCCGTCAGTTCTTCTTCAAATATTGTTCGACGTTCGATTCGACCGATGCCGGCAACATCGGCCCAGTAGCCGAAGTGCTGCTCGATGCACTCGCCGATCTCCCCGGCAGCGGTTTGACCATCGCATGTCCCGCATTTCCCGAGAACGGGCGGACCGTCTATCGTGGACATCTCTTTGTCGGCGATGCGCTATTGAACGAGTCGGGCATGGAGAACCATCCGCTCACGCCGATGCGCGACGCCAATCTCGTGCGCGTGCTCGAGCGGCAGGTCAACGGCAAGGTGGGCCTCGTGCGATACGACGCGGTGGCGCGCGGCAGCGACGCGGTGCGAGCCGCGCTGGTCGCCGAGCGTGCCGCGGGTACGCGCATCGCGATTGCCGATGCCATATCCGACAACGATCTGCATACGCTTGGTGCTGCCTGCGCGGACATGGTCCTCGTCACGGGCGGCTCGGGTATCGCGCTCGGTCTGCCCGAGAATTTTCGTCGCGCGGGGCTGCTGCCTGGATCGCACGACGCGGCGGCGCTGCCGCGCATCGATGGCCGTGCGGTCGTGCTGGCCGGCAGTGCGTCGAAAGCGACGAATGCGCAGGTGGCCGCCTGGCGCCAATCGCACGCCGCACTGCGCATCGATCCGCTCGCGCTGGCACAGGGCGAGCGGATCGTCGAACGGGCTGTTGCGTTCGCGTGCGAACGCTTCGATACGCCGACATCCGAGCCGGTGCTGATCTACGCAACGGCCACGCCTGACGAAGTGCGCGCCGTTCAGCGCGAACTCGGTGTCGAGCGCGCGGGTGCACTCGTCGAAGCGGCGCTCGCCTCGATTGCGTATGAGCTTCATGCCGTGGGCGTGCGCAGATTTGTCGTCGCGGGCGGCGAGACTTCGGGTGCTGTCGTGCAAGCACTCGGCGTGCGCGCGCTGCAAATCGGCCCGCAGATCGATCCCGGCGTGCCCGCAACGGTGAGTATCGGGGCGACCCCGATCGCGCTCGCGCTCAAATCGGGCAACTTCGGCGGCGTCGACTTCTTCGAGAAGGCGCTGCGCCAGCTCGGCGGAGCCTCGTCATGACGGTCACGCTCAATTTGCGACAGGCCGAATCCGCGGCGCGCGAAGAGATTTGCATGACCGGTGCGAGCCTTTATGCACGGGGCTATACGGTTGGCACGGCGGGCAATATCAGCGCGCGTCTCGACGATGGCTGGCTCATCACGCCGACCGATGCATGCCTGGGCCGCCTCGATCCGGCGCGCATCGCCAAGGTCGATCTGGACGGGCACCCCGTTTCCGGCGACAAGCCTTCAAAAACGCTCGCGCTGCATCGGGCGATCTACGAGGCGAGCCCCACGTCGCGCGGCATCGTCCATACGCATTCGACGCATCTCGTCGCGTTGACGCTGGCACGGCCCGACGCGGGCGGCGTTTGGCGCGACGACGACGTGCTGCCGCCGATCACGCCGTACTACGTCATGAAAGTAGGCCATGTGCCGTTGATCCGCTACCGCCGCCCGGGCGAGCCCCGTGTCGCGCAAGAAGTCGCGGCACTCGCCGCAAACGTGCGCGCGGTCCTGCTCGAACGATTGGGGCCGGTGGTCTGGGAACGCTCGGTTTCGCACGCTTCTTACGCGCTCGAGGAGCTCGAAGAGACGGCGCGGCTGTGGCTCATGACCACGCCGCGTCCCGCACCGCTCGACGAAAGCGCGCTCGACGAATTGCGGCAAACGTTCGGCGCGCGCTGGTAGGCCGTCGGATTCACCGCAGCAACGTACATCGAACAAAGCCGGCGGGCCGCATCCGCGAGACCCGCGAAGGCGCATATCAGATGGAGACATTCGATGAGAATCACTCACGCATCCACCGCTGCGCTCGCCGGCGCCAGCTCGGCCGCACGGCCCGACGTGCTCGCCGACGCGCTGCCGCCGGCCAGCACGGAACTCGAGAGCGCATATCGCCGCGTATTCTGGCGCATCGTGCCGTTTCTGATGCTCTGCTACGTGGTCGCTTATCTCGATCGCGTCAACGTGGGTTTCGCCAAGCTGCAGATGTCCCAGCAATTGGGCTTTAGCGAGACGGTGTTCGGGCTGGGCGCGGGCGTCTTCTTTTTCGGTTACTTCCTTTTCGAGCTGCCGAGCAATTTGCTGATGCACAAGCTCGGCGCACGAATCTGGATCGCGCGGATCATGATCACGTGGGGAATTCTGTCGGGGCTCTTCATTTTCGTGAAGACGCCCACCCAGTTCTACCTGTTGCGCTTTGCACTGGGATTGGCCGAGGCCGGCTTTTATCCGGGCGTGATTCTTTACCTCACCTACTGGTTTCCCTCGCACCGGCGCGCGAAGATCATCGCCGTTTTCATGTCCGCCATTCCGCTGTCGGGTATCTTCGGCAATCCGCTCTCGGGCTGGATCATGCAGGCGTTTCATGGCAGTCAAGGGTTCGAGGGCTGGCAGTGGATGTTCATCATCGAAGCGTTGCCGGCGCTCGCGATCGGGATTGCCACGATTCTGTATCTCGACAACGGTATCGCCGAGGCGAAATGGCTTACGCTCCGTGAAAAATCGTTGCTCGAAGCCGAGATCGCCGCGCAGCCGCAGGCGCATCGCGATACGAAAAAGCACGGGCTGCGCGCGGTGTTTCGCGATGCCCGCATGTGGTGGATGTCCTTGATCTACTTCTGCTTCGTGACGGGGCAATACGGGCTGACTTTCTGGATGCCGACGCTCGTGAAGTCGACCGGCGTGTCGGGTGCCTTCAAGATCGGTCTCATCAGCGCCGTTCCGTTTCTGTTCGCGATCGTCGTGATGAACGCGTTCGGCCACAGCGCGGACAAGCGGCGCGAGCGCCGCTGGCATTTGATCGTCCCGGCCATGGCGGGTGCCATCGGTTTCATCGTCGCCGCATCGTACGTTCAGAACACGGTGGTGGCCGTCACGTTTCTCGCCTTGGCCGCCGGTGGTGTGCTGACATGCGCGCCGCTCTTCTGGTCGCTGCCTACGGCGTTCCTGTCGGGCACCGCAGCCGCGGCCGGCATTGCGATCATCAATTCGGTGGGCAATCTGGCCGGGTTTGCAAGTCCCTATATGATCGGCTATCTGAAGGATCTGACGCATAGCACGAGCGCGGGCATGTACGTGCTGGCCGCGACCCTCGTGCTCGGCGCGATCGCCGTGTGGCTGACGCCCGCGAGGCTCGTGAATCGTTGAGCCGCTTGCAATACAGAGCAAGACACTGAAAGGAGCCGTATCATGCCGCGCTTCGCCGCGAACCTGACGATGATGTACAACGAGCATGCGTTTCTCGATCGCTTCGCCGCCGCGGCGAGGGACGGGTTCGCGGCCGTCGAGTACCTCTTCCCCTATGACTTCGCCGCGTCTGAATTGAAAGCCCGGCTGGACGCGAGCGGGCTCACGCAGGCGCTTTTCAATGCGCCGCCCGGCGATTGGGCCGCGGGAGAGCGCGGCATTGCCTCGTTGCCGGGGCGCGAAACGGAATTCGCACGTGGGATCGATCGCGCGCTGGAGTATGCCGCCGTGCTCGGCAACGAGAAGGTTCATGTGATGGCGGGGCTAGCCGCCTCGACGGACGATCGTGCGCGCCATCGCGACGTCTATCTGCGCAACCTGGCGCACGCCGCCGAGCAAGCGGGGCCTGCCGGCGTCACGATCGTGATCGAACCGATCAACACGCGCGATATGCCCGGCTATTTCCTCAGCCGGCAGGATGAGGCCCAGGCGATCTGCCGCGAGGTGGGCGCGCCGAATCTGAAAGTGCAGTTCGATTGCTACCACTGTCAGATCGTCGAGGGCGACATCGCAACGAAACTCGAGCGCGATATGGCCGGCATCGGCCATATCCAGATCGCGGGTGTGCCGCAGCGGCAGGAGCCCGATATCGGTGAGCTCAACTACCCGTATCTGTTCTCGCTCATCGACTCGCTGGGCTACGACGGATGGATTGGCTGCGAGTACCGGCCGCGCGCCGGGACATCCGAGGGCCTTGGCTGGTTCGCGCCTTACAAGCGCTGAGGCATCGCGCAATCGACGTGCGAATCGTGAGCACTGCGGACGAACCGAAATTGAACGAAGAGGCATATCGAACATGAAGGTGCTGATTACCGGAGGAGCAGGTTTTCTCGGCCAGCGGCTTGCGCGAACGCTGCTCGAGTTGGAGACGCTGCCCGGCGTCGACGGACGCGCGCAACCGATCGACGAGATGACCTTGCTGGACGTCGTGCCCGCCGAGAGCGGCGGCGATCCGCGCGTGCGCAGCGTGGTGGGCGATATTGCCGAGCGCCGCGTGCTCGACGATGCGATCGACGCGCACACTCATGCGATCTTTCATCTGGCTGCGATCGTCAGCGGCCAGGCCGAGACGGATTTCGATCTCGGCATGCGGATCAATCTCGACGCATCGCGCCAGCTGCTCGAGGTATGCCGCGCGTGCGGACACCGTCCGCGCGTCGTGTTCACGAGTTCGGTCGCCGTCTATGGGGGCTCGCTGCCCGAGCTCGTGCGCGACGACACGGCGCTCGATCCGCGCTCGTCCTACGGGATGCAGAAGGCTGTCGCCGAGCTGCTGCTCGCCGACTACACGCGCCGCGGCTTCGTCGATGGCCGAGTGCTGCGGCTGCCGACCATCAGCGTGCGGCCCGGGCGGCCGAACGCCGCGGCTTCCTCGTTCGCGAGTGGGATCGTGCGCGAACCACTGGCCGGCGAGCGCGTCGCGTTGCCTGTCGATCCCGCAACGCGCCTGTGGCTGCTTTCGCCGCGCGCCGCGATCGATGCGCTGGTGCACGGTTACGCAATCGATCAGGTGCGGCTTGGCGAACGCCCGATCGTCAATTTGCCGGGCTTGTCCGTGAGCGCGGCGCAGATGATCGATGCGCTACGCGAGGTGGCAGGCGATGCCGCCGCCTCGCGCATCGTTTATCAACGTGACGAGCGTATCGAGCGCATCGTCGCAAGTTGGCCTGGACGATGGGACACGGCGCGTGCCGAGTCGCTCGGCTTTACGGGGGATCGTGATTTCGTCGATGTGATTCGTGCGTACATCGAAGATGATGCTCCGCGCCAGTAACATGCCGAGCGTCGACCTTGATTTAAATCAATTAAAAATGGGGCGCGTTTAAAAGACCTGAAAGATAATGTTCGCAATCGTTTGCGGGCATTATTTATCTGATTGTCCTCGGGTTACGGAGCACTTCAGAAAGTAATTTATCCCGCCGTTATCGCCTTCAGTTACAAAGGAATGACGGCCATGGGATTGCCTGTACTCGTGGTGGACGACTCGACGCTCGCCCGCCGCCTCCTGATCAATGCCTTACCGGATGCCTGGGACATCGACGTGTCTCAAGCGTCGAACGGCACGGATGCCCTCACGGCATATCGCGAAGGGCGCGCTTCGGTGATGTTTCTGGATCTGACGATGCCGGGCATGACGGGCTTCGACGTACTCGAAACCGTGCGCGCCGAGGGGCTCGACAGTTTTGTCATCGTCGTATCCGCCGATATCCAGCCCGAAGCGCGAGCGCGCGTGAAGGCGCTCGGCGCCGTCGCATTCATCGAAAAACCGGTTTCGAGCGAAAAGCTGCTGCCCATTCTGAAAGAGTATGGACTCTATGAGTGACGCAATCTTGAGCGGCGACCGGCGCGACGCGCTTCAGGAAATCGCCAACATCGGGATGGGGCAGGCTGGTGCGAGATTGGCCGCGTTGCTGGGCCGGTTCATTCATCTGTCCGTGCCGCGTATCCGCATGGTGGATACCGTTTCGCTGCCGTCGGCCGTCCGAGACATGCTCGACTTCACCGAACCCGTGACGGCGCTGCGGCAGAGCTTTCGTTGCGACATAGCCGGCGAAGCGATATCGCTGTTCGACAGCCGCGGCGCGGCGCACATGAAGTTCGTCTTCCGTGCCGAGGAGGCCGAATTGGCATCGCCCGAGGAGGCGGACGATCAGGATATCGAAGCATTGTCCGATGTCGCCAACCTGATCGCAGGCGCTTGCCTCACGGGCCTTTTCGAGCAGATCGGGCAGGTGCCGACATTCACGCCGCCGCGCGTGATGGGCGCGCATCTCGATCTCGAAGACATCCTGAATCCGTCGAAGCTGCCGTGGGATAGGGCGTTACTGCTCGAAGTGACGTTGCAGACGGAAGATGGCGTGTTCGGGTCGCATCTGCTGACGCTGATGACGGCGAAAGCGGTCGACGCGCTGGTCGCCGCGCTCGACGGGTTCCTCGCCAATCTCTGAAGACGGATACGAGTAAGAGGCAGTCAAATGGAAATGCCCGGCACCGCCCGCCTTGCCGAGCTCGCGCTCGAACGGGTTCAACTTGGCATCTTCGCCGTCGATCGCGACTATCGCATCGTGATGTGGAATCGCTTCATGTCCGAGCACAGCGGCGTTTGTGCCGAGTCCGCGCTGGGGCGCAGCATCTTCGAATGCTTTCCCGATCTTCCCCATGGGTGGCTCAAGCGCAAGTTCGACACAGTGTTTCTGCTGCACAGCGGTTCGTTTTCGTCGTGGCAACACAGACCCTGGCTGCTGCCGTTCGAACACGATTGCCCGATCACCGGTTCGTTCGACCGTATGCAGCAGGACTGCGCATTCATGCCGCTCATGGAAGACGGCAAGGTCGTGGCCGTCTGCGTGACGATTTCCGACGTCACCGAACTTGCCGCCGCCTGGCGCGAAAAAGAGGCCGCGCTCGAAGCCCTGCGCGATTCGTCCGAGCGCGATGCACTCACGGGCCTCTTCAATCGACGCTATATCGCGCGGCGGCTCGAAAGCGAGTACCGCGCCTGGCATGCGAGCGGTGAGACGTTTTCCGTGCTGCTGTTCGACATCGATCACTTCAAACACGTCAACGATACCTACGGCCATCCGGCAGGCGACGCCGTGCTGAGGCGAATCGCCGCGACGGCCGCAAGCGAGATCGACGAAGCCGGCGTGCTGGCACGTTATGGCGGCGAGGAGTTCATGGTGATCCTGCCGCGTTGCGATTCGGCCGGCTCGCGAGCGGCGGGCGAGCGTATCCGTCTGGCCATTGCCGGCGATGGCATCGTGCTGCCCGATGCGCGGCTGACCGTGACGGTCAGCGTCGGCTGCGCAACGGTGCGCGACAGCGCGGCGAGTGTCGAGTTGCTCGTCGAAGATGCCGATCACGCACTTTACGACGCCAAGCGTGGCGGGCGTAATCGCGTCGCCATGGCCGTGGCGCATGCTTGAGGTACCTGCGGCCTGAAGCGCGGACGTCTGTCGGTGTAACCGGTTTCCGGTGCCAAACCTGCTCGTGGAAGATACGAGCCGGGTAACGTACCGCTTTTCGTATCGCCCCCCGTTGCTTCGCTCCTCGATGCGAACAAGGGGCCGTGTGCCCCTAGCATCGAACCTCTTTTGTCATGGCTATCTGCTCCCATGGATCCTTCGATACGCCGCCTGAGGGGGGCGTCGACCAACAGCGCCAAAACGTCTCCCGAAGAGACTGCTTCAAAAGAGGTCATCAAGCCGGCATCGCGCGCAGCGCGCGCGGGTTGGCTCAGCGCGCTTCCTCATTTTCCTGGCACGAGTAAGGGCGCGCTTGCGAGACGGAAGGAACTGGAAAGCCCGGTACGCATGCGTCTTTACCCTGCGAGCGGCGGCCGGCTGCCGCTACCCGCGGCCTATACGTCGAAGATCTCGCTCTCCCAGGCGCCGCTCGAGTCCACTGGTCGGCCGACAACGTCCAATGCACATTGGACAACCGGCTTTGCCGCCCGGGCACCGGAGTGTGCCGGGTTGTTCATGCGCGAGATTCGGTATCGGGGGCCCGGTTTTCAGCATGACCCGCGGCACTATTCGGGGGTTGGCCGTGGCGTTGCCGCAAACTTGTGGGCCTATTGCCGCGCGCGCGGTAAGCCGTTTCCCGGGCGACTCGGGAGCGTAGGCCTCGATTTCTACGAGGCGGTCGGCTACCGTCACGACTGGAACTTCGACAGCGACCGCAAGCCGCCGTTCGTACCGAACACGTTGCGCGACTACGACGATCAAGCGGCGGTCAATGCCCATTTCGACTCCTTCGAACTTCTCGCCGCAAAGATCAAAACCGCCGCGACGGCCCATCACGCCTCGGAGCGCGCAGGGGCCAAATGGTACGAAATGCTCGGCGAGGCTGTGGAGAAGGGCAAGGTGACGCGCGAGGAGGCTACCGCCATGGTCATGCAATGTCAGATGTATGCGGTCGTCGATCAGAGTGAGATCCTTTGCACTGCCCGTTCGTTTCATGAGAGCTACGCACGCCTATCGCTTTTGGTGGCGGAATGGGGCGAGCGCGATGACGAACCGCGCGCCACGATCGCTCCTGCGATGTCCGCCATGATGTGCGACACGGAGTTCTACGACGATGTCGGCTCGCCCGAATGGCATGAGAAGTTTTTTGCGGAGGGGATCGCGTATTTGTCGACAAGAGGGCTGATCGATCCAGAGGCATTGGAAAGAGAATTCAAACTGCCCGATGTCCAGACGATACGCGATCGTATCCCGACCGAAGGTCCGGGGTTTCAGGCGATGTACGCGGGCAACATAGCGGTGTTCGATGCCTTCGAGGCCGATCCCACGCTGACGCACGAGCAATTGATCGAAATCGGCACGCGGGCGGTCGATGCGAACCTGATCGCCCGCGGTGCCGAGCGGCTCGCGCAGATATCCGCCGAGGAACCGCATCGGGCAGAGGGGATTGCGTTGCTGCTCGAAGCCATGAAGCATGCCGATGAGGATCCGCTTTCCAAAACGCGTTTGCAGATGCAGGTATCGATGGCGGCCATGCTCGGCGACGAGGCTGTCATGCCGATCAATTACGAGGATTGGATGGCGGGGGAACCTGTGGGTGCCTGAGCAGCAGGCGGCCGGGTTGCCGCCTACATTGCTTGCCGAATCAGATACCTCGCCACGTTATTTCGCGGCGTCCGTCTCCGCCGCCGATCAGCGTCCCGTCGCGCTGACGCACGATTGCGGTGATGCCGCTGTTCATATCGGCCCTTCTCACCCGATGCCCGCGGCGCTCCAGCGCCTCAGCCCGCTCAGTTGCGCGCGTATCGCGCTCCAGGTCGATCACGCCGCCCGGCAGCCCTCGGAAATTCGGGGTGTTGCTCGCTTCCGATGGGTCCATTCCCAGTATCAGACCGGCCACCGTTTTGAACGTGAACGGCACGATCGCCGGCCCGCCCGGCGAGCCGAGGCCCGCGTAGAATTCCAGCTCGCCATCGTCATTGACCCTGTGCATGATGGACGGCGACATCGATGACGGTGCCCTCGCACCGGGTTGTATGCGACCAGTCGCGAGGCGTCCGTGTTGAAGCGGCTGTAACTTGAAGTCGGTCATGGTGTTGTTGAAGATATAACCGTACTCCGCGGACATCAGGCGTGACCCGTTCATGTCTTCGATCGAGGACGTACAAGATGCGACGTTACCTTCGGCATCCACGATCGTGATGTGGGTCGTCGACGGGAATTCCGGCGCGGGGCTATCGACGCCATCGGTAGCAGCGATTTTGCCCGGAAGCGCTCGATCCATGATCCGGTCGGGGCGAATGAGGCTCGCACGGTGCTGCAGATACCGCCTGTCGGTCAGGAACCCTTGCTGCGGCGCGCCGAAGGCTGGGTCGGGATCCGCGAGGTAATAGTTCTTGTCGACATAGGCCAGCCGCTGAGCCTCGGCGGCGGTATGCAGAAAGTCCGTCGACCATGTCTGGCGCTTTGCCCAGTTCGGCAGCAACGTCTGCAGGCCGATTTCATCGAGGACGCCCGCCACTTCGATCAACGAGGTTCCGCCTCCGGGCGGGGGCACAGTGTTGAGCTCATAGACCTGGCCGTCCGGGCCGAGCAGGTGATAGTAGACCGGATCTCTGACAACAGCCCGATACGCGTGAAGATCTTCGACGGTGACATCGCTGGGATAGGGGCTCGACGCACGTGCTGTTTCAACGAAATCGCGTCCGATGGGGCCTTCGTAAAACGCTTTTTGCGCACCTTGATCGCCGATCAAACGCAAGGCGCGCGCAAGCGCGGGATTCTTGAGTGTCGCGCCAGCGGGCAGCGGCTCGCCATCCGAACCGTAGAAATATCGGCCCAGCACGCTCTTGGGCTGAGCGGCCAGGATGTGATCGATCTTGATGGTGGCCGCAAGCCGTGGCGAAATCTTGAACCCTTTCTCGGCAAGCTGAGTGGCCGGCTCCATCAGCGCGCCCCAAGCGATCTTTTTGGAGCTGAAAAGCTTATAGGCGAGTTCGAGCGCGGCGAGGCACCCCGGAACGCCCGCTGCGCGGCCGCCGCGAAGCGCCTCGTCGAAGTCGACAGGCTTGCCGTCGGGTCCGAGGAAGCGGTCGGGACGTGCCGCAAGGGGGGCGGTCTCGCGTCCGTCGATAACGACGGTGCGTCCGGACTTCTTTTCGTAATAGGTGATCATGGCGCCCCCACCGATCAGGGAGGACGATTGGGGCTCGGTGAGCGTCAACATCGCCTGAACGGCGATGAGCGCGTCGATTGCGGTGCCGCCCGCTTCGAGTACGCGGTATCCCGCATCGGTGGCGTGTTTGTTCGCCGAGGTCACCATGAAATGAGTGCTTTGCACGGCGGGGTGAGGCGCGATATCGAACGTCATCTCGGGCGCGCGCCGTGGCAACCCGGGCTCTTCTATATCGATCTCTGTCACGCGAAACCGCGCGGTCGGCCTGGCAGGCGGTTGGCTTTGCGCGGCGCCATCGACGCCCGGAGACCAGCTCGACAGCCCTCGAAAAGAGACGGGCGGGGACTGGACGGAAGGCGACGCTTCGCTTTCACTCGGCCGATTGTCGCCGGCCCCTCGTGTCGATGAGTGCTCCGGGTAAGGAGCACTGCTGGATGCGTCGTGAGGACCGCGAGATGGTTCGCAAGATGCCATTGTTGTTCTATATGAACGCGTCCCGTTTGCAACAGTTTTCGTGTGTTCGGACAGACAGGATG
>CBJLAJ010000146.1:0-13190 GCA_966421005.1 uncultured Paraburkholderia sp.
GAAGCCCTTCTTGGCGCCGCCACGTCGCCGCCGCGGCCCTGGCGCTGGAGTTTCGTGCTGGCCGGCGTCGCGCTTGCGCACGTCATGGCCGCGATCTGGCTGATCGGACATCGCGATCGGCTCGCGCCCGATGTCGCCAAACCACCCGTCGAGGTTGCGCTACTGCAACCCGAACGTGTCGCGCGAGAGCCGGCTGCCGCCGGCCCGCGTACGCCCGACGCGGCGGCGCCCCGTCCGGCGCGAATCCGACGCGACAAGGCGCAGCAGCATGTGCTGCACTCCATCGCGCCGGATGCGCCGCGCGCGGCGTCGGCCCCGCCGTCGAGCGCAGATGACGACGCCGCGAACGCGGCAAGTGCGACGCGAGGCGAAGCACCGGCCGTGTCCGCCAGCGCGACAGCCGAAGGCACCGGTACGGCACGTGAGAAGTCGACAGGCGCGAAATTTTCGGTGCCGCCGTCGGGCAACCTCAGCTACGACACGTTTTACAACGGCGTGAAAAACGCGCCCGGCACCATTCGTTGGAGAAGCGCTGCCAGCGGCTATGAAATCGTGGTGTCCGTGCCGCTGCCGTTCGTCGGCACGTTCAGTTATGCCAGCCAGGGGCGCATCGACGCCTTCGGGCTCGCACCGGAGCGCTACGTCGAGCGGCGCGGCCGGCGCCCCGAGGAGATCACCACCTTCGACCGAACGGAACGGCGCATCGCCTTTACGCGCACGAGCGCGACGCTGGCCCTGCCCGATGGTGCCCAGGACCGTTTCAGCATGGTCATGCAGCTCGCAAGCCTCGTGCGCGGCGACCCCGATGCCTACCGTCCTGGCGTCACGCGCAACTTCTATGTGGCCGACGACGATAGCGGAGAAACCTGGCCGATCGAGACAGTCGGCGACGAAACGGTGCGTACGGCCGGCGGTTACGTCAGCGCGCGGCACTTCACCCGGCTACCCCGGCGCGCGGGCGATATGCGGCGCATCGATGTCTGGCTCGCACCCGCGCTCGGCTGGCTACCGGCAAGAATTACTCAGACTGAACCGAACGGTACACAGGTGGAACTCGTCTGGCGTGGCGCCCTCGCCGCCCCGGGCGCGGAAAATGCACAACGGGAGATGACGCCGGGCGAGCGGCCCGACGTTGTGCCGGTGCCTGTTCCGACACGCGAAGAACCCTAAACCGGCGGCCTGAGCAGCCGTTAAGGAAAGTATCGAGGTAGTGTGCTCGCGCATACGTTTCATGCCTCGAATGTTCCTTCACCGCTCGAACGTTTTGTATGGAGGGGGTCTAATTTTCAGGTCTGCGACGCTCTGTTTCGAATTCGATGTCTGTTTCTTGCACGGTTTAAGCGTCGTTTAAGACCCACCCCTTGAAATTCCATACACAACGCTCCAATTACAGGGCGGAAGACGGCCAGGAGCCAAACGGAATAAGGAGTGTCGCCATGCAAATGATCTACAACAGCCCTAACTATTGTGTCGTCGAGTTCGCGCCGCAGGCCGGCCACCTCGCGATGAACGCCGGCGGCTATGAAATCGTAGACAAGAACACGCAGCGCGAGATCTTCATCGACGGCGCGATGGCGGCACGTTTTCGCGAACACGTGCGCAAGCTGATCGAAGAGGAGCCCACCCTCGATGAGGTGGACGAGTTCCTCGGTCAATTCGACAGTCTGATGAACCAGCCCGTCGTGCTGCACTGACGCGCCGGCGCTGCCGCGCGCGAGCGGCACCCTTTTATCCGCAGCTCACCGAAACCCCCGTCCGGTATCCACCGGCAGGGGTTTTTTCATGACGTATCGCGTCCGCGCCGCAGCGCGGCTCCGGCGGCATCGGGCCACAGCCGCTACAATATCGGGCTCCCAACGTGCTCGGGCTCACGCCCCTCAAGCCATGACTTCGCAAGCCGCCCCTTCCGTCGCAACCGCCGCGGCCGGCACACCGTACACGCGCGGCAACGCGCTGCCGGCACTTATCGCATCGCGCATCCTCATTCTCGATGGGGCGATGGGTACGATGATCCAGCGGTACAAGCTCGACGAAGCGCGCTACCGCGGCGAGCGTTTCAAGGATTTCCCGCGCGACGTGAAGGGCAACAACGAGCTGCTTTCCCTCACCGAGCCCGGCATCATCAGCGAGATTCATGAGCAATACCTCGCGGCCGGAGCCGATATCGTCGAAACGAACACGTTCGGCGCCACGGCCATCGCACAAGCCGATTACGGCATGGAAGCGCTTGCGCGGGAGATGAACCTGGCATCGGCGCAACTCGCGCGGGCCGCTTGCGACAAATACTCGACGCCCGACAAACCGCGCTTCGTGGCGGGCGCGATCGGGCCGACGCCCAAGACGGCGAGCATTTCGCCCGACGTGAACGACCCGGCCGCGCGCAACGTGACGTTCGACGAACTGCGCGCGGCTTACTACGAGCAAGCGCAAGCGCTGCTCGAGGGCGGCGTCGACCTTTTTCTCGTCGAAACGATCTTCGACACGCTCAACGCGAAAGCCGCACTTTTCGCGCTGGACGAACTCTTCGAGAACACCGGCGAGCGGTTGCCGATCATGATCTCGGGCACCGTCACCGACGCATCGGGCCGCATTCTGTCGGGTCAGACGGTCGAAGCGTTCTGGAATTCGCTGCGGCACGCAAAGCCGCTCACGTTCGGTCTGAACTGCGCACTCGGCGCCGCCTTGATGCGGCCTTACATCGCCGAGCTCGCGAAGCTTTGCGATACCTACGTCTCTTGCTATCCGAACGCCGGGCTGCCGAACCCGATGAGCGATACGGGCTTCGACGAGACGCCGGCCGATACTTCAGGACTCCTCAAGGAATTTGCGGAAGCGGGGCTCGTCAACATCGCGGGGGGCTGTTGCGGGACGACGCCCGAACATATCGCGGCAATAGCGAAGGCGCTTGCGGGCGTCAAACCGAGGACATGGGCGCATTACCGGGAGAAGGCCGAATGAGCATGACAGACCACACGATGCGCCTCGCCGGCCTGGAGCCGTTCAACGTCTCGAGCGGCGCGCTTTTCATCAACGTCGGCGAACGCACGAACGTCACCGGCTCGAAGGCGTTCGCGCGGATGATTCTGAACGGCCAGTTCGACGAGGCGCTGGCCGTCGCACGCCAGCAGGTCGAAAACGGCGCGCAGGTCATCGACATCAACATGGACGAGGCGATGCTCGATTCGAAAGCGGCAATGGTCCGTTTTCTGAATCTGATCGCCTCCGAACCCGATATCGCGCGCGTGCCGATCATGATCGACTCCTCGAAGTGGGAGGTGATCGAAGCTGGCCTCAAGTGCGTGCAGGGCAAGGCGATCGTCAATTCGATCTCGCTGAAAGAGGGCGAAGAGGCCTTTCGCCACCACGCACGCCTCATTCGCCGCTACGGCGCCGCTGCCGTCGTCATGGCCTTCGACGAGCAGGGCCAGGCCGACACGTTCGAGCGCAAGACGCAAATCTGCGCGCGCTCGTATCGAATCCTCGTCGACGAAGTCGGCTTCGCTCCCGAGGACATCATCTTCGATCCGAACATCTTTGCGGTGGCAACGGGCATCGAGGAGCACAACAACTACGCGGTCGACTTCATCGAGGCCACGCGCTGGATCAAGCAGAACTTGCCGTACGCGAAAGTGAGCGGCGGGGTCTCGAATGTGTCGTTCTCGTTTCGCGGCAACGACCCGGTCCGCGAGGCCATCCATACCGTGTTCCTCTACTACGCGATTCAGGCGGGCATGGACATGGGCATCGTCAATGCCGGTCAGCTCGGCGTCTATGCCGATCTCGACGCCGAACTTCGCGAGCGTGTCGAGGATGTCATCCTGAACCGCCGCGCCGATGCCACGGACCGGCTGCTCGAAATCGCCGACCAATTCAAGACCGGCGCCGCGAAGAAGGAAGAGAGTCTCGAATGGCGCAATCAGCCCGTCGAGGCACGTCTCGCCCATGCGCTCGTGCTGGGCATCACCACGTTCATCGTCGAAGATACCGAGGAAGCACGCCAGAAGATCGCCGCGGCGGGCGGACGCCCGATCAATGTGATCGAAGGGCCGCTGATGGACGGCATGAACATCGTCGGGGACCTCTTCGGGCAGGGCAAGATGTTCCTGCCGCAAGTCGTCAAATCGGCGCGCGTCATGAAGCAGGCCGTCGCGCATCTGATCCCGTTCATCGAAGAGGAAAAAAAGCTGCTGGCCGAAGCCGGTGGCGATGTGCGAGCGAAAGGCAAGATCGTCATCGCGACCGTGAAGGGCGACGTGCACGACATCGGCAAGAACATCGTCTCGGTCGTGCTCCAGTGCAACAACTTCGAAGTCGTGAACATGGGCGTGATGGTGCCCTGCAACGAGATTCTCGCCAAGGCGAAGGTCGAAGGCGCCGATATCGTCGGCTTGTCGGGCCTCATTACGCCGAGCCTCGAAGAAATGGCCTATGTCGCGTCCGAAATGCAGCGCGACGACTATTTCCGCGTGAAGAAGATTCCGCTCTTGATCGGCGGCGCCACGACCTCGCGCGTGCATACCGCAGTCAAGATCGCGCCGCATTACGAAGGGCCGGTCGTCTACGTACCCGATGCGTCGCGCTCTGTGTCGGTCGCATCGAGCCTGCTCTCGGACGAAGGCGCGGCCCGGTATCTCGACGAGATCAAGGCGGATTACGAGCGGATTCGGCAACAGCACGCGAACCGGAAGGCGCAGCCGCTCGTCACGCTCGAGGCGGCCCGCGCCAACAAAACGAAGATCGACTGGGCGAGCTTTACGCCCGTCAAGCCAAAGCTCGTCGGCCGGCGTGTGTTCAAGAATTACGATCTCAATGAGCTCGTGAATTACATCGACTGGGGCCCGTTCTTCCAGACCTGGGACCTCGCGGGGCCCTACCCTGCGATTCTCAATGACGAGATCGTCGGCGAATCGGCGCGACGCGTGTTCTCCGATGCGAAGACGATGCTCGGGCGGCTGATCCAGGGCCGCTGGCTGACCGCGAACGGCGTGCTGGCGCTCTTGCCTGCCAACACGGTCGGGGATGACGACATCGAGATCTATACCGACGATTCGCGCAGCAAGGTTGCGCTGACCTGGCGCAATCTGCGTCAGCAAAGCGTGCGGCCCGTCGTCGATGGTGTAATGCGGCCGAACCGGTCGCTGGCCGATTTCATTGCGCCGAAAGAGTCCGGCATTGCCGACTACATCGGGCTTTTCGCCGTCACGGCGGGCATCGGCGTCGACGTCAAGGAAAAGCAGTTTCTCGCCGATCTCGACGACTACAGCGCGATCATGCTCAAGGCGCTCGCCGACCGCCTGGCGGAAGCGTTCGCCGAGGCGCTTCACGCGCGCGTGCGGCGCGACCTCTGGGGCTACGCGCAGGACGAGGCACTCGATAACGAGGCGCTCATTGCCGAACGCTATACGGGCATTCGCCCCGCGCCCGGTTATCCGGCGTGCCCCGATCACCTCGTCAAGCGCGATCTTTTCACGGTACTGGGAGCCGACGAGGTGGGCATGAGCGTGACGGACTCACTCGCGATGCTGCCGGCCGCGAGCGTGTCGGGCTTTTACTTGGCGCATCCGGATAGCCGCTACTTCTCGGTGGGCAAGATCGGCCGCGATCAGCTCGAGGATTACGCGCGCCGCATGGGCCTTGCGATGGCGGACGCCGAACGCGCCCTCGCGCCGCAGCTTTGAGGCAAACGCCGAGGCGGCGTCAAAGGGCCCGCGCGCGTTCGGTCGAGCGCCGCGCGGGCTTTTTCGATAGCGATCGGCCTGAGCGTCAGATGCCCCAGAGAACGTCCGTGTTCTCCTTTTTTGCCGCGCGCAGCATATCGAGAAACGGATAGGCGCGCTGGGCGAGCCCGATCGGCAACTCGTGCGGCTCATGGCCTTCCTCGCCCTCGTGAAAATGGCCCTCGTGCTCGGCCGTTTCCTTCTTGTCGACGACGATTGCGGCCTCGAGTTTCTCGATGGCCCCAGCGAGTTCATCATGCGTGATGACGCCGCGCTGTCCCAGCTTCTTGCCGACGATACCGACGAGATACTGGGCCAGATTTTCGAGCATGACGACGTCCGGCGCCGAGCGGCATTTGAAGGTGATCAACATGACCCGTTCCTTAAATTTTTCTGTGAAACCCAAACGCCCTGGCGCGCTCCGGCTGACAGCCGTCGGGCAAGGGCTTCTGATTCGAGATATTAGCACCTGCTAAAATCCGGCTAGACCGAAAAACGCATCGTCGCATGGTATGGTGCGCCGCACCGTCATCCGACGTCCAGGGCTCGCGCCGGCTGCCCTCGGCGCACCGCACGCTTTCCACGCGAGCGAGCGCCTCATGCCGGTCCGCACGCGCGAGACCGCCTCACTCGATTCGCACCAAACATGCTGCCTGATCAGAAAGAAACGCTTGAATCTTTGCTCGCCGCGAGCATTCGTCAAGTCACGGCCGAGCCGGCGGGCGCACCCGCTCCCGCGTTGCCCGCGATCGTCCTCGAGCGGCCCAAGGTGGCCGCGCACGGCGACATCGCCTGCAATGCCGCGATGCAACTCGCCAAGCCGCTCAAGAAGAACCCGCGCGAGCTCGCGCAACGCATCGTCGATACGTTAATGGCCGCGCCCGGTGCGCGCGATCTGATCGAAAGCGCGGAAATCGCGGGCCCCGGCTTCATCAATCTGCGCCTCACGAGTGCCGCCAAACAGGCTGCGGTAGCGGCCGTGCTGAGCGCCGGCGAGGCATTCGGGCGCGCCCGGCGCGAGGCCGGTCAGCATGTGCTCGTCGAATTCGTATCGGCCAATCCCACCGGTCCGCTGCACGTCGGCCACGGGCGGCAGGCGGCGCTCGGCGATGCACTGGCCAATCTGCTCGCGAGCCAGGGCTTCGACGTACACCGCGAGTTCTACTACAACGACGCGGGCGTGCAGATCCGCAATCTCGCCATCTCGACACAAGCGCGCGCACGCGGGCTCAAGCCCGGCGACACGGGCTGGCCCGAATCCGCGTACAACGGCGAATACATCGCCGACATCGCGCGCGATTACCTGAATGGCGAGACGGTGGCGGCCAAAGATGGCGAGCCCGTGAAAGGTGCGGGCGATCCGGAGGATCTGGACGCGATCCGCCGGTTTGCCGTTGCCTATCTGCGCCACGAGCAGGACATGGACTTGCAGGCATTCGGCGTGAAGTTCGATCAGTACTACCTCGAATCGTCGCTCTATACGGAAGGGCGAGTCGATGCGACGGTTCAATCGCTGATCGCGGCCGGCAAGACGTTCGAGGAGGAAGGCGCGCTCTGGCTGCGCACGACCGAGTACGGCGACGACAAGGACCGCGTCATGCGCAAGTCCGATGGCACCTACACCTACTTCGTACCCGACGTCGCCTATCACGTCACGAAATGGGAACGTGGCTTCGCCAAAGTCATCAACGTTCAAGGCTCGGACCATCACGGCACGATCGCGCGCGTACGCGCCGGGCTGCAGGCACTGAACGCGGGCATCCCGCAGGGCTACCCCGATTACGTGCTGCACAAGATGGTGACCGTCATGCGCGACGGCCAGGAGGTGAAGATATCCAAGCGCGCGGGCAGCTACGTCACCGTGCGCGATCTGATCGAGTGGTCGGGCGGGGCGGCTCCGGGCTCGGAGGCATCGCCCGATCTGCTCGACGAGGCGACGATCCGGCGCGGGCGCGACGCGGTGCGCTTTTTCCTGATCTCGCGCAAGGCCGATACCGAATTCGTCTTCGACGTCGATCTCGCCCTCAAGCAGAACGACGAGAACCCCGTCTACTACGTGCAATACGCGCATGCGCGGATCTCGTCGGTGTTGGCCGAATGGAAATCGCGCTTTGGCGGCGACGAAGCGGCACTCGGTACCTGCGACGTTTCGCCGCTCACGAGCCCGCGCGCGATGGCGCTGCTCGCCAAGCTCGCCGAATTCCCCGACATGCTCGCGCATGCGGCGACCGAGCTGGCCCCGCATGCGGTGGCTTTCTACCTGCGCGAACTCGCAGGCGAATTCCACTCGTTCTACAATGCCGAGCGCGTGCTTGTCGACGAGCGTGCCGAGCGCGAAGCGCGCATCGCGCTCATCGCCGCGACGCGGCAGGTCCTTGCCAACGGCCTCGCCATCATCGGCGTGTCGGCGCCGGTCAAGATGTAATCCCGAGGCGGCACGCGGCTCATCGCTATAATCGATGGCCGCTCGCCGCGCGCTTTCAGTCGACGGGTTTCCCGGGTTTCTTTCGCAGGTGATTCAGATAATGGCCAAACCGAGCCGCACTTCGCCACGCAGCGCATCCAAGCAGTCCCGGCAATCGGGGAGCACGTTCCTCGGCATCGTGCTGGGACTCATCGTCGGACTCGCGATTGCTGTCGTGGTGGCGCTTTATATTACGCGCGCCCCTACGCCATTCGTCGACAAGGTCGCGCCGCCCGCCGCATCGGGCGCCGGCGCCGATCAGCAGTACTATCCCAACCGCTCGTTGCAGGGCAAGTCGCCCGGCCAACCGGTGCCGCAAGCGGCACAGAATCCGCCGCCCAATACGGCGCCCGGCCAATCGGCTGGTCAGGGCGCTAAGCCGAACGCGCCGGGCATGCTCGAAGAGCCGCAGATCGTCGAAGTGCCGCCCGCCGCATCGGCAACGGGCGGGACATCGGCCTCTCCGTCGCAACAAGCTCAGCAAAACGGCGGCGCGGCAGCCCAAGCTCCGGCGAAAAAGCCGCCGCTTACGGCCAATGCGCCGGCAACGAGCAGCGCACCGGCACCCGCACCGGCACAGCAGCATGCCAATAACGCCTCGGCGCCCGCCGCAGGCAGCGCCGCGAACGCCCAGGCCAATGCCGGCTACTACCTGCAAGTGGGCTCGTATCGCACCGCCGCGGATGCCGAACAGCAGCGTGCGCGCCTCGCGTTCCAGGGCTTCGAATCGAAAGTGACGCAACGCGATGCGAGCGGCACAACCTACTTCCGCGTGCGCATCGGACCCTTCTCGAAGTTCGAAGACATGAACGCGACGCGCCAACGGCTTTCGGAAGCGGGTGTCGATACGGCAGTCATTCGCTTCACGAAACAGTAATGTCGCCGCCGGCCGGGGCGCTCCGCGGTCGGCGGCTGAACCAACCGGCGACGGCATCTGTCTCAAAAGGCATTGCAAGAGGCGCCCGGTCCGCGGACTATGCGGCAGGGTCATCATCGATTCACGATCAACTCGACCACCATGAAAAAGCTGCTTCGTTCGTTCTTGTTCGCCTTCGGTCTTACCGTCGTGGCCGCTGCGCAGGCCGCGCCCGCGGCGCTCGTCGCTGGCAAGGATTACACCGTCATGAAGACGCCGCAGCCGGCCGACGTGCCGGCCGGCAAAGTGGAAGTGATCGAGTTCTTCTGGTATGGCTGCCCGCATTGCAACGAGTTCGAGCCGTATCTCGAATCGTGGATCAAGAAGCAGGGGCCGGATGTCGTCTTCAAACGCGTGCCAGTCGCTTTCCGTCCCGACTTCGTTCCGCACACGAAGCTCTATTACGCATTGAAGGCGCTCGGCGTGGAAGACAAGCTCACGCCGGTGGTCTTCGATGAAATCCACAAGAAAAAGGACTATCTGCTCACGCCTGAAGCGCAGGCGGATTTCCTCGCGAAGCAAGGCGTCGACAAGCAGAAGTTCCTGAGTGCCTACAACTCGTTTTCGACGACGAGCGAAACCAACCGCGCCGCCGCGATGGTCAAGGACTACGATATCGACGGCGTGCCGACGCTCATCGTTCAAGGCAAGTACGCGACCGGTCCCGCGCAGACGAACAGCCTGCCCGGCACGCTGACCGTGCTCGACCAGCTCGTCGCGCAAGTCCGCGCCAAGAAGATGTAAGCCGGCCGTGCGCCGTCCAGAGGTACCGCTCAGAGTCTTCATCACGGGCGCATCGAGCGGCATCGGGCTCGCGCTGGCCACCGAATATGCGCGCCGCGGCGCCGTGCTCGGGCTCGTCGCGCGGCGCACCGAGGCACTCGACGCGTTCGCCCGCCGCTTTCCCGATACCGCTGTCGCCGCCTACCGCGCCGACGTGCGCGATGAAGAGGCGCTCGCCGAAGCCGCCGGGCACTTCATCGCCGCGCATGGCCTGCCCGATATCGTCATCGCCAATGCCGGCGTGAGCAAGGGCGTGGCGACGGGGCACGGCGATCTAGCCGCCTTTCGCGAAGTGATGGATGTCAATTGCTACGGCATGGCCGCCACGTTCGAGCCGTTCGCGGCCCGAATGAGCGAAGCGCGCCGCGGCACGCTCGTCGGCATCGCAAGTGTGGCCGGCGTGCGTGGGCTACCCGGCTCGGGCGCTTATAGCGCATCGAAGGCCGCGGCCCTCGCCTACCTGGAATCGCTGCGTGTCGAAATGCGGCCTTACGGCGTCGCCGTCGTGACGATTGCGCCCGGCTACATCCGTACGCCAATGACGGCGCACAATCCCTACCCCATGCCCTTTCTCATGGATGCCGATCGCTTCGCCGCCAAGGCGGCCGGGGCGATCGAGCGTAAGGTCCGCTTCGCGGTCTTTCCATGGCCCATGCGGCTCGTCGCCGCCTTGCTGGCGGCCCTGCCGCGCGGCCTTTACGATGCGCTCTTCGAGAAGGCGCCGCGCAAGCCGCGCCAGCCAGCGGCCTGACGAAGTCCTTGAGCGCAGGCTCCGCCTGCTCCCGCCCACGTCCGACCCACGCATTCCGATATATCGATATAGTTTTCGTGCCGTTGTCGTGCCGGCGGCATTGGTCTAAGCTGACCGCGGCCGGGCGCGGCGCAAGCGTGCCGAAGAACGCGCGAAACGCCGCCCGGGCGCACGAATCCAAACGAAAAACTGCGCGATACCGCGCGAAACCGAGCCAAGCCGCCCCAACTCACGAATTGCGCTTCGCTCATCGGAGAACTCATGCGCGTCAAACCGCTCGCCGCATTGCTCGCAATCTTGCCGGCACTCTCGCTCGCCAAACCGCTTACCGTGTGCACCGAGTCGAGCCCGGACGGCTTCGATGTCGTTCAATACAACTCGCTCGTGACGACGAACGCTTCGGCCGACGTCATATTCAATACGCTCGTGTCCTACGACGAAGCGCAAAAGAAGGTCGTACCGGCGCTGGCCGATAAATGGGACGTGAGTAGCGACGGGCTGACCTATACCTTCCATCTGCGTCCGAACGTTCAGTTCCAGCAGACCGATTACTTCAAGCCAACGCGTCCGCTCACAGCCGACGACGTCGTCTTCACGTTCTCGCGCATGCTCGATGCGGACCACCCCTGGCACAAGGTCGCGGGGCCGAACGGCTTTCCGCACGCGCAATCGATGGGCCTCGTGAAGCTCGTCAAAGCGGTGACGAAAGTCGACGACTCCACGGTGAAATTCGAACTCAACGAACCCAACGCGACGTTCGTCCCTGTCTTGACGATGGGATTCGCGTCGATCTATTCGGCCGAGTATGCCGATCAGCTGCTCAAGGCCGGCAAGCAGACCGACCTCAACGGCAAGCCGATCGGAACCGGCCCGTTCGTGCTCAAGAGCTATACGAAGGACGCGGTGATCCGCTATGACGTCAATCCGCGGTACTGGGGGCCCAAGCCGAAAGTGGACAGGCTCATCTATGCGATCACGCCCGACGCCACGGTGCGTGCGCAGAAGATCCGCGCGCGCGAATGCGATATCGCGCTCTCGCCCAAACCACAGGACGTGGCCGCGGCAAAGACGGACAAAGCGCTGAAAGTGGTCGAGGCTCCGGCTTTCATGACCGCCTTCGTCGCATTGAATACCGAGCACAAACCGCTCGATAACGAGAAGGTCCGGCAGGCGCTCAACCTCGCGTTCGATCGCAGCACGTATCTGAAAACGGTCTTCGACAACACGGCTCAGCCGGCGACGAATCCATATCCGCCCAACACCTGGAGCTACGACAAGTCGATTTCACCTTACGGATACAACATCGAACAGGCGAAGAAACTGCTGCGCGAAGCGGGCTTGCCGGATGGCTTCAAAACGACGATCTGGACACGGCCGACAGGCAGCGTGCTCAATCCGAACCCGAAAGCCGGCGCTGAGCTTTTGCAAGCCGATCTGGCCAAGATCGGCGTAAAAGCCGACGTCAAAGTCATCGAATGGGGCCAGCTCATCAAGGAAGCCAAGCAAGGCCAGCACGACCTGCTCTTCATGGGGTGGGCCGGTGACAATGGCGACCCCGATAACTATCTGACGCCGCTTTTCAGCTGCAACGCGGTGAAATCCGGTATCAACTTCTCGCGCTATTGCGATCCGCAACTCGACAAGCTGATTGCCGATGCGCGCGCGACGCCCGACCAGGCCAAGCGCGCGAAGGACTATGAGGCCGCGCAGAAAATCATTCACGACCAGGCGCTTTGGATTCCACTCGGTTATCCGACGGCGGCCGCCATCACACGGGCCAACGTCGGCGGCTATCACGTGAGCCCGTTCGGGCGGCAGAACTTCGCTGGCGTGTCGTTGCAGTAGGAGGCTCGGGCGGGAGTCTACGTTCAGGCGACTTCCGCGCTCGTGGCCGGCGCTCAACCGGCGAAGGCGTTCAACTCGTCCCGTACCGTATTCATGACGGAACGCCAATCGCCGCGAGCGGGTTGCCGTATCAGCCGCGCGCTGGGGTACCAGGGCGAATCGGCACGCTCGAGGCCCCAGCGCCAGTCGGGCGTGTAAGGCAACAGAATCCACACCGGCTTGCCGAGCGCCCCTGCCAGATGCGCGACGGCGGTATCGATGCTGATCACGAGATCGAGCTCGGCAACGAGCGCCGCAGTCTCGGCGAACGTGTCCAGCTCACCGGAGACATCGATCACCGGCCCGTTGCGCAACCGAGGGAGATCCTCCGGCCGCACATCCTTGACGAGCGATATGAAGCTTGCGCGCGATGCCGCTGCCTCGAACACCGGTTGCCACGCCTCGAGTGAAGTCGAGCGATGGCGGCCGGCGAGATTGCCCGTATTGCCGCTCCAGGCCACGCCGATGCGCAACCCCTTTGTCGAAGCCGCAAGCCGTTCCCGCCATTGCGCGCGCTTTGTCGCATCGGCGCTCAGATAGGGCACGGCGGCCGGAATCGGCGCGCGATGCGCGCCGAGGGCGAACGGCAGGCTCAGGAGCGGGCAATGGAGATCGAACGGCGGCAGCGGCTCGCTCTCCCCGATGACTGTGACTGCACCGGCATCATCGGACGAC
>CBJLAJ010000147.1:0-13182 GCA_966421005.1 uncultured Paraburkholderia sp.
TCTCCGGTCGACGCTCGAGGATCTCTCCAAAGGCAAGGTCACGCTCGCCGAGGCGTTTGCCCGCCGATTCGACGGGTTTTCGATCGGCAGCAACGATCTGACGCAGTTGACGCTCGGTGTCGACCGCGATTCGGCGGACCTCGCGGCGCTCTTCGATGAGGAGGACCCGGCGGTAAAGTGGATGATCACGCACGTCATAGAGGCGGCGCATCGGTCCGGGACCAAGGTCGGTCTTTGCGGTCAAGCGCCAAGCGACCGCCCGGCCTTCGCTCAATTTCTCGTCGAGTGCGGCATTGATTCCGTATCGGTCACACCCGACAGCTTTGTGGCCGTAAAGCGCCGGATAGCCGAGGCGGAAGCCGCACATCCGATACGATGATCTGAAAGTGACCATGGAAAGAAAGACCGAGTCCGCCACGACGATCATCGCCATTGTGGTCATCGCGATTGCCGTGTTCCAGATGCTCATGGTGCGTGCGCCATCCGTCGTCATCGGATACAGCGATTTCCAACGCCTTCTGGTCGCGGGAGCCGTTGACGACCTCGGCGTCTCCCCAACGCAGATTACAGGCAGTGTCAGGATGCCGGATGCGGCCAAACTGCTGGCAGCATCCGACGCAGCCGCGTTTAACGATGAAGGTGCGCCGTGGCGTTTCTCGACGACACGCGTCGCCGACGATCGCCTTGTCGAGCGCCTTGCCGACGCGAAAGTCCGCTATCGCGGCGTTTCCGACGATACGTGGGGTGGCATGCTGCTCTCGTGGATTGCGCCGGTGCTCGTATTCGTCTTCGCCTGGAGCTTGCTCATGAAACGCGGCGGCGGGTTTGGACAGGACCTCATGGGAATCGGCAAGAGCAAGCCGCAGGTTTACATGGAAAAGGAAACGGGCATCACATTCGACGATATCGCCGGCATCGACGAGGCGAAGGCGGAACTGCGCCAGATCGTGGAGTTTTTGCGTAATGCCGAGCGCTACCGACGCCTCGGAGGCAAGATCCCGAAAGGCGTCCTGATCGTCGGAGCACCCGGAACCGGCAAGACGTTGCTCGCCAAGGCGGTGGCCGGGGAGGCGTCCGTGCCGTTCTTTTCGATCAGCGGTTCCGCGTTCGTCGAGATGTTCGTCGGTGTGGGTGCCGCGCGCGTTCGGGATTTGTTTCAACAAGCGCAGCAGAAGGCGCCCTGCATCGTATTCATCGACGAACTCGACGCGCTCGGCAAAGTGCGCGGCGCCGGCGTCACCACGGGCAACGACGAGCGTGAGCAAACGCTCAATCAGCTACTCGTCGAAATGGATGGTTTCCAGGCGAACTCGGGCGTGATTATCGTGGCGGCGACCAATCGCCCCGAGATTCTCGATCCCGCCTTATTGCGCCCGGGCCGCTTCGATCGCCATATCGCGATCGATCGCCCCGATCTGGTCGGCCGCCGTCAGATTCTCGCCGTTCATGTCAAACATGTGAAACTTGGCAGCGACGTCGATCTCGGCGAGCTCGCATCGCGCACACCGGGCTTCGTGGGGGCCGATCTTGCGAATGTCGTCAACGAGGCGGCACTGCATGCCGCGGAGCTCGAAAAGGCGGCCGTCGAAATGAGCGATTTCGACGAGGCGATCGACCGGGCGATGGCCGGCATGGAGCGCAAGAGCCGCGTGATGAACGCCGATGAAAAGCTCATCATCGCGTATCACGAGGCAGGGCACGCGCTCGTTGCTCAAAGCCGCAGTCATTGCGATCCCGTGAAGAAAGTCTCCATCATTCCACGGGGTGTCGCCGCGCTTGGCTATACGCAGCAAGTCCCAACCGAAGATCGTTACGTATTGCGCAAGAGCGAACTGCTCGATCGGCTCGATGCCTTGCTGGGCGGCCGAGTAGCGGAGGAAATCGTGTTCGGCGACGTTTCGACGGGCGCGGAAAACGACCTCGATCGCGCAACGGCGATGGCGCGTCACATGGTCGAGCGCTGCGGCATGAGCGAGAGACTCGGGCTTGCGACGTTCAGTTCCGCGCCTGCGCCGCTTTCTGTCGACGGCGTACGTTACAGCGAAAGTACCGCCCAGCTTGTCGATGAGGAGGTGAGGCGATTACTGAACGAGGCGCACGACCGCGTGAGCTCGACGCTACGCGAGCGACGCGCGCCGCTCGAGCGTATCGCGCAAAGATTGCTCGAAAAGGAAGTGCTGGACCACGACGCGTTGCTTCAGTTGATTGCGGAACCCGCAACGCACGAGGTCGCGCAGGCGGACAACTAGCACGGCTATAGCTATAGCGCGGGTCTCGGTCAAGCACGTGACAGAGCCGATCGAACGCATCGCCCCGGCCTATCTGTTCAATACGGGTTCGAGCGGCAACGCGCCTGCGTACCGCCGGTGCGATGACTTGATCGGCATCAAGTGCTTCCCGGCCGAATGCGAGACGATCAGTCTTCAGGAAGGTATGTCACGGAGCCCGAACGTGCGCAAGGAGGCAGTTCATGGCTGAGATCGTCACCCTCACTGCCAATCCCAGCATCGATGTCTCGTTCGCGGTGGAGCGTATGGTCGATACGGTAAAACTGCGGTGCTCTCAGCCTCGAAAGGATCCGGGCGGTGGCGGAATCAATGTGGCGCGGGTCCTCCGACGCTTGGGGAGCGAGTGTCTCGCAGTGCATCTTGCCGGTGGACAAGCCGGCAGGGTGCTGAACGCCCTGCTCGACGCGGAGCAGGTGCCGTACAAGTGCATTTTGATCGACAACGAAACGAGAGAAAACATCACGGTTCGCGAAACGGCAACCCGTCGGGAGTTTCGCTTCATCATGCCCGGTCCGGCCGTGACGGAATTCGAATGGTCGCGCTGTTTCCGGTATCTGGACACGCTCCACCCACAACCGCGGTATCTCATCGTAAGCGGTAGCCTGGCTCCAGGCATGCCGCCCGACTTTTATGCACGGATTGCTCAGTGGGCGCAGACCAACAGCGTGCGAATGGTGCTCGATGCCTCGGGTGATGCACTGGCAGCCGCACTCGAGGTCGGAGTGTTTCTCGTCAAGCCAAGCCTCGACGAACTGCGCGAGCTGACCGGTGCGCCGCTGACGAATCCGTCCGATTGGCGCGAGGCCGCGCTGCATCTGGTACAGCAACGCAAGGCACGCCATGTGGCGGTTACGCTCGGCGCGCGCGGTGCGCTCATTGCGACGGAGGGTGGGGCGCTCAGCCTTCCCGCCGTGCCGGTCGACGTCGTCAGCGCCGTAGGCGCGGGCGACAGCTTTCTCGCCGCGATGGTCTGGGCAATGGATCATGATGCGCATACCGGGGAGGCATTGCGTTACGCGATAGCGGCCGGTTGCGCCGCGGTGTTGCGTCCAGGGACGGCGCTTTGCGATCCCGCTGATGTTATCCATCTGTACAGGAAGACATACGAGGTTCTGTCGAGCGAGGTCGACCCATGACACTGAGAGCGGCGTTCAAGGGAGCGCTCGAGTCGAAATACAGCCGTGACGAAAACCTCGTGCGCGTGTATTGGCGGCGTTAATCAGGGCGAGGTGTTGATCATGGTCAAGGCGCGGTGGCATCGCTGGCACCGCGCGGCGCTCCATTAGGGGCAGTCCCCGGTTCCGTGTCGGGCGGCGCGGTCGGTACCGGTTCGCTGGGCTGCGGTGCTGCGCCGCCTGAAGCGGGCAGGGCGGAGGCGGGAGCGGGCGTTTCGCCCGCCGATGCATCCGCGGGCGACGATGCGCCAGGCTGGGCGAATGCGCCGATAGCATCCACTTCGGACGCGGCGGAGGCGACGCTGTTGTCCGTTGCCGATGCCGACCGTGCCTCGTTAGCCGTGCTTGCCGACTGTATCCGCGGCTGGACGGCTCCCGTATTCGCTTGTTGCCGCGGCGCGCCGCCGAAGAGCGTTTCGCGCCATGCCTGCAGGCGCTCGCTCAAGCGCGAGCGGAATTCGTCGAACGCCGAAGGCTGCAGCGCCGTATCGAATCGCACACGCGCATCGACGATTCGCGCACGCAGCGCCCGCTGAAAGAACTCACCGACGATCGGCAGCGCCGTATGGGCGCCTTGTGCCCAATAATCGCTGCGAAGCGTCACGCGTCCGTCGTCGAAGCCGACCCACGCGCCCGCTACCAACTCGGGATGCATCAGAATGAACCAGCCGTCCGCGCCGTCCTGCGTCGTGCCCGTCTTGCCTGCCACATCGGCGCGAATACCGAAGCGGCTGCGAATCGATGCACCCGTGCCATAGCTCACGACATCGCGCATGGCATCGACGAGCGTACGATCGATGTCCGGGGCGAGCGCGCGCTCGGCTTGCGTCGGAGCGAATTCGGCGAGCACGTTACCCTTCGCATCGTCGATGCGCGTGACCATCTGCGGCGCGCGATAGACGCCGTCGTCGGCGATCGTGCTGTAGGCCGCAACCATTTCTTTCAGCGTCACGGGACTCGTGCCGAGCGCGAGTGAGGGCACTTCCGCGAGCGGGCTCTCGCGCACACCCATCGCCTGGGCCAACCGGGCGACCTTGGCGGGGCCGACGCGTTCGATTACCTGCGCGGTGATCCGGTTGCGCGAAAGCGCGAGCGCACGGCGCAACGTAAACGCCTCGCCGTTAGGCGGCGTTTCGTCAGCGGGGCGCCAGATTTCGCCGCCTTTGAGCGCGACTTCGACCGGTTGGTCGACAAGCTTGTCGTCGGCCTTCGCGCCGGCCGCAAAAGCAGCGCCATAGACGAACGGCTTGAACGTCGAGCCAGGCTGTCGTCTCGCTTGCTGAACGTGATCGAAGGGCTCGCGCACGAAGTCGCGGCTACCTACCCAGGCGCGGATCTGACCCGTACGCGGATCGATCGCGAGAAAGCCCGCCTGCACGTCGGTCTTGGTCGTGCAGAGGGTGCGCATGAAGGCTCGGTCGCGTGCGAGTTGCTTCACAGTATCGGAATCGCTTTGGCCTGCGGAGCGGGCGGCCCGATATTCTTCGGTTTCGCGAATGAATGCGACGAAAGTTGGATTGGTCGTCGAACAACCCTCCCGTCCCGACCACGCACCGTTTGCGATGTTCTGCAACTGATTCGTCTGCCATGCGACGGCCTGTGTCGCCATCGTCTGCAGCCTGGAGTCGATCGTCGTGTGCACGACGAGGCCATCGGCGTAAATGTTGTAGTCGTTGCTATCGGCCCAGGCGATCAACCATTTGCGCAATTGCTGCGCAAAGTGAGGCGCGGGTCCGGGCGGCTCGGTCTGCCGTTCGAAATCGATGCCCAACGGACGCGCCTGCAGCGACGCATACTGCGCTGGCGTGAGCCGCCCGTATTTGACCATCTGCGCAAGTACCGTATTGCGTCGTTGCAGCGCTCGCGACGGGTTGAGCCTCGGGTTGTAGTAGGCATTGCCCTTGAGCATCCCGACGAGCGTTGCGGCCTGGCGCGCGTCGAGTTCGGAGGCCGACGTGTCGAAATACGTGCGCGCGGCCATCTCGATGCCGTACGCGTTATAGAGAAACGGCACCGTATTGAGGTAGGTTTCGAGAATCTCGTCCTTGCGGTAGATCGCCTCGATCTTCAGCGCGGTAATCGCTTCCTTGAGCTTGCGCGTGAGCGTCGGGGCGCGTCCGATCTCATCGGGGTAAAGGTTGCGGGCGAGCTGTTGCGTGATCGTAGAGCCGCCCTGGCGATCGCCGGAAAACGTATGGAGTGCCGCGCCGACCGTGCGCCGCCAGTCGATACCGTGATGCTCGTAGAAGCGGTGGTCTTCGGTGGCAATCAGTGCATCGATGACACGCGGCGAGATATCGGCCAGCTTGACCCATTCGCGGTTCGACGGTTTGAATTCGGTCAGCAGCTTTCCATCGGACGAAAGAATCTGCGCGGGGCGATCGACGCGCGCCTTGCGGATGTCGCCGATGCCGGGCGTGAACGGAATCAGCGCCAACACATAGAGCAGGAACAGTACGGGCGGCGCGGCGAGCGCGATCACGAGGCCGCGCCGCGTGGGGCGGCGTAGATGCGCGCGTGCGGCAAACATCAGTTTGCGCGCTGACAAAAGCAGACGCTGGAGAAGCTCGATCATCTATCGATACGCGGCAAAGCGAGGGCGAAAGCCGCGATCGTACCAAAAGCCGCGACGGCATCGCCGCCCCGGCTACTGACCGAGTGCCGACATCGTGCGCCGCAAGCTGTTTCGGGCACGGTGCAAAATCGCTTTGACGGTGCCCGCCGGTCTGTCGATGATGCGGGCGATTTCCGTCATCGAATGACCGAGCACGTACGCAAGCGACATGACAAGCCGCTGGTCCTCCGGCAGCAAGTCGAGCGCTTTGCAAATGAGGTCGCTCGATTCATAGTCGTGCGAGTAGTGCATGAGCGCGTAGGAATCGTCGAGCGGTACGAGCAGGCGCGTGTGGCGCTCGCGGCGTAGTGCGCTGAGCGCGCAGCGATACGCGATGCTCATGATCCAGGTGGACGCGGCACAGTCGTAGCGAAATTGCGCGGCCTTGTTCCAGACGACGAGAAACGTGTCGTTGATGACCTCTTCGATCAACTCCTCGTTCCGACTCATTCGGTTGAGAAAACGTTTCAGCCGGCGCTGATAAGCCGCATACAGCTGCGCCAGTGCCGCGGCGTTGCGTTGCGCGATTCGTTCGACGAGGGGGGCGTCAGGGTCGATTCCCGGTGCGGGACGCCCGCCGAAGAGCTCGGCGTTGATTTCCCGGGCGACCGATTCAAAGTGGGCCTGCGTGTCGCGCAGCCCGCGTACATCGGCGATATCGTGCATGGCGCCGACGATACCGGTGATCCGACCGGCATTGTCGTGTATCGCGCTCTTGAAGAAGCGCACCATACGGACGTTGCCGCTGGCGTGTCGGACACCGGTCGCATAGCTCTGCAGCCCTCCCGACGACACGAGGTCCAAATCTGCGCGATGGTAGGTCAGCGCAAGCTCCGAGGGCGCGACGTCATAGACGGTCTTGCCCTGAATGGCCTCGCCTCCAATGCCGAGGAAATTCTCGAATCGATCGTTGCAGCCGATATAGATGCCACTAGCGTCCTTCATGAAAACAGGCGAGCCCATCGCGTGCGCATGGGCCTGCACCTGAGCGAAGTCCGCGCGCGCGCCGAGCGCGAGGGCGATCAAGCCCGCGTGGCCTTTCGCATCCGCAATGATGCCTTCCGGCTCTTCGATGTCCTGCTCAGTCACGGCATCGCTGGCGCCGTGCGCGACCAGTGAAACGACGATCTCCGGTGTCAGCTGACGCACGACAGGAATGAGGTAGGGCTTCGGGCCCGTCTCTGCGCGCATCTTCGCAAGCTCGCGCGCCGCATCGGCCTCGCGGCAATCGAGGAAGACCACGGCAGCCTCGGAATCGTCAAGCTCGCTGGGCGACGACAGTGCGACGGCTCCATGGAAGTGCATGTTCGCCGGCGTGGCGTGCACGTGCGGGCTGAACCAGAACAGGCGGGGCTCGTCGGTACTGCGCATCATGGCTCGTTCTCGGTTTGCTATGCAATAGTCCAGGATTCGTGACTTACTAAAGAGTAGTTGCGGCCCGGTGGGTTGTGTGACGCAACGGAATCGGATGCGGGAACGATCAACGATATGCGCCGTTCAAGAATCTTGCTGGACCGTCGCTAAACCATACGGCGATTCGACAAAAATTGTAAGAATCAGGCCTGTAGGGATTTCCGTATTGTTGCGTAATCCGCGCTGCAATGCTCACTTTTCTAAAATTCGTGTTCAATATCGAAACAAATGCAAGGGGAGGTTGTGCCCCAACATTAGTCGGTTTCCTGCCGTTGCTCAACCTTCGGTCTGCCCCGTCCCATGTGGGGCGGCGGCATGCGGCGCGGAGCCCGGCGCGCCGGTATGTGAAGGTTTTGTGTCAAACAAGCTTATCGACATTCACGGATGCCTTATCGCACTGCGCAAATTGCGGGACGAGTTTTTCTCAATGGCCGTTCAGGGTGCGATGTTGTGTAGTAACAACTTAAAAGTTAAATTAATTGCGTTGTTAGTAACAACTTAAAAGTGAAAGTTGCTATATTACGGTAGCGCAGGTATTAATGGTCTTGGCAACAACGAGAACAGGCATCGCATTGTCAAGCAGCACTCGTGAGTTCGACTTTCACATGTGTATGCCGGCCAGCGGTATAACCGAACCACGCCGACAGAACGCAGATGCACGCACATAAGGCTGCAAGGCTGTAAAGCGAGCCGGTTGCATGCAGTAGGGAACCTGCGATGAAGGGGCCGCCCGACGCGATCAGGTAGCCGATTCCCTGAGCCATGCTCGATAGCTGCGCGGCAACGTGCGAATCGGATGAGCGCAACCCGATGACAGTGAGCGCGAGCGTAAAAGCGCTTCCCTGCGCGATGCCGAGCAACAGTGCCCAACCCCACATCGTCGAGACAGGCGCGAAGAAACAGCCTGTGAGACTGACCCCGGTCAACAGCAGCGCGCCGACGTTCACGGCGCGCTGATCGCGAAGACGGACGAGCAAAAACGGCAGCAGTAGAGAAGCTGCCGCCTGGGTCATCACGCTGAGCGACAGCATGAGCCCGGCACCGACCGCGCTCATCCCTCGCATGCGCAAAACGGTCGGTAGCCATCCGAACACGATGTATGCCAGCGAAGATTGCGAACCCATGAACAGCGTGACTTGCCAGGCGAGTGGATCCCGCCATAAGCCGATCACAGCTCGCGTAGTCCTTTGAGTGCGCGCCTGCGCGGGAGGCAGTTGACCGTGCCATAACAGTGTGGCCAGACCTGCGGGCAGTGCCCAGATCGCCAAGGCCCACGCCCAGGCATTGCCGCCCGTGCGTCCGAGCAGCGACCCGATGGCATTGGCGGCAGGGGCCGTGGCTGCGGCGGCCGTCGCCGCGCCGGCGCACATTGCTGCGCTATAGAGGCCGGTCATGAGCGCGACGTGATGGGGAAAGTCGCGTTTGACGACGCCTGGCAGCAGCACGTTCATCAAGCCGATGGAAAAACAGGCGACCACCTGGCCGAAGTACAACGCCTGCCACGATGGTATCGCTCGTAATGCCGTGCCGGCGGTGAGGAGCGCCAGCAGTACAAGCAACGCCCGTTCGCTACCCATGCGGCGCGAGAGCATCGGCGCAATCGGCCCGAACAGTCCAAAGCACAGCGAGGGAAGCGTAGTCAGCAAGCTCGCGCCGGCGGCCGTGAGCTGCGTTGCGCGAACCGCTTCGACGAGAATGGGGCCCACGCTCGTAATGGGCGTGCGAAGCGAAAACGCGATCAATGCGAGGCTCGCCGCCAATGCGAGGCTGCGCGTGCCCGCGCGGTTCGGAGCAGTGTCGGCGCTGTGCGGTGGTTTCATTTGGCTCCGGTCGTGCTAACAATTTTTGACAGACTTCGTTGTTTGAAGCCGCTACGCTACGTTGCCCCACATGGCGGGGGCACGCTGATGAGTAACGGTGACAAGAAAAGGAGAATATAAATGGCAGCACATGGAATTATCGTTTGGCTCGTGATCGGTGCCATCGCGGGCTGGTTGGCCGGCCTGATCGTGGGAGGGGGAGGCTTTGGCCTGCTGGGCGATATCGTCGTCGGCATTATCGGTGCATTCGCGGGCGGCTGGCTTGCCGGCGTGTTGGGCATTCATGTGGGAGGGGGATTCATCGCATCCATCATTACGGCGACTGGCGGCGCGGTCGTGCTTCTCGTGCTCTGGAAATTGATCCGTCGGGCGTAGCTCACGGTTCGAATGACCGGTGGTGCCGATTGCCGCATGCCTCTCTTGGGAAAATCGTCTTGCGCGCGATGAAATAAGGGTTTGCACCTATTAAATCAGGGCGCCGATGAGCCGTTAGACAAACATCATAAAGGTGCAAGGGGCGTCGCGATGAGCGAGCAAACGTTTGCTCGGGCGATATGGCTTTCGCTACTCCCGAGCTTGGTGTCTTTGACCGTGATTCCGCGACTCGATGCCTGGTTGTTGCGCCAGGTGCATCGAACTATCTTGTCCCGTGCCCGCACGGGACTTCCAGCGAAGACGGGAGGCTAAAGGTGAGGGGCGAAATCGAGCGACTGGAGAAGACGGTACATACGTTGGGCCGCCTTCCTTGGCTTATCCGTCGTGAATATTGGGTGTCGCAGATCGAAGAGCTGATGCAGGCGCCAGCGATATCGGCAGTCGATCGTCGACGACTGGGTACTTTGCTTGATTTACTCGCGGCGATGGCCACGAACATGCCGCTTCCAGCGTAAGCGCGCCTACCGTGCTTACCGCGCTTAGCGCCTGATTGGCGACCCCGCGCAGGGCGCCGGCGCCGGCAGACCGCTGTCATGGGATGGATCGGTCTGCCGATGCCGGATATACGTCTTCCTATTTGAGTTCGAGTGAAACGAAGGTGCGCACATTGTCGCGCACGATCAACAGCGCGACTTCGTTTCCGCCCGCTGCGATGAGCGAGGCCAGCGTTTCCCGCGACGCGACAGGCGTACCGTTCACCGACACCACGATGTCACCCGATTGAATACCCGCGTTCGCGGCGAGGCCGGAGGCGCTATCGACAAGCAAGCCCGTTGCTAGCCCGCTCGCACGCTGCTCCTCTTCGACGAGTGGATGAACGGCGAGGCCGATTCGATCGAGTTCGCCACTGCTGCTGCCGCCGCGACCTTGCGCGGCACTATCCGTGGCCGCACCCACCGTCATCGATAGCGTCATGGGCTTCTTGCCGCGGATGATCTTCAGCGTCGCCTTCGATCCGGGAGCCAGTCCTGACACTGCATCGCGCACGTCGCCGGCATGCTCGACGGTCTTTCCGTTCACCTGAGTAATCACATCGCCGACTTTGAGACTGTTCGCGGCAGCGCCGCGCGTCGGCGGGCCGACGAACGTGACGAGCGCGCCTTGCGCACGCGACAGACCGAAGGCCGCCGCCAGGCCGGGGTCGAGATCTTGGGTAGTGATATTGAGGCTGCCGCCACCCGTTTTTTTCAGGCCCTCCGGCAAGTGAGAACCCAGCTTGATTGCCGCGGCGATTGGAATGGCGTACGTCATCGTTTGAGATCGTTGCCCATCGACATAGAGCTGCACCGCCACGCCGACCACCTCGCCCTCACGGTTCACGAGCGGTCCGCCCGAATTGTCGGGGTTGACTGCGATATCGGTCTGAAAGAACGGAAAACTCGTTCCATCGGGCAGTACGCGCGACGTTTCGCTGATGAGTCCGGCCGTGACTGCATTTTGCGGACCGTCGGGCGCGCCAATTGCCAGCACCGGTTCGCCCGCCCGCACGCGCGACGAATCGCCAAGTTTTACGACGGGCAGCTTCGAGGCACCTTGGATCTGAAGCAGCGCGACATCGGTATGGGGATCGACATCGAGCACACGGGCCTTGAACTGACGACGGTCGGTCAGCGTCACGGTAACGTCGTCCGCGTGATTGACGATGTGCGCGGTGGTGACGACGAGCCCGTCCGCGCTGACGATAAAGCCCGAGCCACTGCCCCATATGATGCGTACGGGTTTGCCATCGTCCTGCTGAGTTGCGGCAGGTTGGAAGGCGGCACCGATCGGATCGTCGGGCGCCAGGACGTCGAGCCCCGTGGTTGCGGCGGGCTGCTGCCCGGCGTCGCGCGAAGCAGAGATGTTGACGACAGCGCGCCCGTATTGCTCGACAATCGCCGCATAATCGGGCGCGGCTTGAGCGGCACCGCCGACGGGCAAAGCGCGGGCGGCTTTGGCAGGCGGCGCCGCAACGGGTGCGGCGTGCGCCGATACAGGGATACTCAGCGCGCCGACGGTGAACGACGCTGCACTCGCGATACCGCTCATGATCAGGGCCGCAGCCCTCGACGTCCGGCCACTCACGGCTCGCCTCCGTTTGGTTGTCATAGTATGCAGGCCGGATGCCGGCGCTCGGATGGCCAGCGCGGCATTGGCATCTGTGCATTCATTGTTGCGCGCTCGCCGATCGCTGCCTGTGACAGAGCGCACAAAGCACTCACGATTGATTGATTCGATACGAACGATTGATTGGCTGTGCATCGCTCCGCTCGAACCGCTGCTTGCCGAGAACATGAGCGCCACGCACCGACGGAATAAACGCGACGACTGATTCGTTTAAAGACATCCAGGGCATACGCGCGACGCGCAGGAGCGCAATCATGAAACATGTCCATACAGCCGGGATGGTCGCGTTATGGGGCGTGATCGTAGCCGGCCTCGTAGCGTGCGGAGGCAGTTCATCGCACGCCGCGCGTTTCCACGTTACCGCGCTCGTTTCTGACGGCGCTGTCCCAGCTGCCCACATCGACGCCAATCTGAAAAATCCCTGGGGCATCGCCTTCAATCCAAAAGGTTTTGTTTGGGTAGCGGATAACGGCACGCAGCGCGCGACACTGTATGACGGCAACGGTGTGCCGCAGTCGCTCGTCGTTTCGATCCCGGCGGGATCGAGCGGCGACGCCAATCCGACTGGCATCGTGTTCAATAGCACCGCGGGTTTTGTCGTGAGCCAGAACGGAAAATCGGGGTCCGCAGCTTTTATCTTTGCCGGGGAGGGCGGCACGCTCACCGCATGGTCGCCCGGCGTCAATCCAACAGCGGCCGTGACCGTGTTCGATAGCGGCGGCAGCGCGGTTTACAAGGGCCTCGCGATGGCCAGCAGCAACGGCGCCAACTTCCTCTTTGCCGCCGATTTCCATAACAACAAGATCGACGTGTTCGACGATACATTCAGAAAAATTGCGCTCCCGGGCGCATTTGAAGACCCCACGCTACCCGCGGGATTCGCGCCATTCGGCATTCAGGCAATCGATTCGAAAATATTCGTTGCCTATGCGATGCAAGATGCGAGCAAGCATGACGACGTACCTGGCGCGGGCCTGGGGGTGATCGACGTGTTCAGCACGTCAGGACAGTTCATTCAGCGTTTCGCGACAGGGGGGCCGCTGAATGCGCCTTGGGGCATGGCACTTTCGCCTCGTGACTTCGGCCCATTCAATAACGCTGTTCTGGTCGGTAATTTCGGCGACGGCATGATCCACGCCTTCGATCCGAACACAGGTATGTTGATCGGGACGTTGCGGCACGCCGACGGTACCGATATCGTCGAGCCCGGCTTGTGGGGCATTGCATTCGGCAATGGGCTCAACGATCAGCCGACCAACACCCTGTTTTTTGCCGCGGGGCCGAATGATGAAGCGGACGGCGTATATGGCCGCATCGATGTCGGCCGATAG